>CAJOFT010000007.1 GCA_905234025.1 Paludibacteraceae bacterium
GTTGCAGATGGATATGGTGTCCCTCAACCTCAACTACCGCGGCGAAAAGACCTATACCTTCGGACAACTGACCCAAGTATTTGCGCAGAATGACATCGACCTGGAGACATACCGTAAGACGCCGACGATAGAGAATTACTCTCGTTCGGGGTATGACCTGAATTTCCAGTACTACATGCTCAAGGCGGGCAACGACTGGTATATCGATTCGGTTAATACCTTCGGTTTCATCCTCCAGGTGCCGTACATGCGTGGGGCGCAACAGTCCTTCGCCGGGCGCAACTATGCCTATACGCTACAAGGCACAGACACCATGAGCACGAGCGTCTCGGAAACGCGTACCACGATGCACTCGCCGCAGCACACGGCGAACATCAACTTCACCCACACCTTCAACGAAGCACTGGAGCGCGAACTAACTGTGAATGTGGATTATAACCGCTATAATAATTATAACACGAATTACCAGGGCACCGACTACAAAGAAGCAACGCCTCGTTCGCTGAAACTGGATATAGCCAGCCGCCAGACGATTGATATATACAGCGGCAAGTTGGATTTCCAGACCAAGTTCTGGCAGACAGGTATGATCGAATGCGGTGTCAAATACGGTCTTTCATCCACCAACAACAGTATGTTCACTGACTCCACGCTCAACGGGCTCGTTCTGCCGACGGATACCAGTTCCTTCCGCTACGACGAGCATGTAGCTGCGGCTTATATCTCCGTCGGCAAGCAGTTTGGCGAGCACTGGTCGGTTAAACTCGGTCTGCGCGGCGAATACACGTTCAGTAACGGCAACTGGCTCAGTGCTGATTCAGTCACCCGCAAGTCCTATTTCGATCCCTTCCCGACCGCGTTTGTGGGTTATACCACATCGCCGCTCGGCAAACTACAACAGCCTATCTCGGTCAGCGCCAGTTATACGCGGCGTATCAAACGTCCGAACTACTGGATGCTCAATCCGTTCATCACCTACGTGGATGCCTATTCGTACCAGAAAGGAAATACCGAACTAACGCCGGAATTCAACAACGATGTGGAGTTGCATTTCAGTTGGACGCAGTACTTGAATATGACCTTCAATTTTGCGCATACCCAGAATATGTTCTCTCAGCGCACGTTCTTGTTGGACAACGGAATGGCCTATGTCCAGTGGACTAATTTCGGTACGTGTACCACCCACGGTGTCAATGTGTCACTGACGGAGTTGCCGATCGTGCCGAAGTATGTGACTGCCGAAGATGGTTCGAAATCGATGCAAGGTGCTTGGCTTGCCCTCACCGTCAATGCCGGCTGGTTGCATTTTATCAACAAGTCCTACGAGAAACAGGCGGACGGATCGCCCGTGTATGAAAACAGAAACCACTACGGCTATGTCAGCGGCACCCTTTCCGCCTATCTGCCCAAGGACTGGACAATGACCTTGGACGGCAACTGGTCCTCTCCGATGACTACCGGCTATGAGCGCGAGGAAGGAATGTATTTCCTCAGCTTCGGCGTGCGCAAGATGTACATGGAGAAAGGGCTTATTTTCAACCTCAATGTACAGGATTTAGCGCGCTCGCTATCCTTTACCACGCACAGCCAATGCCTTGAACCGGGCTATGAGACATGGTATAAGAACACCGTGCGGCAGCAGCGGGTGATGCTCTCCGTGACATGGATGTTCGGTCAATACCAGCAGCATAAGAACCGCAAAGTAGGCGACCTCGACGAACTCAACCGTCTCGGTGGCGGCGGAGGCGTTCAGGCAGGAAAATAGACAAAACAAAAATTTTCACTTCTTTTTGAACGATATCTTTATTTTTCATCCATAATCGTTTCATTTTGCAAAAATCCGAACAAATTATGCTTAAAAACTTGTGTATGTCGAAAAAAAAGCAGTAACTTTGCAGCCAAAAGTTGCAAAGATTTGGAAATATGGATTTCAAAATTCTAAATTTCACAATCTTTTGCGTCAATAATGTGGCGGCATATTTGCACCAAAGCGCAAGAGAAGTGTACCATAAAATGCAGAATGCAGGTATGATAGATGGTTATATCGTCCCCTGCTACGATGTGCTACACTCTTTCTCAAAGGAATATATCATTGAAGATTTGGTGTCGCTGATGAAACAGAGAGGAGCTTTGCAATGATAGTCTAAATAGAATTAGGATATAAGCAACAATAATCCATCGTCCTTGCTCGGTCATTTGGTGGAAAATCATTTGGGAAGATGGCGGAGTTTTGTTTGAGAAATTGGCGAAACCTTGAATTGTCGTTACGTTGTTGCAACAATTCATCACTATACACAATAACAAAAATCAGCAACCGAAAGGCTGCTGATTTGTTTTCGGGTGGAGAGTGGGGCTCGAACCCACGACACTCGGAACCACAATCCGATGCTCTGCCAACTGAGCTATGACCACCATACGCGCTTGCGCGCTTCATTTACCATTTAATCATTTACCATTTGACCATTTATTGAGCCATTTAGGTATTTGATTATGGACGCTTTCCTAAAAAAGCGGTTTTTAACCGATTTTTTTCTCGACACAAGTGCCTTCGATTAAAAAGCGTGCAAAAGTACTGCTTTTTTTTGAACCGTGCAAATTTTTCTGCTATTTTTGATGAAATTTGTCTATTTTTCTGCAAAATAGGACAATTCCGGGGCAATTTCTCGCAATGGAACCATCACAAACTCCCTTTCTCGCATATTTTTGTGCGGAAGGGTGAGTTCCGGCGTGTCAATGTTCAAATCGCCATATAACAGGATGTCGATGTCAATGGGACGGTCATGGTATTTCCTCATTTTCTCATTTTCCCATTTTCTCATTTTCCCATTTTCCCATTTTCCCATTTTCTCATTTTCTCTTGTGCGGCCAAGTTGTTTTTCTATCTGTTGCGTGGTGTAGAGTAGGGAAATCGGGTCCAAAGTGGTTTCAAACGAAGCACAGATGTTGCAGAAGTCGTTGGGCGAATCAAATCCCCACGGCTTGGAATAGAAAAAAGATGACCGCTTGATTAGCGGTCCGACATGTGTGGCAAGCAATTGAACAGCCTTATCAAGCGTCTCCTCGCGGTTGCCGAGATT
Organism: Paludibacteraceae bacterium; assembly: GCA_905234025.1. GTDB lineage: Bacteria > Bacteroidota > Bacteroidia > Bacteroidales > Paludibacteraceae > Colicola. Next base: position 3,078 of record CAJOFT010000007.1, read on the forward strand.
AGCACCCAGACTTAAATAAACAATCATACAGGAAAAGTTCTCTTGGTTATCTCTTTATTTCCTCTTGGTTTTCAATCGGGCTTCAATCAGGGTAATATCTAACTAATAACTAACTACTGGCTTAGTGCCGGCAAGTCGGGCGTGGATGCAAATGTATGAACGTAGTCCAGCGCTTTGTTCGCACTATCGACTGCAAAAGGATAAACAACCGATTGCTCTTTGAGATCCTGTTTGAGAAAATTGAAATAACTGTCCAGTTTGTTGACGCAGAAAACAACCGCCAGCACAATAACCGCCCATTTGACGATACCAAAGGTTGCGCCCAGCGCCCTATTCATCCATCCTAAATTGATGGCTTTGAGGAGTTTGGAAACCAGTCTGCCGACAATGTTCAGTACGATAGCAATGCCCAAAAACAGCAGTGCATACGCGACGGCATCACATACCGCCTGCGGCCAGGTAAACTGCGAAACAAGCCACGCGGAGAAGGCTTTGCCCCACATCTTGGCTCCCACGAAACCGAAGACCACCGCCAAAATGGCGATGATCTCGGTTATCAAGCCCCTCATCAGACCTCTTACGAGACCGATGAGGAGCGGGAGTAATATGACAATGTCAAGCCAAGACATTTTCTCATTTTCCCATTTAGTCTTCGGGTTGGGCTATGCCCTTTTGCCATTCAGCGGGTTTCCATGTGCCGGCTTTTTGCGGCTCGGGAAGAATGTCACCCAAGTCACAGGGCGTAATGGACCATTTTGCCGTAGTCAGCGGATATTTATCCGTAGGCTGGTTGTCCACGTAGTAACCCAAAATACCGGTTATGCTACCCACATGCTTGGCAGACGGAATATAGAAGTATGCGTATTTTGCATATTCTGATGCCGATACAAGCACTGAGTCGGTTTCGTCCGCGCTAACCACATATCTGGATTGCGGGAATCCGATATTACCGGTGGAAGGTGCAAATACGCATGCATAACTGTCAGCCACTTCGGGATTGCCGTCTCCTGTGAGAGGATTATATAGGACAAGATCCTGTAACTTACCCTGGTTGTCGCATTTTCTGTTGAAGTGTACGTTGGTAATTCTAACCAGACGACCGTCTGCAACGCGAGCACTCTTGATGTCCTTGAAGTTTTGCAGATATTTGCTGTCCAACTCATCCAAAGTCATTACGTCATAGACCAGTTTCTGCGGCTCGGGTGCACCAATAAGCGTATATGCCTTACGGAATTTCGGTGCAGGAATACGACCGGGTGCCCAACCGACTTTCTGGTTCGCGCTGGAAGCCCAGATGTTGTTGTTATACGAAGGCACGCAGAGTTGCGGCTGGTTCGCATAACGTCCGACAGCCAGACCGTTACAACGGATAAGAATTTCCTGACCACGATGGAAGAGACCGCTTGCGGAACCCATATCGACAGAGATACGGAGGTTCTGCTGGGCACCATTCACAATCTGCTGGATAACAAGGGTCTTGTAGAAGTTGCCTCCGTAATCATCGGTTGTGATTCGTCCACGGATATAAATGCCAGGACCATCCGTTGGAATCGTGTCAACGGAGAAGAAATACAGCGTATCTGTGCCGTCGAAATATTCCGAACGCGTACGATACGGAGTAGTGTCCGATTTATAGTTTCCTGCTTCTGACATATACTTTGTGCAGAAATCATTAAGCGTATAGATTTTACCGTCCGACGTGATTTCAGCGACTTTGTCTTCATTGACAAAGAGTGCGTCTTCCGACGGAGCATTCGGAGTACAAGCAGGCATCAGCCACAGCAGTGCAGCAAGCGATGCGAGTGAAATAAAGGCAAAATTAACTTTGTTTTTCATATTTGTGTCCTCCTAATTAGAATTTATAAGTAATTGTTGCGTAGAGGTTCGGTCCCCAAGCATAGTAGTACTTTGCAGGGAATTTCCAAGCGTTGGCGGTAATGGTCGAGTTCTCTCCATCAGCCACTTTCTGACGTGTTGCACGCGGCAAACGAGCCTGCTGGTAACCACCTGTCTTGAAGTTGAGGTTGTGACCGATGTTCGTAACAGAGAGGTTAATCGAGAGAGACTGGCGGTTCTTGAGGTAAATCAGTTTACCGACGCTGAAGTCAATCATGAAACGGTTGAGCGGATTAGTCGCGGAAAGCGATTCCTGTTGGTCAAGCATGTTGTACGGATATTGCAACTGGTAGTTTCCGTATTTGTCAAGCATGAAAGTACCGTCCTCATTTTTGAGACGCATGTCATATGCCTGTACCTGATCTTCTGTGTAAATGTTGTTATATGCGCCGTTCAGCGTAGTTCCGTCTGCGCGTACACCGGTGTAAAGTGCCATCATACGACGCGAAGGAGCAACGCTGAGGAAGTTCCAGTCGTAGTATGAAACGGTTACGTCAGCAAACCACATTTTTGGGTGGAAGAAACTGAGTTTCAAGCTGGCATTGAGTTGCGGACCCTGTGCAACGCGAACGCCGTTGTACATAACGGAGTCGCGAACTTCGTAGATATTTTTGTTCGTCAACATGTCCGTTGCAAGTGCCATTCCGTTTTCAGCCGATGTTACAGAGTAAGCATTGTTGGTGTAACGGTGGTCGCCGATTGCGGTGAAAGCGGTCAGAGTGAAGTAGGTGCCGAGTTTGACAGCAACGGCAGCCTCGATACCGCAGTGACGGCGGTTGATGCCGGTGATTGCCTGATTCACGAACGTACGAACTTCATCATCATAGAATCCGTTGAGTTCCGAACCGTTCCAGAAGCGGGTGTAGTAACCTGTTAAACGACCACGAACAATCGGGTAGTTGAATTCATAAGTGAGGTCACCGCCGACAATCTTTTCGGAAGCAGCATAGAAATCTTTGAGGTTCTTTGCTTTGTCGTGCACATAAATGGATTCGATAGCGCGGTCATGTACACGTTGCGAGATATAAGCGTTACGTGCCAACGGAGCGCGAGTCTCTGCTATGGCGTTGAATTTCAGTTTGTTACGACCGTTGATCTTGTAGTTGAATCCGGCTTTGAACGCAGGATCAAAGAAATAGTGCGCTTTGCCCAGATATGTGCTACGTAGTTTGTCGTATTGCTTTAAGTCGCCAAGATAGAGTTCTGCGTCATCCGGATTGCCGTCTCTGACAGCCAAACTTGCGAGATACCATGCACGACCATTGTACATGTTGGTTGTGCGCTGCATGGACGAGAATGTTCCCTGGATAGCATAGTAGAAATCAATCTCGTTGAACTTCCATTCGTTCTGGAACCATACTTTTTCGTTGCTGAGGTTCATGCGGTAGTCATAGCCGAAACGCTTGCCGTTCTTGATGTGCTCGGCTTCTCCGTGGTCTGCAAAGTAAGCGAGGTTGTTCTGCTTTACATAGCTCATTTCTTCCTGTGACATACCGATGTTGGTTGCCAACTCTTTGATATCACGGTCTGCAAACGGGTCAATATCAATCCAATAATCAGCACCAAGCAGGTCATCCATTGTTTTGTAGTGAATACCTTGCGAGTACTTGCCTTCTACGCCGAGTGTCATTTTGAGGTGCTCGAACTGGTCGTTGTTCCAAAGAACAGTTGCGGAAGCCTCTTCAATGTCGTTGTGACGGCGCTCAACCATATAACGTGCCAGACCATCGGGGTCTGCATAGTTGGCGGCATAAAGAGCATCCCAATCAATTTGCGTCACTTTGTCATCGCGGTTTTTCCAGAGTTCGACGAGCGTGTTATAGTTCTGTGCGTCAACAGAGGGACCTACAAGATTGCCGTCAGCACCGGTAAAGCCTTGTCCGAGATAAACGCCGTTCATGTCGGAACCGATGAAGTTACCATAGTTGAAGTGAGTTCCGTTTTGGGCGTACAACTGCTGCGAGTTGCCGTCAACAATCTGATTGTCCCACAAGAATGAGGGCAGATTGCGGTAGTAGTCCGGACGCGGGTCAGGAGCGTTGTAGAAGTTGATGGCGGAGTTCGAATACAGAGAGTAGTGATATCCGACACCGAATTTCATCTTGTTGTGCTCGTTGATGTTGAGGTCGAAGGTAACAATAGCCGTCGGGTCGAACGATTTCACGATACGTGAGTTGCGGATGTGACCGTCCTGATAGCCCCAATAGGGGTTGTAGTTGTTTGTTCCTGTGAGGTCATACACTTCCTGTGTAACCGCGCCGTTCTGACCACGCATTGTCGGAGCTCCGAAAGTGGTGATATTCAGGCGGTTACCGTTGTCCCAAACTTTTTCTGCGGAAACGAAGTAACCGAGAGAATAATAGTTCGAACCTTCACCGATGATACCTTTCTGAGTGGTGTAGGGCGAGAAACGGAACGCGAGTTGTGCGATAACCGACCAACCGTTCTTCAGCGGACCGGTAGCATACGATGCACGCACGGCAGCTTTGTAGTTGCGGTTTGTACCGGCAGCACTGACTTTCCAGCCTTGTGCAAAACGTGAGGCGTTCATCAGATAGTTGGTGGATTGACCGATGTTTCCGAAGGTGAAGTTTGTTGCTTCCATCGGCATTACCACTTCCTTGTTGCGGCTTGCGTCGTTCAGACCACCCATAGATGAGAAGGAGAACGTTCCGCGCTCAGCAGTGTTGAACGAAACGCCGTTGATGTAAACAGTTTCGTACTGCGATTCATAGCCGCGGTTGCGATAGCGTGCGGTTGACCAAGCAAAAGAGGTTGCCGAGTTGAAGACATCGACACTTGCCGAAGCAGCGGATGCTTGTGCTTGCGACCGGCCTTCATCATCGTTGAGATCCTCGTCCGAGATGTTGATGAGAATCTCGTCCTTTGCCTCTTTCTCAATGTTGACCGAGAGTTTGACAGGATCCATCTGATTCTCCTGATTCTCTTTCAGTTGCACCAACTCAATGGTACCATTGTAGCCTTCAGCCTCGATCACGATTTCTTCGTCCATCGGTTCGAGGTAAAGTAGCGAGAATTCACCCGACTGGTTGGTCGTGGTGGAAATGTTTTGGTTTGCCAGAGTAATCGTTGCTCCGGCAATCGGTTGCGAAGTCGTTTCGTCAATCAGCGTTCCCTTCAGGGAAGTTTGCGCTGCGGCGAATAGCGACATACTACAAACCACTAAGGTTACGAGTGTTTTTCGCATAGATTTGAATTTTTGGTTAATACTAAAGTTAATTATATTTTGTTTCATATTCATTAGAATTCAGCGGATTTTGGAGTTCTCGGGAAAGGAATGACGTCGCGGATGTTCTGCATTCCTGTAACGAAGAGCATCAACCGTTCGAAACCGAGTCCGAATCCGGCGTGAGGTGCGGCTCCGAAACGACGGGTGTCCAAGTACCACCACATGTCTTTCATTGGAATATGGCGGCGCTCAATCTCTTCGTTGAGCTTGTCAAGACTTTCTTCGCGGACACTGCCGCCGATGATTTCGCCGATTTGCGGGAAAAGCACGTCTGTGCCTTGAACGGTTTTGCCGTCTGCGTTGAGTTTCATGTAGAAAGCCTTGATTTCCTTCGGATAATCGGTCATAATAACCGGTTTCTTGAAGTGCTCTTCTACAAGGAACCGCTCGTGTTCGGAAGCCAAATCATCGCCCCAGTTGCACGGGAACTCGAACTTATGACCGTTCTTGATGGCTTCTTGCAGAATCTCGATGCCTTTGGTGTAAGGCAGACGGACAAATTCCGTATCTACCACGGATTTGAGGCGCTCAATGAGACCTTTGTCCACAAACTGGTTGAGGAACTCAAGGTCATCCATGCAGTGCTCCAATGCCCAGCGGACGCAGAATTTGATGAAATCTTCTTCGAGATCCATCAGCTCGTCCTTCTGGATAAATGCCACTTCCGGCTCAATCATCCAGAACTCTGCCAAGTGACGCGGCGTGTTGCTGTTTTCGGCGCGGAATGTCGGACCGAACGTATAAATCTTGCCGAGTGCCATGGCTCCTAATTCGCCTTCCAACTGACCGCTGACGGTCAATGCCGCCATTTTGCCGAAGAAGTCGTCCGAATAATCAATCTGACCTTGCTCGTCTTTCTTGAGATTGTAGAGGTTCTTGGTCGTCACTTGGAACATCTGTCCAGCACCTTCGCAATCGGAAGCCGTAATTAGCGGCGTATGGAAGTAGAAATAGCCGTGTTCGTGGAAATAGGTGTGAATAGCCATTGCCATATTGTGACGGATGCGGAACACCGCGCCAAACGTGTTGGTTCGCGGACGAAGATGCGCAATGGTGCGCAGGAACTCCATGGACAGACCTTTCTTCTGCAACGGATATTGCTCGGGGTCGGCTGTGCCATAAACTTCTAATTCGGTAAGCTGGATCTCCACATCCTGTCCTGCACCTTGTGACGGAACGAGAATGCCTGTTGCGGAGATACACGAGCCTGTTGTTACGGGCTTGAGCTGTTCCTCGGGGAACTTTGTGAGATCCACAACGATTTGGATGTTCTTGATGGTTGAGCCGTCGTTAAGGGCAATGAAACTTACAGCTTTGTTGCCGCGACGGCTACGTACCCAGCCGCGAACGTTAATCGGTTCGTTGAATTGTTTGCTCTTCAGAGCGTCAATTATAACTGTTCTTTGTAGCATGTATAATATCAATTAGCAATTGTCAATTAAAATGGTACGCCGTCATCGTTTTGTGTTGCACCATCCGGCGACATGGTGCTGTTCATCCTGGAACTGATGGTCACATTTCCCGCAGTTGGCAATGGTGGCAGGTCATCGTCAAAGGTCTCGTCTTCGTTCTGGAACTTCGCGAACTTCGAGCGGAAGCGCAGCCAGATGGAATCGGTGGCACCGTTACGGTGCTTTGCAACGATGATTTGTCCTAATCCGCGCAAGTCCTTGCCGGTCTTCTCGTCGTTGTACAAATGGTAGTACTCCGGACGGTGGATGAAGCAAACCATATCGGCATCCTGTTCTATCGCACCCGACTCACGCAGGTCACTCAATTGCGGTGTCTTGCCTTCTACGCCGGTACGCGACTCCACGTTACGGTTCAACTGTGACAGCGCAATAATTGGAATGTCCAGTTCTTTGGCAAGTGCTTTCAGGTTGCGCGAAATGATACTGATTTCCTGCTCACGGCTTCCGAAATTCATGCCGGAAGCGTTCATAAGTTGCAGATAATCAATGATAATCAGTTGCACTTTATGCTCGCGAACAAGTTTGCGTGCTTTGGAACGCAGCTCGAACACGGACAGGCTCGGCGTGTCATCGACGTATATTTGTCCGCCGCGCAGTTCGTTGATTTTATGCTCCAGCTGTGCCCATTCGGCTTGTGTCAGTTTGCCGTTCTTGATCTTGTCGCCTTCCAACTCGCACACATTCATTATCAGACGGTTCACCAATTGCACATTGCTCATTTCCAGCGAGAACATGGCTACGGGAATACCGTAGTTGATGGCGATATTCTTTGCCATGGACAGCACGAACGCTGTTTTACCCATCGCCGGACGCGCGGCAATAATAATAAGGTCTGAATTTTGCCAGCCGGATGTGATTTTGTCCAAATCGTGGAACCCGGACGGCACGCCGGATATATTGCCTTCATTCTTCGAAGCTTTGCGGATTCGTGCAAATGCTTCTTCAATGACCGGATCAATCTGCGTCACGTCACGTTTCTGTGCCCGTTGGCTGATTTCGAAGATGCCTGCTTCCGCCATTTGCATCAGTTCATCGACATCCTGAGTCTCGTCATAAGCTTGTTCTTCGATCTTCGCCGCCATACTGATGAGGTCGCGTGCAGTGGCTTTCTGTCCCACGATTTGGGCATGATAACGCAGGTGTGCCGTAGAGGCAACCTGACGACTTAACTCGCTGAGATACAGCGCACCACCTGCTTCGGCAAGTGTGCCTTGTGCCTTAAGCTTCTCCGCCACGGACAGGATGTCAATGGGCTCGTCTTTCGCGGCCAAAGCACGTATAGCCTCAAACACCAGACGGTTCTGGTCTTTGTAGAACGATTCAGGACGCAACAAATCGGCCACCGTCGCATAGGCATCTTTCTCAATCATGAGCGCACCTAACACCGAACTTTCCAGTTCCGGTGCTTGCGGCGGCAACTTGCCCAGGTCGTTCGGACCTACTTTGGGGGTTGTCGGTTTACTGTTTTTTCTTGGCGTAGGCATCTAATAATCTGTTCGCTGCTATAAAACTTGACAATTCGTTATTCAGTACTTGTTCCTCTGCACGTTGGATAAGCCGTTCCATTTCCTCGTCGCGGTAGAAACCGTTGAGCAGTTCGGCGTTTATCGTTTCGTACATCCAGTATTTGGCTTGTTCGGTGCGGTGGTGCTCGAAATAGCCGTTCTTTTTGGTGAACGCAATATAATCCTCCACGTTCTGCCACACATCCATAACGCCGCTGTGATCAATGGACGAGCAGCATATGGCATCGGGTTTCCAACCGGATTCCGAAGGAGGGAAGAGCATCAGGGCGTTTCGGAAGCTTACACGCGCGGCGCGCGCACGTTCTATATTATTTCCGTCGCATTTGTTGATGGCTATTCCGTCCGCCATTTCCATGATACCGCGTTTGATTCCTTGCAACTCGTCACCTGTTCCGGTTACTTGCAGCAGCAGGAAATAATCCACCATCGAGTGTGCGGCGGTTTCGCTTTGTCCGACACCTACGGTTTCCACCAGTATTGTATCGAATCCGGCTGCCTCGCACAGCACAATCGTTTCGCGGGTTTTGCGTGCAACTCCGCCGAGTGAACCGGCAGACGGGGAAGGACGTATGAACGCATTTGCCTGTGTGGACAGTTCGTTCATTCGCGTCTTGTCACCCAATATACTTCCTTTCGAACGCTCTGACGACGGGTCGATGGCAAGTACGGCAAGATGTTTGCCTTCTTTGCACAATTCCGTGCCCAACGCCTCAATAAACGTGGACTTTCCCGCTCCTGGCACGCCTGTGATACCCAAACGGATGGAGTTTCCTGCGTAAGGCAGGCACATCTCAATCACTTTCTGCGCAATTGCCTGATCGGCGGCGAGACTCGATTCTACAAGTGTTACGGCTTGTCCCAAAATCGAAATGTCGCCTTTACGGATGCCCTCGAAATATTCTTGGGCATTCAGCGTCCGTTTTTTGCGCTTGAAAGTGGCGTACGGGTTCACGGAAGGCAGATTCTGCACGCCTTCATTGACCGTCAGTCCTTTGTATTGTTTGTCGTTCTCAGGATGTTGCATTTTATTGCACGTTCCAAATTACTTTTACTGCTTTCTTCGGTTGGTTCGGGTCGTTGGTGATAACCACGATTTCGCGGCTGTAATCGGTCGCGGGCATCGGCTCGCCGTCCATGATTGCAGTCAGTTCGATCTTTATTTCACCTTTCTTGCCCGATTTGATGATTCCTTTCGGAGCCTCAATCTTCATGAATTCGTTGGCATTATACACACGGCGCACGATCAAGCCGTTCACACCTGAATTCTGCAAATACACGGCTTTCTTCACTTTCTTGCCCGGCGCAACGTTTCCGAGGTCAATCACGTCTTCCATTTCCATGATCGGAGCCTGTTGGCGGTCTGCCACGCTCAGATTGGAGAAGTCTTCGTCAACTTCTGCCTTGAACGACATCTTGTATTCATCCGTATGAATTGCTTTGCCGTTTACTTCAACATATGCTGCAATCTCAACCGGACCGTACAATTTGCATACTTCCGAATCGAATACAAACACGAATTTGCCGGTCTCATTGGGTTTTACGGTGCCGAGTGTCACCTGCGAAATCAGGAAGTTGTCTTCTGCACGGGTTGCCAAATCAACGGTAATCTCATGGTCGGTATGATTTGCATACTCAATCTCATGATTGATTTTCTGACCTTTCTTCACGGTGCCGAAGTTCACGCTTTTGGCTTTCAGACTCAGTTCGCCCATTTGCACGGGGTACTGGTTCACGGGTTTCGCTGGTTTCGGAATAACCTCGCCTTTGATATAAACGCGTGTGGTTGCTTCGGTAGCGTTTGACGTAATGGTCACGGTTTTCTGGAAGCGACCCGGACGACCGTTGGGATTGTAGGTCACGGTTATTTTGCCTGTTTGACCCGGCTCAACCGGCTCACGGGTCCAGTTCGGTGTGGTGCAACCGCAACTTGCACGTACGTTCGACAGCACAAGAGGCTCCATTCCTTCGTTCTTGAACTCAAACACGGTGGTCACACGACCATCTGCTTCATTGATTTTACCGAAATCGTGTTCGGTCGTCTTGAATGTGATGACAGGCTGTTGAGCCATCATCGCAACGGCGCAGAGCGCCAAAGTCATTACTGACAGAATCTTTTTCATTTTAATACCTTTTTTATAATGTCAATTATCAATTGTCAATTGCTTTGTGTGCACTTACAATCTCCGGCATGGCTGTCAGAGCCTTGAACAAATCCTCCAATTCCCGCCGGTCATACACATACACATCCATGGTTCCGCGGATAATGCCGTCTTCCGACGTGATATGTATTTCCCGTAAGTTGATGTGGAACTCCGTTGATACAATCGCTATCACTTTCGACAGCACGCCGAATTTGTCTATTCCGCGTATCTCGATATGTTCCACGAACGACTGCACGCGATGGGTGTTCCATGTCGCCGAACAGATTTGTTTGCCGTGTGCACTCTTCAGTTTCAGCGCTTCCGGACAATCTATCATATGGATGTGAACCATGCCTTTCTCATCCACATAGCCTAACACTTCGTCTCCCGGAATCGGATGACAGCAATCCGCCAATACGTAGTCCCGTCCTAATGCATCATCCGTAAGGATGATTTTCTTCTTTCGTTCAGCGGGTTTGTTCTTTTCCTCTTTTTTTGGTGCAGAAGAGTTTGTCTTTTCGGCAGGATTGTCTTCCGGCTTGCTGAACGGATTCAGCCGTTTCCACAGGCTTTTCTTGCTGTTCGGGAACGCCACTTGCTGCAGGTTGTCAAGACGTATCGTTCCTTTTCCGATTTGCAGATACAGGTCGTTCGGCTGCGTCAGATGATAGTAGTTCAGTGTCCGTTGCAACGCCATGTCATGCGAATCCGTGGCATTGTATATCATCAGCGCGTCGTTGAACAGTTTCTCGCCGTTGCGTATCAATGCACGTTCTTCGCGACGGAAATACTGCCGCAGACATGCCAGTGCTTTTGCCGTTGTCACCATGTCCAGCCATTCCGGCTGCGGATGTTGCGAGTTCGATGTCAAAATCTCCACTTGGTCACCGCCTTTCAGCACGTATGACATCGGCTGCAACTCATGGTTGATCTTCGCGCCTATACAATGTTCGCCCAACTGCGAGTGCAGCATATACGCCAAATCCAGTGCTGTCGAACCTTGTGGCATGGTCTTGATATCGCCGCCCGGCGTGAAAACGAACACTTCGTGCGCGAACAGATTCAACTTGAATGTGTCAAGGAACTCTATCGCATTCGGCTCGGGATTCTCAAGAATCTCTTTAATGGTCCTGAGCCACTTGTCCAACTCGTTCTCACCGCGTTCACCGGTCTTGTATTTCCAGTGTGCTGCCAAACCGCGTTCTGCAATCTCATGCATGCGTTCTGTGCGTATCTGCACTTCTATCCACTGACCGTTCGGTGCCATCACGGTGATATGCAACGCCTCATAACCGTTTGCTTTCGGCGTGCTGATCCAGTCGCGGATGCGCTCGGGATGAGGACGGTAAATCTCTGTAATCGCCGAATAAACCATCCAGCATTGGTCCTTTTCCGACAGACCTTCATGCGGTGTGAATATGATTCGCACGGCCATCAGGTCATACACGTTCTCGAACGGAATATTCTTGTCGCGCATTTTCCGGTACACCGAATAAACCGACTTGAAACGTGCTGTCATCGTATATTCGTAACCCATTTTCGCCAACTGGTCTTTGATGGGCTGTGCGAACGCTTCATAACTTTCTTCCTGCACCGACCGGATAGACGCCAACTTTTCCTCAATCTCTTTGTACGTGTCCGGATGTTCGTATTTGAAGCTCAGGTTTTCCAGTTCGCTCTTGATCGGGAACAATCCCAAACGGTGTGCGAGCGGCGCATATATATATATTGTCTCTCCGGCGATCTTGTGTTGTTTCTCTTTTGGCTGTGCGGACAATGTACGCATGTTGTGCAGACGGTCTGCAATCTTCACCAATACCACACGGATGTCCTCACTCATCGTCAGCAGCAATTTGCGGAAGTTTTCCGCCTGTTCACTGGCTTGGCTGCCGAATACGCCGCCGCTGATTTTGGTCAGTCCGTCAACAATCAGCGCAATTTTGTCGCCGAACAACCGCTGGATGTCTTCGGTCGTGTAGTCTGTGTCTTCAACCACGTCATGCAGCAACGCCGCACAGATGCTTGTCGAACCTAATCCGATTTCCTTCACAACGATGGTTGCAACGGCAATAGGGTGGAATATATACGGTTCGCCGGACAGACGCCGCACGCCGTAGTGTGCTTGGTTGGCGAAGGCAAAGGCACGGCGGATGAGTTCCACATTTTGCTGTGTCTTCATCTCGTGTACGGATTGAGGCTCATCGGCAAAGCGTGTTGCAGCGCCTTTTGCCTGCCGCTCAATGTACGCATCCACAATCACTTCAAACTTTTCTTGAATGTGTTGCTCCTCTTCCTGTGTAAATTCTTTCTCCGCCATCCGGCATTCGTTATTTCAGTCTTCCTCCTGATTCTCTGTTGTTTATCTTGTTAGTTGTTTCAGTCTTCTTGCTGATTCCCTATTGGTTATCTTATGTTGATTCTGTTCGTCGTTTCCGGTCTCCTGCTGATTCTCTGTTGTTTATATTATGTTGATTCCGTTCGTCGTTTCCGGTCTCCTGCTGATTCTCTGTTGTTTATCTTATGTTGATTCCATTCGTTATTCCGGTATTTGTTGCTTTTCTATAGGACGTGTTTCTGTCTTTTTCTATAGGATTTTTTCCGCAGAAACCCTAAAATCGCGCAAAGTTACTGCTTTTTTTTGATATACGCAAATATTCTCTGTATTTTTTGTAAAAAAATAGTTTTTTGCACTTTTTCGTCATTTTTTTGCAGTTTTTTGTTGAATCTTGCCATATTTTGCTATATCCCTTATGTCTTTATCTCCATTCTCTGTCTATTTGCCCACATTCTTCACTTTTTTATCCACATTCTTCACTTTTTTATCATTTTTCGTCATGAAAGATTTGTTTACTTCAAAAAAATATTGTAATTTTGCACGATTTTTTGTTAAAATGCACTGAAGCAACGACAAAATATTCTCGAAAAATTCACGAAAGAAACACGATAGATTCACGTTAGATTCACGATAGATTAAGGGGAGAGAATGCCGAGAGAAGTATGACAGAAACTTTTTGAAGAAATCAATACAACATCACGTGATGTTTTTATCAGCAACACCCCGAATGTTTGCGTATTCTTATTTTTTATTAAAAAACGTTCTCCAAAATTTGCACAAACGAAAAAAATGTAGTATCTTTGCGCGTTTTTTGCGATACACAAACAAATTGCAGTGCGAATAATTAAAAAGTAACAATATGAATAGACACCTGAAAATGTTTGCCTTTGTGGCGCTAATCGCCACATTCTTAGGCAGTTGTAAAGAGGATCTTGACCTCAAGAACATGGACACGCGCTCCGAGGTTGAAATGGGGCTCGCCATTCCTATCGGCTCGATGACGGCAACTATCGGAGACTTTCTTGGTCACGGACAAGTGGACGGAATTTACGTCGGAACAGGCGGATTGCTGTATTTCCGCGACACGTTTGACATCACACGTACCTTCCACAACATCAACCTGGAGGAGAAAGTGTCAAGAGTGAACAAACACTTCTATGTGCTTGACCAGTTGAGCGGAAGTGACATGAATCCCGACGGAACGGTCAAAACCGGCAAGCCGATTATGCTCAAGTTCCCGTTCTCTATGAAGCTTAACAACATCAACACGGACATCTACGATGAGCGTATTGACAGTGCTTTGATTGACAAATCACGTTTCTTCAGCACAATCACTACTTCTGACTGGGACGAATTCAAACCGGAATACATCGACAGCGTCGAAATTGTGCTGGGTGATGAGTTCCATCGTCCCGAAGGAAAGCGTGTAAAGGTATGCTCCAAAGGCGATTTTGCCTTCAATAGCGAGATTCCTATTGACATCAACGAATTCGTGTTGAACCTGATGAAGAACACCAATTTGGATAAGAAAGATTGGTACGCGTATCAATATGGCAACGCCAAAGACAGCTGTAACATGGAGATTCGTTTCCACTTTACCATTCCTGCTGGCGACAAAGTCCACGTAACTGCTAATACAAGATATAACTACCATCTCCGTGTGCAGTTCATCGACTTCATTGCTGTATGGGGCTTCTTCAGACCTTCATCGGAAATGCGTGATGCCGACACGGTGCTCATTGAGGACGAATGGGAGAAATGGCGCGACCTCAAGAAAGCCAAACTGCCGTTCGATACGCCGAACGTATATATGAATATTGAATCAAAGATTGCCGGCGCAATGAACATGCACGGTAAATACCTGTACGTGAAGTCGTTGCAGACGAACGACAGCATTTATGCTTCCTTTGCCGGAAAGCGTGAACGCGATGTCTTCTACGACGGCAAAGGTGTCGGACGGGATTACCTGCCTTTGACAAGTGCTATCGGCGATTCCATCAAATACACCACCATTGTCTTTGATGAGCGCGATGACCGCGGTCAGATTGACAAACTCTTCGCTATCCGTCCGGACATTCTGGGTTACCAGTTCTATATAGATTTCGACTCGCTTATTACGCCGCAAATCCGTGTATTGCGGAACTCCAACATTACTGTCAAAGCGGACATTGATGCCGCCTTCCAGTTCAAGAAAGGTTTGGAGGCAAGCTATATTGACACGATTTCCGACGTGAAGTTGAGCAAATATTCACTTGATTCGCTGGCATCGGAGTCCGATTTCATCGACACAATCAAGACTTCGAATCTGCATATGGTACTTGCCTTTGAGAACAAGATTCCGTTGCGTATCAAAGGTGTCTTCCGTTTTATGGATGACCAGAACCAAATCATTATGGATCCGGACAATCCGAAGAGACCGTTCGGTGTTTCGGAGAAAGACACAATCCTTATTACTGCTCCCGGAATCGCTTATTCACAAGGCGAAGCACACATTGGTGAACCGGGTAAGACGGTTTATACTATTGCTGTGAGCAGGAAACACTTCGATACGCTCACGCGAATCAAGAATATCGAATTCTACGCAGAATTGGATGCGGAGCAGATGGATCCGGCATACAAGAACGACCCGAACTTCCGCGTGAAGATTAAGAAGGACGACCAACTGAAGATTCGTGTCGGCGTGTCGGCTAATGTGGATGCAGTGTTTAACTTCACGAAAGAGGATAAAAAGTAAGGAGGAACAGCTATGAAACGCATTAATAAAGTACTTGCAATTTTTATTCTCGCTATTGCGTCTGTTGCTAACGCACAGGAAGTGAACACCTTGTTCTTCTTGGAGAATGCGCCTATGCGCCACATCGTGAACCCTGCTTTTCAGCCGGTTAGTGATGGCTACGTGAACTTTACGCCGCTGGGTTACATGAGCATCTGGAGTGGTAACAACTCGCTCACGATGCGAGACCTTATATATAGCTATAATGGAAAAACCATTACCGCGTTGCATCCCGAAGGCGGTGACCGCGAAGCATTGCTCAATGTCTTCCGCAAATCGACAATGATTAACAACGAGATGACCTTGAACTTCCTCGGCTTCGGCTTCCGCTATAAGGAAAGAGGCTACATCAACATCAACATCATGGAGCGTATTGATGCAGGTGTTTCTCTGCCGCAGGACATGTTCCGTTTTCTGCTTGGTGGTGGTATGACCGACCTGACAGGTGTGAACACGTTTAGTTACAAGCAGCTCGGAATGCAGCTGATGGCATACACTGAGTTCTCAGGCGGCTATTCGTACATAATCAATGACGAATGGACGGTCGGTGGTAAAGTGAAGTTCCTCTTGGGACAAGCGTATATGGGCTTCCGCAACAAAGACCTGAAAGTGGACGCTTCGGCGGAAAGCTGGCGTATTTACGGAGACGCGGATGTGGCTGTGGCTGCACCGTTGGCAATCTCGAAATTGCCCGAGCGGATGAGCTATAAAGATTTTGAAAATTATTCGTTTGACCAACTGTACAGCGACCGTGTTTGGCAGGATTATCTCAAACCCAGTGGCTACGGAGCAGCGTTTGACCTCGGTGCTACATACAGACCGCACAAACAGGTGCAGATTTCGTTGGCGGTTAACGACCTCGGTTTCATTTACTGGACCAACGGACGTAAATACAACGCGAACATTGACACGGCTTTCGTCGGTGTCGGTGACCTCAAATACGAAGATTCGTTGGACGAAGACTACAAGTTCTCGGGCGACAGCCTCTGGTCTGACGTGAAGAGACACTTGGAGGACTTCGCAAAAGGTATTCATACTGATGAAGGAAAAGACGGATTTGCCCGCATGGTGAATCTGAAGTTCGTTGCCGGTGTGGACGCAAACTTCTTGGATAATTTATTAGGTGTGGGTATCATGAGCAAAACGCACCTCCATAACGGACGCTTCTATGAGGAAGTAACCATCGGTGGTGCTGTTCGTCCCTGCAACTGGTTCAACTTTGCACTCAGCTACTCGCTTGTTAACAACGGTAAATTCAGTAACATCGGTGCCGGTATTTCTATCATGCCTTACGATGGTGTGAACATGACACTGGCTGCGGATTATATCCCGACCTCATACGCTTCCGAGACAAAGGGTGGCACGGCTTTCTTGCCTTATCGCACAAAAGGTTTCAACGTGGCATTGGGCTTCAGTGTTGTTTGGGGAACCAACAAGAAGAAAGATGCGGACAAGGATGGTATTCTCAACCAGTTTGACGCTTGCCCGAATACGCCGAGAAATGTCAAAGTTGACCAACTCGGTTGCCCGATTGATACCGATGGTGACGGAGTGCCCGATTATCTGGATCAATGTCCGGGTACGCCTTCAGCGGCATACGGATTTGTGGATACAATTGGTTGCCCGATTGATACCGATGGCGACGGAGTGCCCGATTATAAGGACGAATGTAATGATACGCCGGAAGCAGCATACGGTTACATTGACGAGAAAGGTTGTATGCTGGATACGGACGCAGACGGTGTAGCGGATTATCTGGATCTCTGCCCGAATACGCCGGCAGAAGCAATCGGCTTCTTGGACGAGCATGGTTGTCCGCTGGATACGGACTCCGACGGCGTTTACGATTATCGTGACGAATGTCCGGGTACACCGATTGAGGCACGTGGATTCGTGGACGAGAAGGGTTGCGAACTGGATACGGACGGTGATAGTGTTCCGGATTGGAAAGACTTGTGCCCGAATACGCCTGTTGAAGCACGCGGACATGTTACCGAGTTTGGTTGCGAAATCGACTCCGATAACGACGGAGTGCCTGATTGGAAAGATGAATGTCCTTCTGTAGCAGGTCCTGCTTACAACAAGGGTTGTCCTGAAGTGAAGAAGGAAGTACGCAACCTCCTCAAGAAAGCGATGCAGGGAATCCAGTTCGAGAACAACAAGGCGGTCATCAAGAAAGTCTCCTTCCCGCTGCTCGACCAGATAGCACAGAAGTTCATTGAGAACTCTAACTTCATCATTGAGGTACAAGGTCACACCGACAACGTCGGTAAGGCGGACTACAACCTCAAACTCTCTGACGCACGTGCAAATGCGGTGATGAAGTACCTCGTTGGCAAGGGTGTTCCGCAAGAGCGTATCTCGGCGAAGGGCTACGGTATGGATAAACCGATTGCCGACAACAAGACCAAAGCCGGTCGTGCACAGAACAGACGTGTAGAGTTTGACATCACCTTCGAGGAAGTGAAGATTGAGACCGAACTCCAGCACATTGATTCGACGCTCTATCAGCAGCACCTCCAGGAAATTGAGGCGCAACGTCTGGATAGCCTCCGTCAGGATTCAATCAAGAACGCGCAGCTGCAACCTGCTCAGCAGGTGCAGCAGGCGCCAGATCCCGAGGCTCTCAAGAGATAACAATCCGAAACAATAATAAACAATTTCAAACAATATTACTATGGGACGCGCTTTTGAATATAGAAAAGCTACAAAACTGAAACGTTGGGGACACATGGCCCGCACGTTTACAAAATTAGGTAAAGAAATTACTATCGCTGCTCGTGAGGGCGGTGCCGATCCGGACAGTAACCCGCGCCTGCGTATGCTTATTCAGCAGTGCAAACGCGAGAACATGCCGAAGGACAACATCGACCGCGCCATCAAGAAAGCAACGGATAAGTCTGTCGAAGGCTACAAAGAAATCAATTACGAAGGTTACGGACCGCACGGAGTGGCTATCTTCGTGGAAACGGCGACGGACAACCACATGCGTACGGTTGCAAATATCCGTTCGTACTTTACCAAACACGGCGGAAACCTCGGTACACAGGGCTGCTTGCAGTTCCTCTTTGACCGCAAGGCATGTTTCACCATCACGATGAAAGATGGCGTTGATTTGGATGAACTGGAACTCGAACTCATTGATTTCGGCGTAGAGGAACTGGGTGTCGATGAGGAGGAGAACACCATTGTCATTTACTCCGACTTTGACCAGTACTCGCAGATGCAGAAGTATCTGGAGGATCACGGCTTCGAGATTCAGTCTTGCGAGTTTGTCCGTATTCCGAACGACACGAAGCAACTGACGGACGAGCAGCGCGAATCTGTACAGAAACTCATCGACAAAATCGAAGAGGACGAAGACGTGCAGAACGTATTCACGAACATTGCGGAGTAATGACACTGATTCCGCAATATTTCAGGCTTACAGACATTCAGGCGCAGCAATTCGCTGCGCTTGAAGTGCTTTATCCCGAATGGAATGAAAAGATAAACCTCATCTCTCGCAAGGACATTGAGCATTTGGAGGAGCACCACTTGCTTCACTCATTGGCAATCGCCAAATTGATTGACTTTCAGCCGGATACAACGATTCTGGATGTCGGAACAGGCGGTGGCTTCCCGGGTATTCCGTTGGCGGTACTATTCCCAGAATGTCATTTCACACTCATTGACTCCATCGGAAAGAAAATCCGCGTCGCAGAGGATGTCGCTACACGTATCGGGCTGACTAATGTGGAGTGCATTCAGGAGCGTGCCGAGGACGAAAAAAAACAGTTTGACTTTGTCGTCTCACGCGCAGTAATGCCGCTTCCGGATCTGGTGAAGCTTGTCCGCAAGAATGTGCATCACCGCCACAAAAATGCTATGCCGAACGGACTGATTGTCCTCAAAGGAGGGAATCTGGACGGAGAGATTCATACTTTCCGTAATATTGCGGAAGTGACGGAACTTGCCCCAATCTTCAAGCGGGAATGGTTTGCCGAAAAGCGTCTGATATATTTGCCGCTATAATTTATATTAAGGAGAAAGCTGAAAATCCATAATAGAGTAGGCGTTATTTATTTTAATAGATTAACAACATGAAAAAAACAATTCTGTTTGCAATGATTGCGCTTGGCGCACTTGTTTCATCTTGTAAAAGTCCGATGATGTATTCAAATCGTACCGGTCGTTCCGTTACGATGCCCGTCGAGACTTGGGGTTCGTGGACAACTGCTGATTTGCAGGTTTCTCCCGAAAAAGTAAGAATCACTGTTTCTGCTCCGTCTGAGGACATCGCAATGTCAGCAGAGGTACTCAAAGAGAATGCTATCGGCGAATTGCTCGAAAAGCACAATGCGGATGTATTGGTTAATCCGCTGTACAAATTTGATTACGTCGATGGCAGATTGGTTAGCCTGACCGTTAGCGGTTATCCTGCAAAGCACACCAATTTCCGTAACATCTCTTTCGAGGAACAATCGCAGTATATCATTGAAAAAGAGAAAGCGAAAAACTCTCCTCAAATCGTTATCAATGGTGGTGAAATCAAGAACGAAGTAGCAGCTCCGGCTCCCGCTCCTGCACCTGCTCCCGCATATGCGCCGGCTCCCGCTCCTGCTCAAAATCCTGCTCCGGCTCGGACTACACAACAACAGCAGCAGACCAAAACGACTTATACACCGTCTGCACCTCTGCCCTCGTCCAAATCTTCTAAAAACAAAAAGTAAAAACTGGTAACTATGAAACATATTCGCATTCTATTAATAGTGACATTGGTGGCGAGTATGTCCTCTTGTAGTCTATCCCACCAAACTGCCACGACACGCACAGCACGGTCTTTTGAAATTGAGACCGACATCAAGCAGATGCCTACTGTGGCGGATCTCGTGGTGGATTCATTCTATGTCCGCGAAGATACGGCTTGGACCAATATTATGTTCAAATACACCGTTACAAAAGCCTCAATGCGTAACGAGTTGATTGGCGAAATATTGGAGAAGAACGAAGCCGATATTCTTGTGCAACCGCGCGAGAAAACTACGACAACCGTTTATCACCCGTTCAAGCAATCATACACGATGGAGATTTTCGGTTATCCGGCACGCTATCGCAACTTCCGGACCGCGACAGAAGAGGACCTGCGCATACTGAATGGAATTGACCCGCAACCGGTGAACTACAACACCATTTACATTGGTGGTGGTTACACCTCCGGACAACCTGTTACCAGCGCACTCACCCAAGCCATTACGCAACCGCAACCAACTTATACGCCACGCGAGAAAAAAGCATCGTATGAGCGGAATAAGTATATCGGAGTTATGGAAATGGGCTATAACTGGTTAGTACTCGTAGACGGTCAACACCAAAATGCTGATAACCACGGATTTATGTTCAATTTCAACAACTTCTTTAAAGCCAAGAATCCGAACATCTATCAAGGTATCGGTGTAGGTTTGAATGCTGCTTTTGGTTCGTATCATATTTATTCATATGGTCACTCATACAATTATTCAACCCGCAATTGGTATGTTCCGGTGTATTATACGCCCCGCTTCTTCTTCGGACAACGCAAGTGCATTCCTTTCTTTGATTTCAGAATCGGATTCTTCATGGGAGCATCTGAATTGACTTCAGATTCTTGGGCATCTAAGAATACGGCGTTTATGGGCGGTATGTACTATGGCGCTTTCTTGGGTATGGAATTTGGAAAGCACTTTGACTTTGCTTTTGGTACAGACCAATTCCTTGGCGGTATGGTGGATGCCAACAGTGTCTTGTTCAACCTGACCGTAACAGCCAAGGTGGCAGTTTGCTTCTAGCGCGTTCCACGTTTTGACATCAACATCCGTTACTCATTCCGGGTAACGGATGTTTTTTTGCAAATTTATTTGCAAGTATAAAAATTTTGTTGTACCTTTGCGCCAAAATTATAAACTTGGAATAAAATGGAACTATCCGAACAAGAACAAGTCCGCAGACAAAGTCTGCAAACCATGCGTGACTTGGGTATCAATCCTTATCCTGCTGATGAATATGTTGTTACCGGTTATTCAACCGACATCAAAGCAGGTTTCGTAGATGAGGGTGAAGGAATTTGGCACACCGGCGATGCGGTACGCATTGCCGGACGTCTGATGTCCAAACGTATCATGGGAAAAGCCTCATTCATCGAGATTCAAGACTCCAAAGGACGTATTCAGGTCTATGTAAGCCGAGACGATATTCAGGCGCCTGTGGCAGAGGGCGAACAGCCGACTACCGTAGAGCAGCAGATGTACAATGTCGTATTCAAGAAACTGCTGGACATTGGCGATTTCATTGGTATAGAAGGTTTTGTCTTCCGCACTCAGATGGGCGAAATATCCGTGCATGCCAAGAAACTGACCGTACTTGCCAAATCGCTTCGTCCGTTGCCGATCGTGAAATACAAGGATGGAGTAGCCTATGACGGCTTCAATGATCCCGAGCAGCGTTACCGCCAGCGTTATGTTGATTTGGTGGTGAACGACGGCGTCAAAGACACTTTCCTCAAACGTGCCACTATTCTCCGAACCATGCGTCAGGTCTTTGACGAGGCGGGTTACACCGAAGTGGAGACGCCTATTCTGCAACAGATTGCAGGCGGAGCAAGTGCGCGTCCTTTCATTACGCACCATAACACCCTTGACGTGGATATGTATCTCCGTATTGCTACGGAACTGTACCTCAAACGCCTTATTGTCGGCGGCTTCGAGGGCGTGTACGAGATTGGACGTAACTTCCGCAATGAAGGTATGGACCGAAGCCACAATCCCGAATTTACCTGCATGGAGTTGTATGTCCAATACAAGGATTACAACTGGATGATGGGCTTCACCGAGCAGCTGCTGGAAAAGATCGCGATTGCGGTCAACGGCACGACAAAAGTGCAAATCGGCGACCACGAAGTGGACTTCAAGGCTCCGTATCGCCGGTTGCCTATTCTGGATGCCATCAAGGAAAAGACGGGTTACGACCTCAGCACCATGTCCGAGGACGAGATTCGCGCAATTGCCAAGAAAATCGGTGTGGAAGATACCGAGAAAATGGGCAAAGGCAAACTCATTGACGAAATATTCGGCGAGACCTGCGAAGGCGAATTCATTCAGCCGACCTTCATCACGGATTATCCCGTTGAGATGTCACCGCTGACCAAAATGCACCGTTCCAAACCCGGCTTGACAGAGCGTTTCGAACTAATGGTGAACGGCAAGGAACTGGCGAACGCCTATTCCGAGCTCAATGACCCGATTGATCAGTACAACCGCTTTGTGGAACAGATGAAGCTTGCCGACAAGGGCGATGACGAAGCGATGGTGATTGACCACGATTTCATGCGTGCACTTGAATATGGTATGCCGCCAACTTCGGGTATCGGCATTGGTATTGACCGTCTCGCCATCCTCATGACCGGACAACCGACCATTCAGGAAGTATTACTCTTCCCGACCATGAAGCCCGAAGCAAACTGACAACTGAACACTGAATACTGATTACTGACCACTATGGACAAACGAGTTGCAATATTAGGAAGCGGTAGCTGGGCAACCGCACTGGCAAAAATAGTGATGCTCAACCAAGAGCACATCAATTGGTACATCCGTAAACCGTTGGCTATCAATGAGTTCCAGTCAACGGGCAAGAATCCGGGCTACCTGACCAATGCGAAGTTTGACACCTCGCGCATCACTTTCAGTTCCGACATCAACAAAATAGTTACCAATTCGGACATCCTTATTCTGGCTATTCCGTCGCCGTATGTGTTGCAGACGCTCAAGAAAATCCGCCGTTCAATGCAATCCAAAACGGTCATTTCTGCCGTAAAGGGTATGATTCCCGACGAGAATATGCTGGTGACGGACTACCTGCACACGCATTTCGACATTCCGCTGGATCAACTGGCAATTATTGCAGGTCCGTGCCATGCCGAGGAGATTGCGTTGGAGCGTCTCAGTTACCTGACCATCGGCTGCGCCAACCGCGTGTATGCAACCCAGTTGGGCAAACTGTTCGAGACGGATTTTGTGCACACAACCGCCAGTACGGATGTTGTTGGACTGGAATATTCATCGGTGATGAAGAACATCTACGCCATTGCTGCTGGATTGTGCTACAGCCTGCGTTACGGCGATAACTTTGTGGCGGTGCTCATTTCTAACGCCATTCAGGAAATCAAGCGTTTCGCTAAAGCTATGGCGCCCGACGATCTGCATGACATCAACGCCAGTGGTTATCTTGGCGATGTGCTTGTGACATCCTATTCGAAGTTCTCCCGCAACCGCCAGTTCGGACAGATGATTGGCATGGGCTATTCGGTCAAAGCGGCGCAGATGGAGATGGAAATGGTCGCGGAAGGTTACTATGGTACTCGCGCCATTCACGCCATCAACGAGAAGGCGCACGTGGACATACCTATTGTGGAGGCAATCTATAACATCCTCTTCAATCAGATGTCCCCGACAATTGTTATTAAGGAATTAACCCAAAAACTACACTGATATATGAAAGACATTCAATTCTCATTCGCAAAAGCAGTAAGCGCAGAAGCCGTTGCTGCTTACAAAGAGCGCGTTGCACAAGCGCAAAAAGACCTTGTTAACGGAACCGGTCTCGGAAATGATTTCCTCGGTTGGGTAACTTTGCCCCGTGACATCCGTGTGCAACTCAAAGACATTCAGGCCACCGCTGACTTGCTCCGCAGCAAATGCGACATCATTGTCTGCATTGGAATCGGAGGCAGTTATCTTGGCGCGAAAGCCGTAAACGAAGCACTTTTGTCCTCTTTCGCACAACTCGAAGGCGGCAAGCAGATTGTTTATGCCGGACAGAACATCGGCGAAGATTATCTCTTTGAACTTCAGAACCTGCTGAAAGGCAAGAAGTTCGGTATCATCTCCATCTCCAAATCCGGCACAACCACAGAGCCTGCTTTGGCATTCCGCTTGCTCAAAACACAACTGGAGCAGCAAGTCGGCAAAGCAGCTGCCAAAGAACTCATTGTCTGCATCACCGACGCCAAACGTGGTGCATTGCGTACCCTTGCCACGCAGGAAGGTTACAAGACTTTCGTCATCGAAGACAATGTCGGCGGACGTTTCTCCGTGCTTTCACCGGTAGGTTTGCTGCCGATTGCTTGCGCAGGATTTGACATCGTCAAACTCATTGACGGCGCAGAGCGTATGATGGAGGTTTGTGGCATTGACACACCGTTTGAGCAGAATCCCGCAGCACTGTATGCCGCTGCACGCAATGTTCTTTATCAGGAGCAGGGCAAGAAAGTCGAACTGTTGGTGAACTTCCACCCGAAACTGCACTATGTATCCGAGTGGTGGAAACAACTGTACGGCGAATCCGAAGGCAAAGAGCATAAGGGTATTTTCCCTGCTTCCGTTGACTTCACAACCGATTTGCACTCTATGGGACAATATATCCAAGACGGCGAACGTCATTTAATGGAGACCGTAATCTCTGTTGCCAAGCCGAATCACGAGGTTATTTTCCCTCACGACGAGCAGAACTTGGACGGTCTGAACTTCCTTGCCGGCAAACGCGTGGACGAAGTGAATAAAATGGCAGAACTCGGCACACAAATCGCTCACGTTGACGGCGGCGTACCGAATATGCGTATCGAAATGCCGGAACTCAACGAGTTCTATCTCGGCGAATTGATTTACTTCTTCGAGCGTGGTTGCGGTATCAGCGGTTACCTGTTAGGCATCAATCCGTTTAACCAACCCGGCGTAGAAGCATATAAGAAGAATATGTTTGCCCTGCTTGACAAACCCGGATACGAGGCAGAAAGCAAAGCAATCAAAGCAAGATTATAAAAACAACAAACAAATTAAAAGTACAATGAAAAAAGTATTATTTGCAACTGCCATCGTTTGCGCAGCATTCATGACGTCCTGCAAGGACAAAGACGCCATTCAATGTTGGGAGATTACTTGGGAAAACAAGGTAACCGGTTACACCGGAACGTATTATTTCTGGGGTGACGGAGCTGCTTCTGACAAAGAACTGGATCGCGTTGGCAGTGTAATGGGCAAGGCGACCAAAAAGCAAACCACCAAAGGCGAGGCGGATTGCAAAGGCGGTGAGACCCCGAAATTAGCCAACGAGTAATAGATATTTCAATGGCTCTATACAATGAGAGGCGGTATCATACCGCCTCTCTAATTTTACCCACCAAACACGTGACCATCACGGGACCATGTCCTGAAAACAAGATAAAATATAGCCAAGAGATACTCGAAAAAAGCGAACACCAAAAGACGCTTAAGAGATGCTTAACATATGCTGAAAAAAACATCCGCTGGTGATTCAATCACCGGTGGACGATTACTTTTACCCTCCATTCCTCATCGCATCACGGGACTTCAATAGGATTTACGAAGGACTATAGTCTCTCTTTTATTCAAAAAAAAGAAACCCCGCCTGACATCGTCAAGCAGGGAAAAATAGTTGCAGATGCCCCTTGAAACCTCCGCAACAAATTAATTTGCCACTTCTACCTCTCCGTCGGAATATAATACGACACGTAATTCGTGGGCAGAACCGACATTGATTCTATTATCCTTATAGGTTTTTTTCCCACAAGTATAATCTATTAACATGTATCCATCATATGGTACCAAGTATGAACCGAGATTAGTTCCCGTTCCAACTTTATAGCCATTAGCGTCGTAAGTCCGAATGTTTAAATCGTCGATCGAAGTATGATAAGACTCTTCAACCTTAACATTTGTACAATACGCAGGATCCAATACGTTTGTTTCCTTTTTGTTTTGTTCCTGTTCGGGTTCATCCTTTTTACACCCTGTCATGCACAGCATAAATAGCATTAGGCTTGCTAATAAAATCTTTGTTTTCATAAGTTTAATATTTTTAGTTAATTATTTATTTTGCTGGTATATAATCTTTTATAGCACCAGGACAATATATATACTCCTCAACATTTTCCGCTATTATGGATAAGTACTCTTCTTTCACCTGTCCTACCGGAGGTTCAATAAGCAATCCTACAGGTTTGTCAAATCCTTTTTTTATCATACTTGTCACTCTTCCATTGCCCAAATCGTGCCATTGAAATTCATATTTTTTCCCATTTTCGTCATCTTCTATGAAATAGTCTTTCGTTAAGCGCATATTTTTGACATATCTTCCACCTACTGCATTGTGGGTCAGTCCAACTCCCCTAATTTTTGTCATCGTAGGTACGTAATCTTCCATCAAAACAACTCTATGAGGATTATTTACCTCATCAATTACTTTATAAATATACCCTTTTTTCATATTTACTAAAATTTTAATTTTGTTGCAAAATTACTGCTTTTCTGCAAATTTGGCAATGAATAGGCGTGGCGTAAATGGCTACAATGCGTAGCGGATTTGGCAACACTAATTTTTTAGTGCACATTTGAATTCATCGAAGAAGTTATATTCCAAACACTTGGAAATACGTAATAGCAATTCCGTATCTATGCTTTTCTTTTGAAAGATTTTATACACATTTGTCCGGTCGCAACATAGTTGTTGTGCCAACCATGAAGGGCTTCGCCTTTGGTTTCGCAATTCCTGTTGAATAATATTACCGATGTGGATTTCCATAGTTACCAAACTGACACAAAGAAACGTGAGACTTGTTTGCTTCTATTTGGAATCTTGAGGAATTCTGGACTACCTTAATTTGACCAAATATCCGAAACAAGGCTCACGCATAACGTGAGCAAAAGCCTTGTTCTTGGTCAAATTAAATCTTAAAAGTGTCCAGTTTTCAAGATTCCAAGTTCTTAGCCGAATGCTATTTATCTATTTCTCGCACTGCCTTTACAGTGCCGGTTTGTCATAGGCTATCTATTTTATTTATATATTACAATGGCAGAGTGAACGGGTCAACGTACTTTATTTGTCCGTTTTCACTAAAGATTAGCATCTCATGGTCACGACGCTTTTGTTCAATTAAACGTTTATAAACCATGTCTATTCCGATACGCATCCTTGCATCAAATTCCTCGTCACTCATAACAATTGATTTAATTGGTTCCACATTGCTTCATGCTCTATCTGTAATTCTCCGTTTTTCTTGGCAACAAGTACAGCAGGGGCATGAGTATTGTTATATATTGTTATATGGTTACATAGTGGCATGAATAATTCAAACAAATTCCGCAAACCTAACTTATATCTCCGCTCAATCACATCTGCAGGGATATCGTGTCCGCCTTCACTAACTCGTTGTGCTACACGCTGATGCGCCTGTTCAGCACTGTCAAGATAGAAAAATATCAAAAACACCTTGTATCCTGCTTGTTGTGCTCGTTTGACCAAATGAACATACGAACGGGTTGCAAGCGTAGTCTCAATGGCGAAATCTACGCCTTGTTGCAGCAATTCGTCTATGCGCCCAACATTATCTTTCCCGCCTGTATGGCAACTGTTTCCGGTGCAAAAGGCGACAACCCGCGTGCAATTTCGTCTGCGTTGACGAAGTTCGGGCAATGCAACACATTCGGCAGCAGGGTAAATGAAGCAGTGGTCTTGCCTGCGCCATTGGGTCCCGCAATAATGTACAAGTTGTGTTGCATGGGCAGTAATTTATAGCGTCTTCGCCACTTCAATCTGCTCGAAGGTCTCAATCATATCGTGCTCCTGTACATCATTGAAGGACTTGATGGACAGACCGCACTCCTGATTAACACCCATCTCCTTCACGTCATCTTTGCCGTGCTTGAGCGAACTCAATTCACCGGTGTGGATAACGATACCGTCACGGATGACACGGCACTTGTTGCCGCGTTTAACCTTGCCCTCGCGCACAATGCATCCGGCAATCGTGCCGACTTTCGAGATATGGAACGTCTGCAATACTTCCAACGTTGCCGTTACTTCCTCCTTGATATCCGGCGACAACATACCAGCCATAGCGGCTTTCAGTTCTTCGATGGCATCGTAGATAATCGAGTATATCCGGATATCCACTTCCTGCTCGTCCGCCATTTTGCGCGCAGTTGAAGTCGGGCGCACATTGAAGCCGACGATAATCGCATCCGAAGCCGCTGCCAACAGCACGTCGGAATCGGAAATGGCACCGACAGCACCGTGAATGACATTGACTTGGATGTTTTCGGTGGAGAGTTTGATGAGCGAATCCGTCAGTGCTTCGACAGAGCCGTCCACGTCACCCTTGATGATGATGTTCAGTTCCTTGAAGTCTCCAATAGCCAGACGGCGTCCAATCTCGTCCAATCCGATATGTTTCTTCGTCCGCAACGATTGTTCGCGTTGCAGTTGCTCACGTTTGTTGGCAATGTCACGTGCTTCCTGTTCGGTTGCCATGACGTTGAATTCGTCACCGGCTTGCGGTGCGCCGTTCAGACCGAGAATCAGACAGGGTTCACCCGGAAGTGCCTGTTGGATCTTCTGTCCGCGCTCATTGAACATCGCCTTAATCTTGCCGTGATACGTTCCTGCCAACACGATGTCGCCCATATGCAGTGTTCCGTCGCCGACCAGTACGGTTGCTACGTAACCACGTCCTTTGTCCAGTGAAGATTCGATAATCGAACCTTTCGCACGGCGTTTCGGATTGGCTTTCAGTTCCAACAGATCGGCTTCAAGCAGCACTTTCTCCAACAGCTCGAACACACCGTCACCTTTCTTGGCGGAGATGTTCTGGCACTGGTACTTGCCGCCCCAGTCTTCCACAAGGATATTCATGTTCGACAGTTGTTCCTTGATTTTGTCGGGGTTTGCACCGGGCTTGTCGCACTTGTTGATGGCGAAGATCATCGGAACGCCTGCTGCCTGTGCGTGGTTGATGGCTTCCACGGTTTGCGGCATAACTGCATCATCCGCTGCCACAATGATAATGGCAATATCCGTTACTTTCGCACCGCGGGCACGCATGGCGGTAAATGCTTCGTGACCCGGTGTGTCGAGGAAGGTGATATGCCGTCCGTTTTTGAGTTTCACGTTGTATGCACCGATATGCTGTGTGATACCACCCGCCTCACCGGCAATGACGTTCGTGTTGCGGATGTGGTCGAGTAGGGAGGTCTTACCGTGGTCAACGTGTCCCATTACGGTTACAATCGGGCAGCGTTCTTCGATGTCTTCATCGTTTATTTCCTCGTCAGCATTGATTTCTTCCACCACGTGCTGTGCCACATATTCGGTCGTGAAACCGAACTCTTCCGC
>CAJOFT010000008.1 GCA_905234025.1 Paludibacteraceae bacterium
GAATTGTAAATTCATGGTCTACCTTACAACTCGTTACATCACTCGCACTCATCTTGGTGTCGCCCACAAACACATTATATGTTGTTTTACCAGACGCAGTGGAAACACCCTTGACAATAATCTTGGACACATTAAACGATAACGCGGGGAGCGTCAAAGTTGCATCTTTTTTACCAATCAGCAAAGCCGTAACCACACCGCCAGTACCAGTTATTGCCTTATGGCCAGTAGCGGCAGCAACGGAAATGGTGTAGCCACCGTTCGTGTAACTTTCAGTGGTGGTTTTGGCCTCTGTCGGGAAACTCCAGCCTGCAGCTGTGAAGTCAAGTGTTAACTTCGGCGTGTCCGCCATCATGCTACCAACAAAGAGGATAGCTGCTACAAAAGAAAAAATCTTTTTCATAAAATAATAGATTTAAATGGTTAATAATTTTGTTAATTATATTGTATAGACAATATATTGCTCACAAAAATCGGGCAAAGTTACGACATTTTCGGGAACTGTGCAAGCAAAAAGCGGACAAAATGCCGTTTTTATGCTGTAAAGCAGTTTTTTACTGCTGTCTGCCCAAAACGTCAAAGCACTTGCCATTATAATATATATATAGGTGTCCGTTGACAAGACGCTTTTCTACGAACGGTCTGTCATTAACTGCTTGAATCTCCTTTACAGCCGTAGGAACGGGCACTTCGTCAAGGTAATACTTGGATGTTTTGCTTACGCCGGGCTGACCGCCATAGTTGGAAAGCACACCATATACCCAAACCTCATGTCCTTTGAGCGTCGGGTTGCTCACGATGTTCAAAGCATTGCGCACTTTGCCCTGCGGCAGTTCCACAAACACCATCTTCGACGGGTCTGTTTCTGTGGCGGAAGCGGCAATAGCTATCGCATTCGTAGCTTCAGAACTCAAGGCACGAATCTTGATGTTCGGCTCAAAGCCGTCAATGATATAACCATGTACCCACGCTTTCCAGCCAGGGTTGTTCAGCGCCTGCACATCCGGCACTTCGTACGGAGAAGTGGTGCTGCCTTCGGCGGTAACATTGGCGATGGCGTATTTGGCAGTGGTCACCTCGGACTTGTTGCCATCCTTAACGGCGATAGCGCGGATGGTCAGTTTGTCCGCAACAGGAATAGCGGTGCTGTAAAGGGCTGACGACTCGGTCGGACGGGAACCGTCCAAGGTGTAGTAAATCTTTGCGCCTTCGGTGACAGAAGAGAGTTCAACCAGTTGTTCCGTCTTATAAACTCCCGCAGGCACGGACACATCCGGTGCTTCCGGCATACCGGGAACAGTGCCATAGACATCAATGGTTGTCACCTGTGCGGGATTGTCGTTGAGAACGGTCAGCACATACACATTACCCGCCGCACGGTAATCGCGGGAAATGAGATAGATATTTTCCTCCTGCGAACCGACAGTCGGCGCGCTTGCAGGATTTCCGCTGACCAGAATGTTCATCTCCGTCTTCGCGGAAGCCAACGATCTGCCTGTCACGATAATCTTTGACACGCTGTACTCAAACGCAGGCAATGCCAACGTGGCATTCGCTTTGCCAAAGAGCAGGTAGCCGCCGCCCCAACTGCTCCACGTATAACCGCCGTTGTTCTCTGTGTTTCCTGTTCCGGTGAGGGTAATGGTCTGCGACGTGCTGCTGTTCGTGAAACTCTTTGTTTCTGTCAGCCGCGATCCGCCGGTCGGAAAACCCCACGGATTAGCAGCAGGCGTGAAATCGAACAGCGCCAACGGTTCGTGTCCTTCAAACTCAGCGGTAACGGTTACATCGAATGCAGGCATAAGAAACTGGTTGTCCGTAATGGGTTCTGTCTTGTCGCTCTCGCCGTCGTTGTAAGAATACACAAGCGAACCTTCCACATACTCATAGCCTTTAGCGGGCGTGAGGGTGATTTCCACCACTTCATCCTTGTTGGCAAACGCCATATCGGATGCAATCGTGCCTCCGTCCACCGTATTCAGCGTGATCTTATGCGGGCGGTTGTAATAAAGGGCAAAGGTCTCGTCCTTGATGTTGGTGGATGTCTGAGAAGAGTGGTTATAGACTTTCAGGTACGTTTTACCCTCGTTCTGATTGACGCCGATGTACTGGTTAACACTGCTTACTTCTGCGTAGAGATAGTAATCCGCTGACAGGTTCCAGACACAAGTTGCCGACTTGTTCGGTACGCTCACACGCACGGCATCATGCGCATTACTGCTGGTAGCACTGGCGTTGATGTTCAGCATATTATTGCCGCTATTGAACGTGAAGTTGTCGCCGACTTTTCCCACCGTAAAGATGACTGTCTTGTCGGGTTCGATTTTTCCGTCCGTTTCCGTAATAACAATGGTAGTAGGCGCAGAACCGGTTGCCTCCTCTGCACTGATCGCATAGATGGTGCCTCCGAAGGCATACGTAAGAACAACCTGGTCACCGGTTTGGAGCGTGCCAAAGTCGGCATTGTTCAATTTGGTAAACGCAGCGGCTTGTGTTGCCAAAACCGCAACAAGTGCAAGAAGCACTGAAAGGAAATGTTTTTTCATGGTAGTATATGTTTATAAGGTTTTTAGATATTTGTCTGCATCAAGTGCCGCCTTGCAGCCGGAGCCCGCCGCCACAACTGCCTGACGGTAACGCGGGTCGCAGCAATCGCCAGCGGCGAAAACTCCTGTGGCGATGTTGGATGTTTGACCGCTTCGCTGTTGGACGTTGGCGGTCAGACATTCCTGCGTACCGGGAGTGGTGAGCAGGTAGCCTTCTTCGTTCATGGCAAGCTGGTCGCGGAACAGTTGCGTGTTCGGGTGATGCCCGATGGCAAGGAAGAAACCGTCAATGGCGATATGATGAATCTGCTCGTCCGGCTCGCCCTTGCGGTAAACGAGGTCTGCGCCTTGCACTTTGCCTTCGCCGGTCAACTGAAGGGTATTATGCTCAAAGAGGACTTCAATCTTGGGATTGTTCAGCACACGGTCCTGCATAATCTGTGAGGCGCGGAGGAATGGTTTGCGGACAATGAGATAAACCTTTTCGCAGAGGTTCGCAAGGTATTGCGCCTCCTCACAAGCCGTGTCACCGCCACCGACCACAGCCACGGTTTTCTTGCGATAGAAGAAGCCGTCACAGGTGGCGCAGGCACTGACACCGCGACCACGGTATGTTGTCTCGGACGGTAACCCGAGGTACTTGGCAGAAGCACCGGTAGCGATGATGAGAGCTTTGGTCTCGTATAAGTCGGTATCCTCGACCCAAATCTTGTGCGGAGTGTCAAGTTCGACTTTGGTCACTACGCCGGAGATAAAGGTTGTGCCGAAACGCTCCGCCTGACGACGGAGGTCGTCCATCATCTGGAACGGCTCCACGCCATCGGGATAGCCGGGGAAGTTCTCAACTTCGGTAGTGGTCATCAGTTGTCCGCCGAGTTGCGGACCTTCAATGAGCACTGGATTCAAATTGGCACGCGCCGCATAAATAGCGGCGGTATATCCGGCAGGTCCGGAACCGATGATAATCAAGTTATGCACGTTATTGTTCATGTATTGTTTTTTCAATTAGGTTGCAATCGGGTTTCTCTCAGGCTTCTCTCGGGTCAATCACGCAATAATCACGCAATAATGGCTGCTTGAAGATGGTGCAAGCCGAGGCGTCAATAAATCAACAAATTAACGCAGGTCGTTGACAAATGTTTTTGGGTCGGGCGTTAATATGTATGTTTGTTGTTCTGTAATGTATTTCGTGTTGCGCAGGATGAGTGAGGTGGTCTTTTTTCCCTCGCGGACTTCAAGACGGACAGGGAGTTTGTCTTTTCCACCAATTGATTGGTCCTTCGGGGTGAGCGTAATAATCGTTGAGCCGTCCGCCTCGCGCTCCGTGATATTACAAACCTCACTCAATGCACAGGCATAAAGGAACGGATTGGTTTCAAGCAGTTCCTGTTCCGTCGGACGGGAAAGGGTCAGTTCGTCCGTGTCCTCATTATATATATATAAGGTGTTGCCATCGTACGCCGCTTGCATATCAAAAACCGCAAGACGGAATTTTTCCCCCTGCATGGTTACCGAACCGGTATGATTCAGCGGCTGCGAGGCATCTGCGGAAATCGTCAAGGTAAAATCCGCCTGCAAAGTTTTCGTTTCCAACGACGTCAGGAACGATTGCAAAACCGTTACTATAATCAGGCAAAGTTTCATACGTTCAGTGATTCCAACAATCTTTCGAGGGATTCCATGTCCTGAATAAGCACGTCGCGGCCCTTCGGACCTTTATTCGGACCGACAATTCCGGTAGCTTCGAGCTGGTCGGACAGTTTGCCGGCACGGTTGTAGCCGATTTCGAATGCACGTTGCAAGCGGGAAGTGGAACCTTCCTGTTTGGAAACGACATAACGCGCCACATCGGCAAACATCGGGTCCAGACGCTTCGTGTCCACAGAACCCGGAGCAACTGTCTCTTCCTGTCCTTCTGGCACGTATTCGGGCAACTGGTAAGGCTGTGAGTAACCTTGTTGCTCTTGGATATGGTTGACAATCGCTTCCACCTCGGGTGTATCGACAAAGGCGCACTGTATGCGCGTGAGGTTACCGCCGCCGGAATAGAGCATGTCGCCCTTACCGATAAGTTGGTCAGCACCTTTGGCATCGAGCACCGTGCGGGAATCCACTACAGATTGCGTGCGGAAGGCAATGCGGGTCGGGATATTGGCTTTGATGGTACCCGTAACTATCTTAACGTCAGGACGTTGCGTTGCAAGAATCATGTGCATTCCAACGGCACGGGCTTTCTGCGCGAGACGCTGGATAGGACGTTCCACCTCTTTGCCCGCCTGCATGATGAAATCGCCGTACTCGTCGATAACAATGACCAGATAAGGCATGAAGTGGTGGTGCAGAATCTTCTTCGTGACCACATTCTCCACGTCTTTTTCGGGATTGAGGACGCGGGAATTGAACTTTTCGTTGTAATCTTCCAGATTGCGGCAGTTGGCTTCCGCGAGCAGCGAATAGCGATCCTCCATCTCTATCACAAGGGAGTTGAGCGTGTTGATAACCTTCTGGCAATCGGTGATGATGATATCGCGGTCTTCCTGGTCGGGCATCGCCGCCATATAGTGCTTGAGCAGCGGTTTGTAAATCGAGAACTCGACCATTTTCGGGTCCACAAGCACAAACTTCAGTTCTGCTGGATGCTTCTTATATAATAAAGAGGTGATGATGGCGTTCAGACCGACAGACTTACCCTGACCGGTAGCACCGGCGACAAGGAGATGCGGCGTTTTGGCAAGGTCGAAACAGAAAACTTCGTTTGTGATGGTGCGTCCAATAGCCACCGGCAGTTTCATCTTTTGTTCCTCCTGGAAACGCTTGGATGCGATAACAGAGTGCATGGAAACAACCTGCGGTTTCTCGTTCGGCACTTCTATTCCGACCGTTCCTTTACCCGGCATCGGCGCAATGATACGGATACCTATTGCGCTGAGAGACAGCATGATATCGTTCTCTAAGTTCTGAATCTTGGCGATGCGGATACCCGCCTTCGGAACAACTTCATATAGCGTGACGGTTGGACCGACAGTAGCTTTGATTTGCTCGATTTCGATGCCGTAGTTGCGAAGTGTTGTAACGATGCGGTTGGCATTTGCCTGCTGTTCTTCCTGATTGATAACGGGAGCGGTCTCATTGTCATATACTTTGAGCAGGTCGAGTGTCGGGAACTTGTAGAACTCCAAATCCTTGCGCGGATCGTACGGTTCCAGTTGCTTGACAATTTCGACTTCGTCCGTTTTGTTGATGTCAAGGTCGGGATCTTCGGGTGTTTCCGGAACATCCGGTATTTCCGGCTCATCCGGCGTGTCAGGCTCTTCATGCGTGTCCGGTGTCTCAATCTCAACCGTTATTACATCGTCGCCAACAGGCGTATCCGGCTCATCCTCTTCAGGCGTATCTACCGTAATAAGAATCGGCTCGGTCGGAGTTTCTGTCGGATCGGTTCCAGGAACATCGGGATTCGGGATTTCCGGCACTTCTTTCTTGCGGAACAAGCCTTTGCACCACTCGCCGAAACGTTTCATCTTCGGGAAGAACGTCTCGTCTGCAAGGATAAAGAAGATAAGCAGTGTTGCCACAAGGATAATCGTCGAACCGATTGGTTGGACATAACTGGTCATGAGTTCGCTGAGCCATTCGCCGTGCGCACCGCCCCAACGGAAGAACGTACTGATGCCCGTAACGAGCTGTGCGAAACCAAGCGTTACGCTGCCCCAGATAAGCCAAAAGACCGAACAGAACAGCAGTTTCCATCCGCTAAAACTGAACGCATGAAGAAGCTTGAGTGTATAGAGTGACAACGCCACAAGAATAAGCACGGAAACGATTCCGAAAGAGCCGTCCACCATAAAATCAGCGATATGCGCACCCGGCAGACCCATTACATTCGCGATTTGCGCGCGCGTAGCCACCCGCTCTGCGTGAGACATGTTCAGCAGGCTCTGGTCCTGCGCACCGGTAAAGAAGTAACTGACCCAGGCTATGAGGGCAAACAACGAAAACGCCAGCAAAACAACGGCACAAATCACCTGCGTCCGACGGTCTGAAAAGAACGCACGGAGTTGTTGGATTAAAGGAGTTTTCTCGACCTCGATCGTGCGCGTTTCGCGAACTGTGTCGCGGTCGGAACTGATATTGGAAGACGGTCTTCTCGGCATAATACATCAAATTTGGCGCAAAGATACAAAATATTTTCCATAAATGCAAGGATTAAATGCAGTTTTGCGTTTTTTTCTTAAGAAAAAAGCAATTTTTGTGCCAAGAGTTTGCGTATATCAAAAAAAAAGTGTACTTTTGCGGGTTGTAATGTGAATAAACATGTCTGAATGTGAAAACAAACCGACTAACTCCTGCGGCGGCTGTGCGCTAAAGTCGCATTGCAGCATCGTGGAGGAAGACAACCGGTTCACACGGCGGCAACGGTGGAAAGCACTGGCACTGGGCTATATTCTGCCGTTTGTGCTGTTGGCAGGCGTGATTGTTATCGCAGACACACTATCCGACAACGAATACCTCATCGGAGGACTTGCCTTGGCAACGGTCGGAATTTATTACACAACCTTGTTTTTTATAAAACCAAAAGTATGAATATAGTTGTAATTGCATTGCTCGTTCTGGGCGTGACGGGATTAACGGCGGCGATACTGCTGTTCGTGACGGCTCAGAAGTTCAAAGTGGAAGAAGACCCGCGCATTGACGAGGTGGCGGAAGTCCTGCCCGGCGCAAACTGCGGCGGTTGCGGATTTGCCGGTTGCCGAGCTTTGGCGGAAGCCTGTGTGAAAGCGGATTCGCTGGACGGATTGCTGTGTCCTGTCGGCGGTAGCGAAACAATGGCAAAAGTGGCGGGGATTCTCGGAATGGAAAGTGTAGCGGCAGAGCCGATGGTGGCTGTTGTACGATGCAACGGTACGTGTGAAGCGCGTCCGAAAACCAGCGAGTTCAACGGTTCACGGAGCTGCCAGATCATGCACAGTTGCTATGTGGGCGAAACGGCTTGTCCGTTCGGCTGTCTCGGTTGCGGCGATTGCGTGGCTGCGTGTCAGTTCGGCGCGCTGAGTATGAATCCCGAAACAGGTTTGCCGGAAGTGGACGAAGAAAAATGTACGTCCTGCGGCAAGTGCGTCAAGGCGTGTCCGAGACAACTCATCGAACTGCGCAAGAAAGGTCCGAAGAGCCGCAGAATCGTTGTTCTGTGCCGCAACAAAGACAAAGGTGCCGTAACCCGCAAAGCCTGTCTGAACGGCTGTATAGGTTGCGGAAAGTGCCAGAAAGAGTGCAACTTCGAGGCAATAACCGTTGAGAACAACCTTGCGTATATCGACTTCAACAAATGCCGCTTGTGCCGCAAGTGTGAAGCTGCGTGCCCGACAGGTGCCATTCACGCCATCAACTTCCCGCCGCGGAAAGTAGAAGAACCTAAACAAGAGGAGGCAAACGTATGAGTACATTCAAGATTGGCGGAGTACATCCGCAAGATAACAAAGTATATAGCGCCGGAAAGGCGATTGTTGATTGCCCGCTGCCGCAAAAGGCAATTATCCCGTTGGTGCAACATATCGGAGCACCCGCGCAACCGGTGGTTGAGAAAGGCGACAAAGTGCGCGTCGGACAACTGATTGCCAAAGCTGGCGGTTTTGTTAGCGCAAATATCCACTCGCCGTTCAGCGGCACAATCGCAAAAATTGACACAACTGTTGACGGGTGGGGAGCCCGTGTTCCGGCAATATTCATTGACGTGGAAGGCGATATCTGGGAAGACGGAATAGATAGTTCCGACAAACTTGTCCGCGAAGGGATTCTTGAACCGAAAGAAATCATCGACCGTATTTCCGCAGCCGGAATAGTTGGTCTCGGCGGCGCATGTTTCCCGACACATGTCAAGCTGATGCCGCCTCCAGGCAAAAAAGCCGAAGTGCTGATTGTGAACGGCGTGGAATGTGAACCGTATTTGACCTGTGACCATCAGTTGATGATGGAAAAAGGCGAAGAAATAATCATCGGCATCCAACTTTTGACACGTGCTTTGGGTATTCAGCGTTCCATTATCGGCATCGAGAAGAACAAACCCGATGCGATTGCACATATGCAGAAACTTGCCAGCCGCGTATTAGGCATTTCGGTAATGCCGCTTAATCTCAAGTACCCGCAAGGCGGAGAAAAACAACTCATTGATGCCTGCATAGGCCGCCAAGTGCCAAGCGGTGCGCTGCCGATTGAAGTAGGAGCCGTGGTTGATAATGTGGCAACGGTATATGCCGTTTACGAGGCAGTACTGAAACGCAAACCGCTGATTTCACGCGTTATGACCGTAACCGGCAAAAACGTTGCCAAGCCCGGCAACTACCGTGTGCGTTTCGGCACGCCGTTGGCGGATGTGGTTGCATTGGCAGGCGGAGTGCCTGAAGACACCGGCAAGATTATCGGTGGCGGTCCTATGATGGGACGTGCTATGAACAGCATTGACATGCCTGCCAACAAACGGGTCAGCGGATTGTTGTTTATGCCGGAAAGTGAATCGCGGCGTATTGAGCCGGAGAATTGCATCCGTTGCGCGAAATGCGTAGGTGCCTGCCCGATGGGATTGGAGCCTTACCTGCTGGCACGCCAAGCCGAATTGCAACTTTGGGATGGCATGGAAGCCCATAATATTATGGATTGCATCGAGTGCGGCTGCTGCACGTTCACATGCCCGAGCCACCGTCCGTTATTGGATTATGTGCGTATGGGCAAAGCCAAAGTCGGCGGCATCATACGCGCCCGCAATGCCAAATAAAATAAAAAAATGATTAAATGAGAAAATAAGAAAATGAATAAATTGATTGTTTCTCCGGCGCCTCACACCCATAGCGGTGACAGTGTGCGCAGAAATATGTTACTCGTGATTTTGGCGCTTGTGCCTGCGTTTGCCGTTTCAATGGCGGCATTCGGCTGGGGCGTGCTTATCACGACCGCCATCAGCATCGCAGCCTGTGTCGGCTTCGAGTGGCTGATTGCGAAGTTCATTCTCAAACAAGAACCGACCATCGGCGATCTTTCCGCTGTATTGACGGGCTTGCTGCTGGCATTCAACCTGCCGAGCAACCTGCCATGGTGGATTGTCATTATCGGCGCATTTGTCGCCATTGCAATCGGCAAAATGTCGTTTGGCGGACTTGGGCAGAACCTTTTCAATCCGGCATTGGTCGGACGTGTGTTCCTGCTCATTTCATTCCCTGTACAGATGACCACTTGGCCGCGTCCGTTGGGATTTGTGACAGGTTATATTGATGCCGCAACAGGTGCCACACCGCTTGCCGCCATGAAGCAAATCGTCAAAGGCGGCGACGCTTCTGCAATTGGCAAACTTCCCGAACTGTGGGATTCGTTCATTGGTCTGGTTGGCGGTTCATTCGGTGAGGTTTGTGCATTGGCGCTTATTCTGGGCGGTTTGTTGCTGATTGTCACTCGCGTCATCACATGGCATATACCGGTTTCTGTACTCGCAACGGCAGCACTCTTTGCGGCTGTAACAGGCTTGTGTGGCGGACTTCCTGAAGGTTTCGGCACCGGTGAGTATGTGCTGATGACCCTTTGCACCGGTGGTTTGATGTTGGGTGCTTTCTTCATGGCAACCGATTACGTCACTTCTCCAATGAGTGCCTGGGGCAAGATTATCTTCGGCGTAGGCATTGGCTTTATCGCAATGGTAATCCGTACGTGGGGCGCATATCCCGAAGGCGTTTCTTTTGCGATTCTGATTATGAACGCCTGTGTACCTTTGTTGAACAAGATTCGCCCGAAACGCTTCGGCGAGCAAAAAAAGTAAGACTATGGCTAAATTACAAAGTACATTTATTAATATGGCATTGTCGCTGACGTGCATTACGTTGGTGGCAGCCGCTGCGTTGGCAGGTGTTTATCTGCTGACGCAGGCGCAGATTGAGCAGCAGAAGCGCGAAGCGCAGGACGCTGCCCGCATTGCAGTGCTTGCCGGACACGAAGACGGCATCGCCATTGAGACGCAGGCAGATGGCTTCGGCGGTGTCATCAAACTGATGGTCGGCTTTGACAAGGACGGTCACATTCTCGGCTACGAAGTGCTTGAGCAGCAGGAAACACCGGGGCTCGGCACGCATATTGTCGAGTGGTTCAAGAACGCCGACAAGCCCGGACAGAACATCATCGGCCGTGAGGCAACAGGAATGTTCCGTGTTTCAAAGGACGGCGGAGACGTGGATGCCATTACCGCGGCAACTATTTCGTCCCGCGCATTCCTTGCCGCAATTAACGATGCTTACGTGCAATTCAAGTCGCTGCAGGGCGAACAGGTCGAGGCTTGGACCGGCGCATCCGTAATGAAACCCGAAATGCCGGAGATTCCGGAAATAAAGGAGATACCTGACACCACGGCAATTCCCGACACTTTGGCAACCGTAGAACCAATAGAAGAAAAGGAGGCACAAGATGAATAAACCCACCCAAACATTACTGAACGGCATTCTCAAGGAGAATCCGACTTTTGGTCTCGTGCTCGGCATGTGTCCGACACTCGCGACCACAACAAGTGCCATCAATGGCATGTCCATGGGCTTGGCAACGCTGTTCGTGCTGGTTTGCTCGAACATCGTTATTTCGCTCCTCAAGAACCTCATTCCTGACAAGGTGCGCATTCCTGCTTTCATCGTTGTTATCGCCACATTCGTGACACTGGTGCAACTGCTTATGCAAGCCTACCTGCCCGCAATCTACAACGTGCTTGGATTGTTTATCCCGCTGATTGTGGTGAACTGCATTGTACTCGGTCGTGCAGAAGCGTTTGCCGCAAAGAACAGCGTCGGACTTTCCGCATTGGACGGAATCGGAATGGGACTTGGCTTCACATTGGCGCTGACAGTTCTCGGCGCATTGCGTGAACTGCTCGGAACAGGTGCTGTATTCGGTTGGCATGTCTTCCCCGACAATTACGGAGCGCTTGTCTTCGTCCTTGCTCCGGGTGCATTCATCTGCCTTGCCTACCTGATGGTTGCAATGAACAAACTTATAAAGAAATAATCTTGAAATTTTGAAATTATGGTTTACTTCTTGATATTTATTTCCGCGATATTTGTTAATAATATCGTTCTCAGCCAGTTTCTCGGCATTTGTCCGTTCCTTGGTGTCAGCAAGAAGATTGACACGGCTCTCGGAATGGGTGCCGCTGTGACCTTTGTACTTACGCTGGCAACCGTTGTAACCTATTTGCTCCAGAAACTGCTCATTCTCTGGCACGTAGAGTTCTTGCAGACCATTCTGTTCATCCTCGTCATTGCCGCGTTGGTGCAGATGATAGAGATTATCCTCAAGAAAATCTCTCCGTCGCTCTATGAGGCGTTGGGCGTGTTCCTTCCGCTGATTACCACCAACTGTTGCATTCTCGGTGTAGCCATTCTTGTGGCAAACGGCACAAACAAACTGCCTGTCGGCGCAGACCATAACTTGCTTACCGGCACGCTCTTTGCATTTGCAACAGCCATCGGCTTTGCATTGGCACTGGTTATTTTTGCCGGCATGCGCGAACAGCTCAGTATGAACAAAGTCCCCAAAGCAATGGAAGGCACTCCGATTGCACTCCTCACAGCAGGACTTCTTGCAATGGCTTTCATGGGCTTCTCCGGAGTCGTGTAACACCTTAAATATAATACTATGTTATTCAAATTAGCCTCATCGCTCCACCGCGAAGAACTGCGTTTGCCGTTTGAACCGGATCCGCAGTGGGTCGAAGAAAACCAGGTTGTTGCCGTTTTGAGCGGCGGCAGCGAAGCATTGTTCCTCGAAAAGGTGAACAAGGGAGAAATTACCCTTGACAAGCCTATCTATCTTATTGCCGGTGAGCAGAGCAATTCGCTTGCCGCAAGCTGCGAAATATTAAGTTGGATCAATCAACACCACGGACATGGAGAGATTAGGACTCATCGGTAAACCATCAGATTGGCTTATCTCGTCAATTTACGACGCAAACATTATCCGCGAGAAATTAGGCTGCGAACTTGTCGAGATTCCCATTTCGGAAGTTCAGTCACTCGGCGAAGTCGAAGAAGGCGAAAAGGGCGCATTGCGCATTTACGACCGCCTCAAAGAACTGGTCGCCAAGTATCATTTGGACGGTCTGACACTCCGTTGCTTTGACCTGCTGACCGTTTGCAAGAACACCGGCTGTCTGGCGCTTGCCAAACTCAATGCCGAAGGTATTCCTGCAGCGTGTGAAGGTGATGTGCCTGCGTTGCTGACCATGGTGCTTGCCAAGCGCATTTCCGGCTGCTCGGGCTTCCAATGCAATCCTGCCCGCGTGAACACGGAGAACGGCGAGATGCTTTGGGCGCATTGCACCATTCCGCTCAACATGGTCGAAAAGTACGAGTACGATTCCCATTTCGAATCCGGAATAGGTATTTCCATCCATGCAGACCTGTCGTTAGGCGATTATACGCTGGTGAAAGTAAGCGGCGACCTGAAGCGCATTTTTGCGGAAGACGTCCAGCTTGTCCGCAACCAATACCAACCTAATCTCTGTCGCACGCAGGTATGGCTCAAAACAAAGCAGGTAATTCCATACCTGCTCTCAAAGCCTATCGCTAACCACCATCTCCTTGTGCCCGGTCATCATGCCGCCGAGTTCATGAAAGCGGTGGAGTAATCATTTCATAAACTTCTCGTAATCCTCCACGGAGAACGTTGCGGGAATAAGTTTATAATTATCCTCTGTGATACACAGGAACGTGAGCTGCAATTCTTTGAAAAGGAGTTGCAGTTCGCTGTTTTTGGCTGTCAACCCGAGATACCAGTCTGTTTCGCCGAGATTCTCAAAGCCCGAAATACGCAGTGCGCAGCCATTTTCCCAAACAGGCATTTTCTGGAGGTCAAAGTCACGGATCAGGAACTGCGAGAAGTTGAATAGTGCCACTTCGTACAGCAGTTTGTTCAGTTTCTGTTCATCCGTTTCGGGCAGGCAGAGCAGAATAAGACTTGCCGTATTGGTTTCTTTGGAGAATTGTTTCTCTGCCGCTGCTTCTTCGGGTGCTTCTTCCGTTTGTTGGCGAAGTTCGTCCAAATCGGATGTCATCGCACCTTTCTGGCTTTCCATGCCTTGCCCCATCATCGCGAGCATATCCTTTGCCATCGCACCGAGTTCGCTCTCGGGATAACGGGAAACCATGTCCTTGAGTTCGGCGATAAACGCGTCTTGTCCGTCTGTCCGTGCAACCGCCACGGCATTTAGGAACAGGAAGCGTGGCATCAGCGGTGACAGCGGATATTCCTCTTCTGCATATTTCTTGTTGGCTTTGACCGTTGCAAATTCACTCTTGCGGTATGCGTTGTAGGTCGCTTCATAGACGGAATCCTGCTCTTGCGCCATGCGTTGCAGTTTCTCGAAGTAATCCGGCTGCGAAACAATTCGTGCCTGATCTGTATCCGGCCAACGGCGCATAATCTCCTGCCGGTAACGTTCCGCCGCAAGATTGTCCTGTGCTTTGAGTGCTTGCAGGTACTTCATATAATAGAGGTCTGTCAACCGCCTGTCATCCGGGAAACGGCGCTCGAAATCGGCAAAGGTTTCGTCTGCCAGTTGCTGGTCACCGACTTTGTCCTGATAAATATATATAAGGGCATAGAGCGCATCGGCAATAAGG
Source organism: Paludibacteraceae bacterium (assembly GCA_905234025.1). Lineage (GTDB taxonomy): Bacteria > Bacteroidota > Bacteroidia > Bacteroidales > Paludibacteraceae > Colicola. The sequence continues at coordinate 14,189 of CAJOFT010000008.1, forward strand.
CTGTCGGAAAGGGCTATGTCCTCTTCTGTTTTGGGAATCTGCTGGAGGTAATATTCTGGCTTGTGCGTGTCAGTTTCCGGCACGACAACGGTGGAATCCGCTGCTGTGTCCGAACCTTCTGTTCCTTCTCCGTCCTGCCCGGCTTGGTCGTCATTTGTATCGTTGCCAAAGGTGGACACGGCTGCTTTGCTTCGTCTGCGCCAGTTGTCTTCGAGTGTACGCGTTCCCCATTGTTTGACGAACTGCTGTTTACCGGAGCGCATCAACTGGGCATTATAGAAATACCAATCTGCGGCAGCACCTCCGGCTCCGCCGATCATATTCTGCGTATTGACGCTTTGCAGACCTTCGTTCTCCGCCTCGCGTTGGGCAATCAGTTCTTTCTCCGCAGCTTCTTCTTCGGCTTTGATGAGGTCTTCAATGATTTTGTCCACAACCTTGCGTTGCTCTTCCGGCGTAAGCTTTGACAACCGTTGCAACGAATCCTGCAACTGTACGGTGGAGTAGGTTGCAATCAGTTCGTCCAACACTTCCGAACGCTTCATCAGACGGTCATAATCCTCGTTTTCAGCAGGGATTATGGTCACGGCCTCCTGATAGCAGGGCTGTGCAGGTACATAATCGCGCCGGTCAAAGTTTATATCGCCTGCTTTGACCAGTACGGCAGCTTTGGCAGGACCTGCCTGCGTACTTTTCTCAATGGCGATGGTATAGTTTTCAAGTGCCTTGGTTGTATCACCGGAAGCGAGGTAGATATCTCCGATTGCGCCGTAAATGCGGTCGAGTTGGTCCTTGTGCTTTGCCAATTTCGCCATCTTCTCCAGTTTCTTCACGGCGGAACGTCCCTGCATCATAGCGAGGTTGATGCGCGCGTTGAAATCCATTGCCGGAACAGGAGCCATGCGGATGCAGCGTTTGTAAGCTTCTTCGGCTTCCTTGCGTTTGCCTTCCATTTGGTAAAGTTGTCCGAGCACATATACGAATCGTGGTCTGTGCACCTTGCGTTTCTCGTCCGGAGCAGCAATCTTGACAAACGGAATCGCTTCGTGGTATTGTTTGCCTTTGAGGAGCACATCGGCTTTTGCGGCGGAATATTCGGACGCATGTTTGCGGCTCAGTGCATCCACATTGACTTTGTTTATCATATCTTCCGCCTCATACTGCCAGCCCATTTCGGCATATGCCCGTGCAACGCGCAACTGGCATCGTGCTACCACGTCCGGATCGTTTTCATAGTGCCTGATTACATAATTGAATGTTCCGACACTGCCAAGAAAATCGCCTTTGTAGAACTCTGATTCGCCCAACCGGATCCACACGTTTCCCATCTGGTTATTGAATTCTTCTTGTTCGAGCCAGAGCTTGTAATTCGGGTCCTTGCGCTTTTTCGGGTCAGGTTTGGGTTTGGACTTGATGCTGTGCAGTTTGATGCACTTGCGGCATTTCTCAATCGTCTTGTCCATCTGGGAAGCGGAAGCTTCGGCAGCTTTGTGGTTGCTGACAGGATACAACGGAATGACATCAGAGAAATCGTCCTCATTGGCTTTGATGATGGCTTGCTGTCCTTCCTGAAAAGCGATATTTCCATTGAAGAAGATGTTGTACTTCACCTTCGTCTGATGGAACGAACGTGTCGCCGCCGTATTATTCTGCGTGGAGCAGGCGGTGTTCAGGACAAGCGGCAGTGCTATAAGTCCAAATAATATGATTCGTATATTTTTCACTATTCCAATCCTTTCACATGACTTTTGGCAGCCACAAAATCCTTGAGATAGAAAGGCTCGTGGTACGCTATTTCGTTAGGCTCGGTACATGCTATTCCGTTGGCAACGATTATTCCCGCCAGAGCAGCCATATAGACAGCGTTCGGCATCACCTCCGGCACAAAGTGCACATCGTCTTTCTCCAACAGTTCTCTGCATTTTGCGGCGCCGTCACCGAAGAAAAAGAGCGGATGGTCGTCCGGCAGTTTTGTATTTCCGTCTATTATCCGTGCTTCTATTTCCCCTATTAGTTTGACCGGTTGGTTGTTATTCGTTTTGCTCGCAGCACCTTTCCGCAGGAGATAAATGCCGGTATATACTTCCATCCTGCGTGCGTCTATCATCGGCATGAGGTAACATTCATCGGGCAGTTGCTGTTCCGCGATAACCGAAAGACAGAGCACATCGGTCGTTCTGATTGGTACAAGCGGCACATTCAGTCCGTAGCACAATCCTTTGGCGGTGCTTGTACCGATCCGCAAACCTGTGTAACTGCCCGGCCCGTCGGACAGAGCCACGGCGTCAATGGTTAGGTTCTGCTGTTTGGCATCGTCCAACAGCTGCGTGATAAACAGCGGAAGCTGTCTGGCATGGTTGCCGGATTCCTTGTCCATTTGGAAGGAAACGATTTGTCCGTCAGCAACGATAGCGGCAGAACAGACTTTGGTGCTTGTTTCGATTGCGAGTATTACCATGTTGCACAATTCAGCGTGCAAAGGTACTGCTTTATTCTGACATATGCAAAAAAAATCGCTGCAAAACCCAAATAAATTTGCACGTGTCATTTTTTTTCTGTACTTTTGCACGCTAATTTGGAAAATTATGGCTAAAAAACTCATTGTATCCGTATTTTTGACGCTCTTTGTAGCAGGAGCTATGGCACAAGGCGTCTCGTATATCACCACGCAGCAGTTCAAAGAGAAAATCTTTGATTATGCGAATGAAAAAGACTGGAAATATCTCGGCACAACTCCTTGTGTGGTGGATTTCTACACCACTTGGTGCGGTCCTTGCAAACGCTTGGCGCCGATTATGGAGGAGCTCGCACAAGAGTACAAAGGCAAAGTCAATTTCTACAAAGCAGATACGGAGCAGGAGCGCGAATTGGCGTACGTGTTCCAGATTTCCAGCATTCCGCAGGTCCTCTATGTGCCGAAAGAGGGACAACCTATTCTGCTCAAAGGACTCTATCCAAAAGAGGAAATCATGAAGATTATCGACGAGCATCTTCTCAAATGAAAAAATGGGTAAATGCGAAAATGAGCAAATGCGAAAATCCTAACTCTCCGTGTCTGTTGAATTTGTCCTGCTGATATTGTCGCTTCTGTTTTTTGCCAGTATTTTTACTGACAAAATCGGTTACCGTTTCGGCGTTCCGGCATTGTTGCTGTTTTTGGCGGTCGGAATGTTCTTCGGACCGAATGGGGTAGGAGCTTGGTTCGGTTCTGACGGAATCGGCTATATGCTGGATGTGAGCAGCGCGCAGGCTATCGGAACGGTGGCATTGTGTGTGATTCTGTTCTCCGGCGGCTTGGACACGAAGATTGCGGACATACAGCCCGTCTTTGCGCCCGGAATTACATTGGCTACTGTTGGCGTATTGCTCACCTGTGTTATCTCCGGCGTACTGATATATCTTATTTTCGGCTGGATGCATGCCATTGCATCCGTGAGCATATGGACAGCGCTCCTTATGGCGGCTACAATGTCCTCCACGGATTCGGCAAGCGTGTTCTCCATTCTGCGTACCAACGGACTGAAACTCAAGCATAATCTGCGTCCGTTGTTGGAGTTGGAATCCGGCGCGAACGACCCGATGGCGTATATTCTGACCATCACACTCATCGAAATCGTGAAGAACGATTCGATGGAAATAAGCGGATTAGCCATCTTCCAGGATATACTTGTGCAACTCGTCATGGGCGCGGTCATGGGCTTCCTCTTCGGCAAGTTCATCGTGTGGTTGCTCAACCGCGCAGACCTCAGCAACGAGAGCCTTTACCCGATTATGGTGCTCACGGCATGTATTTTCATTTTTGCTGCCACTTACTATCTCAAAGGCAATCCCTATCTCGCGGTATATATCGGCGGACTGATTATCGGAAACAGCAAGTTCACCCGCAAACGCCAGACCAAATCGTTCTTTGACGGACTGACGTGGCTCAGCCAGTTGGTGATGTTCCTCATGCTTGGTCTGATGGTGCGGCCGGTGGAACTTTTCAAACCCGAAGTGTGGCTGGCGTCATTCATCATCTCGATTGTCATGGTGGTGTTCTCGCGGCCGTTCAGTGTCATGCTCTGCCTGCTGCCGTTCAAGCAGTTCAAGCAGGCGGACAGGCTGTTTGTCAGTTGGGTGGGGTTAAAAGGAGCCGTGCCGATTATCTTCGCAATCCTGTGCATGGCAAACGGCTTGCCGCATGCAGATATCGTGTTCAATGTGGTGTTCACATGTACGATTGTTTCGCTCCTTGTGCAAGGCACAACGCTCAGCGCGATGGCGCGCAAGCTCAAATTGGTGCAGGCGGGAGACCCGAAAAAGAACAGACTCCAGTACTTCGACCTTGACCTGCCGGAGGAAATCGAATCCTCTGCCCGCGAACGGATAGTGGATGAAGCACTGATCCGGAACGGCTGCAAACTCAGGGAGATTGCCATTCCCGAACATACACTGGTGATTATGGTCCGCCGCGAAGACACGTTCTTTGTGCCCAAGGGCGACACCGAACTGCAACTCAATGATGTACTGCTTGTCATTTCGGACAACAATGCTGAGAAAGTCGTGCAGGACCTTGAAGATGAAGAGTCTGAAATCCTTATGCACTGGTGGATGGACTTCACACGCCACACAGGACGTTTTATCAAAGTCCGCTGGCGCAAACTCATCGAAGATCAGAAAAAACGAAAAAAAACAATATGAAAACGGTAGTTTTCTTAACCGGTGCGACCGGCACGATGGGCTGGGCGGGTGTGCAGGAGATTCTGCGCTTCCCCGACAGATATACGTTGCGCGTGCTGGCGCGTCCGTCGCAGAAGAACAAGCAGAAACTCACACCTTATATCAATGCCTTTGCGGAGGATACATTCCAGGTTGTTTGGGGCGACCTCACGTCCTATGACGATGTGCTCAAAGGTGTTACGGGGGCGGACATCGTGCTGCATGTCGGCGGCATGGTTTCACCGCAGGCGGATTATCGTCCCAAAGCGACCCGCAAGACCAATCTCGCAGCCGCAACATACGTCCGGGACGCTGTGCTTGCGCAACCTGCGGACAAACAGCCGAAAGTGGTCTATGTCGGCTCTGTAGCGCAAATGGGCGACCGCCGCGAACCGCTTCACTGGGGACGCGCAGGCGACCCGATATGTGTTAGCGCCTATGACCACTACGGGCTCACCAAAGCATGGGCGGAACGTATCATCACCGACTCCGGCATCAAGAATTGGGTCTCGCTCCGTCAGTCAGGTATTCTCTATCCCGCAATTCTCAAAAACTATGACCCGATCATGTTCCATGTGCCTGTGCGTGGCGTGCTGGAGTGGGCGACAGTGGAGGACAGCGGACGGCTCCTGGAACGCATCTGCCGACCGACCGTGCCTGCGGAGTTCTGGAAGAACTATTATAACATCGGGTCAGGCGAACAGTACCGCATCTCGAACTATGAGTTTGAGTGCCTGCTGTTGGACGCTATCGGCTGCCCGAGACCCGAAAAGATATTCAATGCCAACTGGTTCACCACGCGCAATTTCCACGGTATGTGGTATCTGGACAGCGACAAACTGGAGGACTTCCTGCACTTCCGTGCCAACGTGCCCATTAAGGATTATTTCCGCCAATTGGCGAAGTCAGACACGGTGCCGTGGGGCATCAAGTTCGCATCCAAGACCCACATAGCGAAACTCGTGCCGCATATGGTCAAACTCGCAATGCGAAAGATGGCTAACTCCGAGGAGCATGGTACGCAACGCTGGATAAAAGACCTGAACGCACAGGACGAATCCCGCAGGAAGAAAGCTGCACTGCGTGTGGCAGCCTATTACGGATCCTATGAAGCATACAAGGCTATTCCCGATTGGAAGCATATGGATCTCTCGCATAACAGCAGCAAAGCGGTCATTATGAACCACGGCTATGACGAATCCAAATCGCTCTCCGAACTGACGCTTGCAGACATGCAGAAAGCTGCAGAGTTCCGCGGCGGCAAGTGCCTCGGTCTAACTTCCAACAGCGCCAGCGGTCTCACTTCCAACAGTCCGAAGGACGGTCACTTGTTGGACGCGCAACTCGTTTGGCAATGTGCCCAAGGGCACACCTTCAAGGCTTCGCCGCGGCTCATCCTGCTTGGTGGGCACTGGTGTCCCGACTGCTTCCCGTGGCCTTATGCCGACACGGATAAACCGGTGAACCCATGGAACTGGGACGCCGAAGCCAAGCGCAATCCGTTCTTTGCACAACTCTGGAGTCCGCTTCACGATGTCAGTGAAAACAATACCTACGGACCCGAAATATTTGACGGTTGGGAGAAATAAGCCTTATTGTTTGGGCTTTTGTGACGGACGGCGGTGGAAGAATTTCCGCCGCTGTTTCTTTGGTGCGCCTTTTTGTGGCTGCGGCGTATCAGGAGCGGGAGCTTCGCCCAATTCGGCTGGAAGTGGCAGACGCTCAATGTGCTTCTTGAGGAAAGACTCAATCTTGCGGAAGAAACGCCGGTCTTCAACGCTGACAAGCGTCACGGCGGCACCTATATTTTCTGCACGCGCGGTACGCCCGATACGGTGTACGTAGTCCTCCGCGTCACGCGGCACGTCGTAATTGATGACCAACGGAATATCATCCACATCAATGCCGCGGGCGACAATGTCCGTCGCAACGAGTACGTCTAATTTGCCATTGCGGAAGTCCAACATCACCTCGTCGCGCTCTTTCTGCTCCAAATCCGAGTGCATCGCGCGTGCGTTGATGCCTTTGAGACGCAAGGATTGGGTCAGGTCTTTGACGCGCTGCTTCTTGCCGACAAAAACAATGACTTTCTTGAGTGCCGTCTGGGACTGGGACGCAAAATGTGCCAGCAGATGCTGCACCATCGCCGTCTTTTGCCCCTCATACAAATCCACAGCCATTTGGTGAATGGCTTCCGGCGGACGGGAAACCGCAATCTGCACCTCGACAGGGTTGTGCATGATCGCTTTTGCCATCTTGCGGATGTCCGCAGGCATGGTTGCCGAGAACATAATCTTCTGGCAGTTTGCAGGCAGACGTTTGTATATCGACATGATATCGTCGTAGAACCCCATGTCAAGCATACGGTCAGCTTCGTCAAGAATAAAATATTTGACGCCGGAGAAATCCGGATCGTAGATGTTGATGAGACTGAGCAGGCGTCCGGGAGTGGCGATAACGATGTCCGCACCTTTGGTAATGCCGGAGGTCTGGTTGCCCCAGGCTCCGCCGTCATTGCCGCCATACACAGCTACGGACGAGAACGGTACATAGTAGCCGAATCCTTCCATCTGCTGGTCAATCTGCTGGGCTAATTCGCGGGTCGGCGCCATAATGATGGCGTTCAGTTTGTCGGGGTCGTGGTCGTCGTAGGCAAGGTTCGTGAGCAAGGGTAGGATATACGCAGCCGTTTTGCCGGTGCCGGTCTGGGCACAGGAAATGACATCATGACCGTCCAAAATGACAGGAATAGTTTTCTCTTGCACCGGGGTACACTCGTCAAAGTGCATGTCCCACAGGGCATCCAGCACATCATCGGAAAGGGGTAGCTCGTCGAAATACATGGGTTATAAATTCCTTATCCGCCACTCGTTGGGATATTGGTTGTTCAGCCGGTTGCCGACATTCTTCGCGAAGCCGATAGGCACGTCCTCATATGTCAGCAGAATCGTTCCCATCGGCACGTTTTCCGGCACTAAAGTCTCTGTTCGCAGGTAGCTCAACGCCTGCTCGCGTTGCAAGTCCACCCTGTGGAACGCCTCGCGCTTGAGGTCTTTGACCATACTGAGGCTATGCTGCGGTACGACACCTTTGCCGCGTTCCTCACCGATTCCGAAACCGGTCAGTACGCAGGTCATGTTCGTGCACAGACTGTCAATCAGTGCCTTGTGCTTCATAGGGTAGGCGGTCATGAAGCGGTCGTTCTGCCGTATCGCCCATGCTTCGGGGTGCTGCACCCACGTCCGCATGACTTTCTCATATTCAGGATTGCAGAACGTCGGACGTTTCGGCTCTTTGATCTTATATGGTGCGAACGGTTCGAGGTTCTTGCGGAACGCACAGATATAGAACCCTTCGCCTTTGACTTTGTGCGGGTAGAAATGGTAGCCCGGGAAACCTTCCTCAATGCCCCAGGACGGCTCGTAATGCAATGGCAGCACCTCCGCACCCAGACATTCCGCTATCCATTGGGCGTTCTCTTCGTCCTCTTCGCGGTTGAACGTGCACGTCGAATAAATCAGCACACCGCCCGGCTTCAGCGCTTCCCAGACGTTCATCAAGATACTGCGTTGCCGTTCAGCGCACATCTTCACGTTCTTTAGGCTCCATTCTTTGCGGGATTCGGGGTCTTTGCGGAACATCCCTTCGCCCGAACACGGCGCGTCAACCAATATGCAGTCGAACAGGTTCATGCAATGCTCGCCGAAATCTTCTGCGGGGTTGTGTGTGACTACCGTATTGCCGTTGCCCCATTTCTGGATGTTTTCGCTCAGAATGAACAGCCGCTGCCGCACGACTTCGTTGCTGACCAACAGACCTGCGTCTCCCAGATGCTGGCTGATAAGCGTGGATTTGCCGCCGGGAGCCGCGCACAGGTCTAATACAATGCTTTCGGGGGACACATACTGGTCCAAAGCCTGTTGTACGAACATCGAACTGGCTTCCTGCACGTAGTAGCAACCGGCATGGAACAGCGGGTCGGTAGTGAAAGAAATGCGTTCCGTCAGGTAGTAGCCGTCGATATGCCACGGCACCTCTTCGGTGTCGCACGGGAAGGTCAGGACGTCCTTTTTGTCGTTCAGCCGGATGGATGTCACCGGCTCTGTTTCCAGGGCACGGAACAATTGTTCGGCTTCACTGCCCAACTCCTGACGCATACTATCCAAAAACTCCAACGGAAGCATTTTTACTGTACTTTTTCTCGCTTTTTCAAATTCAAGCCGCAAAATTACTACAAAAATTTTGATTACGCAAAAAAAATCGCACATTTCCGTGCGATTTCCTTTTTACCTGCCCAAAATATCCTATTGTCAATTAAAAACTCACCCTGCCAATTCCCGTAGCATCTCGGGACTTCACTGGGACTTCTCCAAGACTTCTCCGGCATTTTCCTTGTTTTGGGAATAACTCATCTTTTTATTCGCCATAAAAGTACTACATTTTTTTGAATTATACAAATTAAATTATTCAATTTCAATAATTTATTTTGAATAATTGCATTTTTATGGTTTTACCTCCCCACAAAAAGAGTGCAGTTCTGCTTAAAAACTGCACTCTTTCATGAATCTATAACTCGTTAACTCCTTAATTCTCTAACTCATTAACTCCTTAATTCTCTAACTCATTAACTCCTTAATTCTCTAACTCGTTAACGCGTGTGCGCTTGTCCTGTAAGTGGGTTTTATTTCACCACGGCTCCGGTGAGGGTGTAGATATGTCCGTTGCGGAGAATCATTACCTGTCCGTTATACAGCTCTTTCCGGACTGTGGTTGCTTCGTCCGCAACCTTCTCTGTTCCGGTTCCGATAGCAGATGCCGTATAGCTTGCTACAGCACTATCGCTGTCGGTCTTGCCGTCTGCCGTTGCGTAGGCGGAAATAACAGTCATACCGGTAATGGTCACCTCTGCGGTATTGCCGCTACTTACATAATCCGAAACGCCGTTGATGGTATAGTGTATAACGGCACCTGTCTCGGCGCTGATGGTCACTACCGTTCCGCTTTCATATTCACCGTCCGCCAGACTGAATACAGGTGTACCGGTTTTCGGTACGGTATAGGTAACACTTACCACTTCGCTGTTCAGCATGCCCTTATGGGCGCGATAGGCTTTGATGGTTGTCGTTTTGGAAATCGTCCATGCGGCACCGCCTAACAGATATAACCATTCTCCGTCGTCCTGCGAATAATAGATGGTGTCGCCTGTCACGCCCGCAACCGTCACGTTGCTGCCTGCGGGAACCTCTCCCGCGGGAAGACTGAATACCGGCTTTTCCGCCTGCGGCAGAACAACCTTGTAATGCCGTGTCACGGTGCTGCTGTTCGTGTGACCGTCCTGAGCGGCGTATGCCGTGATAGTGACATCCTCCGTAATGGGGACGCTGACGCTTTCCACGGCAACGTTGTTTTTCCCGTTGACCGAATACATGATTTTTACACCTGCTGCCACGCTGATGGTAACCGTATTGCCGTACTGAACGGACGCATTGTCCGCTAACGAGAATACGGGGGCATCCAGCGAACCGTATGTGATGGTATAGGTTGCTGTGGCAGTGGTACTTGTGGTGTAACCCTCACGGGTCAAATATGCACTGACGGTCACGGTTGCGCCGTTGTCGCCCGATAGTGTGACAGTTTTGTTTCCGGTTGTCGTACTCTCGGCACCGCCGTTGATGCTGTAGTGCAGTGTTGCAAGGGCGTCACTGGACTCTATCGTCAGCTCCGTACCCCATGCAACCGAACTTCCGCCGGCAATGGAGAAAGTCGGCGCAGTCAATGTCGGCTTCGGGGCATCGGAAACCGTATAGACGCCTTTCACCGTCCAACTGGTGCTCTTGCCCTCCTTGACGGCGTATGCCATTATAGTAACAGGCGATGTAATCGTCAATGCTCCGCTGTAGGCGCTATAGGTACTGCCGCCGTCCACGGAATAGTATATCTTTGCACCGGTTTCGCCGTTCAATGCCACCTTTGTGCCGCTTGTTACGGCACCAGGGCTGACGCTCAATGTCGGAGTGGCGGTCTGCGCCGTGTAACGTTCAATATAATCTATATCGTCCACATACAGGCTTATGCCGCCTGACTGGATGCGGAAGCGCACAATATCCGTACTGCTGATACCCGTCAGCGGTATTTCAAACCGTTGCATGGTGGTGGCAAGGTCTGTCTTGGTCAGTTCGCGCAGGGTCTGCCAGTCACCGCCTGCCCAAGTCTGGCTGCCGCCTTCGGACACCATCGTTCCTTTCTGGTAGGAGACGGTAATGGATGCTTCGCTCTTTTTCGCGGCATAGATACTTAATCCCGCAGGGCAGGGTACAGCAGGCGTATAAATCACACTTGCGGACTTGATGCGGAAATACGGCGTGCCGCTTTTGGTGGCACCGCGGTCTTCCGTTTCTGAGGAAGCGATACTGCAATCCGGCCAGAAGTTCGCATCGGAACAGGGGTTCTGTGTCACTTTTCCGACTGCTGTCTTGATGGTCTTGGTGACGATGTCGCTCATCCCCAAGTCTGATGTCCATGCTCCCACTTTCAGCGTCACGGTACTGCCCGCAGTGATGTTCACCCGCGTAGCGGACGTGGAAGACGTTGTCGGCGTGCTGCCGTCCGTGGTATAATAAATGACTGCTCCTGCGCTTGTGCTTGCGAGGTCGGCATATACTTTGTCCGAGGCATAGTAGGTTGTGTCTCCTGCATTGGCGACGTATTCGGAATTGCTGCCGTCAATAGAGATGGTCGGCATATCCGTTTTGCCGTCATACGATGTCCAGTGCACATTGAAGATATTGATACGGATGTCTTCTCCGCTCACGCCTTCCTGCATAGTGATGGACAAGGTGGATACGTCGCGCACTTTAAGGGTGGCACTCAGTTCATAAACCGTACCGATTACTTTCACATTGCCCGTTACATTGACCGTTTTGCTGCCTGCTTTGACCACAAAGACACGGTTTACTCCATAGCCTTTGGTGGCACTGTTGGCACCGCTGATGCTGAATTTCACTTCGCCGATACCTTCGTCCACGGAGGTTGTTCCGAGTGTGCCGCTGATACCGTTACCGCTGACGCCGCCGCTGATTGTTAGAGCTTTGTAGGTGCCTACGGTACTGTTACGCAATCCCACAACGGTCCATGAATCGCCGTTATTGCCGCTGAAACTCTTGCTTTCGCTGATACTGCTTGTACTTACATTTTCCAACGGAATACTGCCTTCCGCATAAACGCCTGCGCATACCATCAGCACCGCAATAATTGCTATCGTCTTTTTCATGATAGTTGTATTTATGTCTTTGTTTGTCACTCTTTCCGGCGGCGGGTCAAACTGTATGCCGCACCTAAAACGGTTAATACCAATATCCCGTCACCGACAGGCAGTGCTCCCGGATCGCCGATATCGTCATCTTTGCCGACCTTGCGGATGCCGGGTCTGTTCCGTGTGCCGTTTTCGTTGTCATAGGTGGTGGAAACTCCCTGTTGGGCAGCCATGGGCAGGTTCGTTCCCGAACCTGCCATAGCTCCTGTCGATTGCCACTGCATCTGCGGCTCTTCTGCCAATGACTGTGCCGCGATAGTGGTGCACAATGTGATTGCTGCTACTGAAAGAATATACTTGATTGTTTTCATAACTTTTCCTTTCTTATTTTATTCAACAACTGATATTCTTTTTATCGTACAAACGTCTTGACGGCGGCATTGCCTTCAGCCGATTGGATCACGATATTATATACGCCCTGCTGCGGTGCGTCAACGTTCACCACATGTTCGCCGTCTGCTTTGCCTTGACGCATCAGTTTGCCGACCATGTCGAATACGAGTACTTCGGCGTCCGCAGGTACGTTGCAGATACTTATCTGTCCGTTGTTGCAGACAACTGTCACATGCTCGCCGTTGATGGTCTCCGTTGAGGTGGTTACTTGTGCGGCGCGACGGATGCGGACGCTGTAGCCCGTATTCGTACCCTTCGCAGCTTCAATGGTGTAATCCTCAATCAGCAGGTTCGCAACCACGTTGCCGTTGTACAGCAACTCGATGCTTTCCGCACCCTTCGTCCGGCTGGAGCCTTCGTTCAGGCTGATGGTGTACTTGCCAGCCTTCGGCGCGTACAGTTCCATAGCCACATTCTCCGCATTGGCATCCGGAAGGGCGATATATGCCATCTTCTCGTTGCTTGCGTCAAGGAAGTACAACTGCGGTTTCGCGGCAGCGGCGTACATCTTGGTCAGGTCTCCGGCAATCTCGTATTCCGGCGTGAAGCAGTCATCCACTACTACACCGGCAATATCGCTCATGCCTTCTCCGTTTACGGTCAGGTCAACCTCTACGCGTTGTTTCTGTGCGGTAGCCTTGCGGGCGGGAGCAGCTGACAGCGTGCGGTCTGCCTTCTGATAGGTCAGATTCAGCGTGTTGTCAGTACCGTTGGTCGGGTCAACTGTCTGTACGAAGTAGCCCTTGAACGGCTCTATCGTTGTAGCCGAAGCCTTCGCCTGTTTATAGGTCTTGGAGTTGCCTCCGTTCGGGATGGATACATAGACATAATCCAAATCTTCATATTCACCGGTCAGTTCGTTAACCATACCCAAAATCAGGTTTGTTTTGTTGTTCAAACCGTGACCATCTACTGACGAACCGAACATACTGATATACGGTGAGCCGACGAAGTTCCAGCCGTGGTGGCGCTTGTCGTTCGCCAGACCATCCACCCAGTTATATACATCCGTTGTCTTCGCGTCATCACCTGCCTCGGTATATTCCTTCGTGGTCTTCGGCGGGAAGTAAACGCTCTTGAACTGTCCGTCCCATTCGGTGGTGAACAGACCGATGATATATGCCTCGTTCGCTTTCAGCGTGCCGCTTACCGGCATCTGCTTCCAGTACTTCGAGCTTGTTCCGGGATAAGCGCTTGAGCCTTCCGACTGACGGGCGGCACCGTCGTAGTACTTGATGCCCCAGTCTTCCCAGTACTCACCCATCGTCTTACCGTTCTGCTGGCGGATTGCCGAGATATCGCAGTCGTAAGGCAGTGAGAACGGATACCAGTACTGGTCATCAATACGTTTCACGTGAACAACCTTGCCTGCGGCTATCGTGCTTCCGTTGTTGTTGATGATAGCGTAACCGACCTCGTCGTTCTTCGCCTCCATCAGCAGACCGTCTAACAGGAAGCCCTGTTTTGCGCTGTTGTCAAAGCTTGCACCCGGATATACGGTCATGTTGCGGAACTGGCTGACACCGCCGCTTACGTGGCTCAGTTTTGCCTCGTCACGGATAACAACGTCACAGTTGGCGCATGTGTCACCTCCGAACGAGAACAAATCAGCCGTTGTCAATTTGTTGGCATCTACTACGATAGGCACTTTGTAGTCCTCGGAGGCATGAACGTTCTCTGACAATACACCGTTAATCGTGTCTATACTCATCACCTCAATATGTATCGTCTTGCAATAGAACTCAGGTACATCCATTTCAACGGTGAATGAACCATCCGGATTCCTGTCTGCGCCTACTTCGTAATCGCCGACTTCTGTCCAAGCATTGTAGTAACCTGCATAGTCGTAACTACCCACGAACGAGAAGTTCGAGCACGATACGGCATCCTGGTCTCCTTCGGTCGGTACGTGCGAGCCTTGCCATTCGGTATTCAGCGTCACCATATTTTCAATATTGCTGTTGATGGCATTGGCTCCGCTGGTTACATTCTTCCTGCGCACCAACAAGCAACGGTTGGTGGATAGCAGATAGCCCGGATGCTCGGAACTGGTGTTATAGTCGCTCGCTCCACTCATGTCTTGACCGTAACCTACCCAACCTTTGTCATCACCGTCCTCATATTCACCGGTCTTGCTGTTGTACCAGTGCCATGCACCTTGTACGTTCTTGCCGCTCGGTGAACCGCCGTCTGTCCGGCCGCCGATGATATCCAGCATGTACCAGTCGCCGCGGGCATTGCTGTACGGCTCGGGCCAACTGATGGCAGCACCGGTCTTGGCGCTGGTAGTCGGTAGCGCATTATTGCGGGCAATAGTTACTGCGTCGGTCTTACGTACCAACATAAGTGCATCGTCACCACTGAACGAGAGTGGCAAATCAGACGACGTACCTTCCTGCCACCAGGTACTCATCACATCTATTCCGACAGCATTCTGTTCGCAGGTTCCTACTTGGTTGGTCGTATAAACCACAATCTCTTCGTCAGGACATATCCAGCCCGGTTTGATATTACCCATTTCGCTCAAATCCATGACATTGGAGTGCCATCCGTCATATTTGCTGGACGAACGCCATACCTCCATACCTGCCAACGAAATAGTATCGTTCGTCGGGTTGAAGATTGCCCAGAGTTTCTTGTGGCTGTATGCCTCGTAGTACTTCGAGAAGAAGATTTCGTCACCGACGTTGAGTTCAATCTCGTCTGCCGTCTTCTCGCGGTTCATTACAATACGCACACTGTCAGCCTCTACGTTATGCTCTATCTTCAGTTCTGAATTGCTGATTTCCGTTACTTCCACAATCGGTTTGTCGGTGTCTTCACCGGCAGTTACCGTCCAATTAATATTCACTGTCACGGGTTCTGCCAATCCGCGGGTGTTAAGTATAACCGGACAAGTACCTGTGCTTCCCGGGGCGGTGTTCGGAGTGAAGAGTACGCGTATCGTACCACCTTCCTGTGCTACGGTGCTGTTACCCAACGTAATCTGGTCGCTGCCAGTTGCTACGCCCTTGCTGACACTGATTTCTGCCGTGGCATCCCAAACCTGTACGGTAATCACACCTGTTGCGCTTGAACCGGCAGGAGCACTGATTTCAATGTCATCCGCCTCAATTACCGGACCGTCAGCCTGCAAGGTCTTAAAGGTGATGCTGTTCGACGGACAGCCGTTCGCGTTCTTCAGCAAGTAGGTATATTGCGTGTTACCGCTCAGTGTACCTAATGCCTGAGAACTTGCTGCAGACAGATCCGCAATCGGGAATACCTTGTCCGGCTCTTCCGCATTCGGTGCACTGATACGTTTCAGCGATACATCATCCAGATAGAACGGGTGGAAGGTATAACCAACATCCGCACGGTGTCCCACGAACGGTAATGCCTTAATCGGATTCTCCAATACAAATACATCCGTTATCTGTACATAGGTGTTGTTGGATTGTATGCTGGTATAATCCGGCGAGAGCGCATAGCAGGTCTCGTTTGTTGAACCAATCAATGTGCAACCTGCCAAACCTTGCTTGAAGTAAGAATGTTTGTCGCTGTAGCCGCTATATACCGGTACCTTTACCCAAGAGGTCATTTCGTATGTACCGGCAGGCAGAGTAACAGGGTTACCGTAAATCACTGTCGTGTATCCGAAGCCGGCATAGCCGCTTCCTTCCTTACTTGCGTAGAGGGCATGCGTGCCGGAGTGGGCATTGCTGCTCTTTACTTCGTATGCATCGCAACTGTACAATGCACCTATATTCAGGAAGTCCCAACCGGTCAGATCGCCTGTCTCGAAGCCCTCGTTGGTGATGTATTCGGCATCTACCACACCGTCGCGGTACAAGTATAACGTACCTTCCGTTACACCTTCGAAGTTCGCGCTGCTGTTCCAGTTGGCAGTTGCGCTGTTCTTGGTGATAGCGGAAGCCGCCAAAGCCAAGGTCTCGAAGTCTGTCGGACAGTCGCTCGACTTGATAGGACGGGTGTAAGTGGTACCGGTTCCGTCCGTAATGGTCAGCGTACCCGAAGTGACAGCAGGATTGGTCAGCGTCAAATCAATGTAGCCGCCCAACGCACCGGTAGCAGGATCATAAGTCGTATGGTCAACTAATCCGTAACCGCTGCTGACAGTTGGAACCACTTCGCAACCCGGCACTTTCTGACCGACCATATATACATGGGTTGTCTGTCCGCCAAGTACAACAATCTTATCTCCTGCCTCAATCTCCGTCGTATGACCTGCATCCTCATAGAACTTCACATAACTGCTACCGCTACTTGGCCAAGTATGGAACGCTACTTCTGCACTCTCCTTTGAGCCACAGCTCATAGTGGTGTAGTATGTTGTATTGGCTGTCAATCCTGTTACTTCTTGCGAAGTGCCATCTACATTCTTATGATCATATCCGGTCACATATTCACGGGCAACAGTAGATATAGTCACAGATTTTAAGCCATAACTTCCTGCTGCCGTACTTGCAGCAAAGACTATTCGATCGTTTGCCGCCAATCCACTCAATTTGACATTCCAAGTTTCCAACTGATTAGATGTTGTACTGAATGTTTTATTTGATGTACGTACATCATCAATATAGATGGTCTTCTGATGGCTTGTTGACGGATAATTGTTGCCTGCGACCACATAAAGTTGTACAGTTCTGTTGGCAGATGCAAAGTTCTTGGTTGTAAAGGTAACTTGTAATTCTGTGCTTGCATCAATTGTCGATAATTTAGGAGATGCAAATGCATTGGAAGTGGCAGAAGTATAGAAAGTATACCCGCTATTGGTATTAGTTGCCAAAACACCATTTTGATCTGCATTGGTTTTTCCACATCCCCAAGCATTATTGCCGGCTTGGGAATAGGTGCTAATAGTTGTAGTTGGGAAATCGGCATTAACCAACTCTGTGTCATTATGCTTGAATAAATTTAACTGCAACGTATTTGGTGCTTCACAAGTAAAATCATCCCAATGAGCAACTATGCTTGTCGGACTGGTGATACAAGGCATCATTGCCGTAGGAGCGGTACAATCCAAACTATAGACAAAGTCCACATGCGCATCTGCGAAACCTAAGCCGTTGGAATCAAAGAATCCCGCACCCTCATTCGCCAAACTATTATAGTAACTAATACGGTAGGTATGTCCGGAAACAAGACTCGTTGTCGGAATACTGAATTGGGCTATACCGGATGCTACAGAATAATTGTTGAATCCTGTATTCCAGTCATCGCCATTGGTGCTTAGGTCGCGGATAAATACGGCACTACCAACCTTATAGGTAGCATCTACCAACGAGCTTCCATCATTAGCTTGATATACCGCAGAACCTCCATTCAGATATACATAGAACTTATCATCGTACGTCAAACTATTATGACAAATCTTTCCTCCGCTTAGTTCATCTATACGGAACGTCATCTCTGCCAAATCGCGGATGGTAATAGTCACATCTACAGTAACATTTGCGGCACCGACGCTGCTCAGCGTCAAGGTCGTCACATAGTCGTCGGCAACGGCTGTCGAAGCCATGTTAACCGTCACATTGCCTGCTTCATAGCTTGCCGTAATAGCCGGATTGCTGCTCGTCACGCTGATAGTGCCGTACATGTCGGTACCCGTTACTGCAAAACTCTCTGAAGTCGCCACATTGATGACGCCGTACAGGTGTTGTGCGCCCGGATCAGTAATAACCGGAGCAGGGATATGCAGCGAACTAACCGATGTCGCATCGCCCTGACAAACCGTACCGTCCGCACGCAGCCAGATATTAGTGCCCTTGTACGTTGCCAACGGCAGCGAGAAGGTCAGCTTCTTGCAATCAATCGTTCCTGTAATGTCCGTCCATGTTTCTTTATTGTCCTTACTGATCTCATAGTTCGTGGTGCCGTCATACGGTATCGATACGGTGGCTGTCGTGCCATCATAAGCATCCAGCGTCATCACCGGATTGATGATATAAGCGCAAGGATCACCGCTTACCGGCAAAATGCGGAAGTCGTACTTGTACGAAGAAGCATTGCTTGTGTATTGACCGATTGTCGAACCGCTATAACCCAATCGTGCATTGGCGGTACGAATAGTATCATCCAAATGGAAATTGAAGGTTACAAGGTCACTACTTTCTGCAAACCATTTCTG
>CAJOFT010000009.1 GCA_905234025.1 Paludibacteraceae bacterium
TGAAATGCGCAAAGCTTGTCCAACTGCGAATTTGATTCCTGTGCCGCCGGAAATGACAGAAGGTGTCGGGTGCAGTTGCAACGAATGCGAGTATATGCGGCAGAATACGTTGGAGAAACTGTTGGCTTGTTTGCGGGACGAGACAAACGAAGTGTCTGTGCCTGCAGAGGTTGCCGAAAAGGCTATAATGCCGATACAAAAGATGTTGGAGTGGAGTAAATAATCACTTAAGAAACCGTTGAATCCGTGGGAAAGAAAGTACTCATAGCAATGAGTGGCGGTATTGACAGTTCCGTGGCTGCCATGCTGCTGTTGGAGCAAGGCTACGAACTTGTGGGATGTACGTTTCGTACGTTTGATTCTATCAAGGAGAGTTGTCTTGCCAAAGAAAAAGGCTGTTGCTCGGTGGAATCGATTATGGAGGCAAAGCATTTGGCGGAACAACTTGGTTTTGAGCACCATATTTTAGATTATAGAGAGACGTTCCGTCAAAGCGTGATAGCGAATTTTAAGAACTCCCAATCCGTGCGTGCTGTGCAATTCGCATATCAAATGGGGCAAACTGATGGAAGCGGCGGACGAATACGGCTGCGAATTCATTGCTACAGGGCATTATGCAAGGATTGCGGAGTGTAACGGGCGACTTTGTTTACGCAGAGCAGCGGACAGTCGTAAGGATCAGACGTATTTCTTGTGGATGCTTACGGATGAGAACCTGCGTCGGACGATTTTCCCGTTAGGCAATCTGACCAAGCAGCAAGTGCGTGAAATTGCGTTGCAGCACGGCTTTGAGAAACTGAGCAAAAAGAGTGAATCGCAGGAGATTTGC
The DNA here is from genome assembly GCA_905234025.1 of Paludibacteraceae bacterium. Classification (GTDB taxonomy): domain Bacteria; phylum Bacteroidota; class Bacteroidia; order Bacteroidales; family Paludibacteraceae; genus Colicola. The sequence goes on from CAJOFT010000009.1 coordinate 830, forward strand.
TTTGTACCCAACAATGATTACAGGACCTTTCTTGCGTCCGAAGGCGTGGAGACAAAGTCGGGTGATTATGTGAATGCAAGCGGCAAGGTTATTGGCAAGCATGCCGGATATGTGAATTATACCATCGGGCAAAGAAAGGGTTTGGGCGTGGCACTCGGTACGCCTGCCTTCGTGACAAAAATAGACGCCGCAAGCAATATTGTGACACTTGGTGCGCATGATGATTTGCTGACGAACGAGGTGCGAATAAGTAATGGATTCTTCTGCGGTGATTCTTCGCAGTCTGTTTTTGCACAAATCCGCTATAGAAGTCAGCCGAGTGAGGCACGGTATAATGACGGTGCTTTGACGTTCTCCGAACCTGTCTGGGCTGTTACTCCAGGACAGTCTGCGGTTATTTATCAAGATGATATTTTAGTGGGAGGCGGAATCATTGAATAAGCAGATTCTCAAATTAGCTGTTCCGAGTATTCTCGCAAATATCACTATTCCGTTGGTCGGATTAGTGGACACCGCCATTGTCGGACATATTGCGGACGCAACGATAATCGGCGGAATTGCGGTAGGGACAATGCTGTTCGATTTGCTGTACTGGAATTTTGGTTTTCTGCGCGTAGGTACTTCCGGAATGACAGCGCAGGCGTTTGGTCGGGGCGATGAGAAGGAATGCGCTACGTTGTTGGCGCAAGGTTTGACTATATCCGCGTTTGCAACCATACTTATCTGGCTGATACAATGGCTGTTTGTGACAGCTGCTTTGGCGTGTGTGCCGTGTTCGGACGACGTGGCGGCTTTTGCGCGGTCGTATTTCTTTGTGCGTATATGGGCAGCTCCGGCGACGTTGGCACTTATGGCATTGAAAGGGTGGTTTATCGGCATGCAGGACACTGTTTCGCCGATGGCATGTGACATCGTGGTGAATGTGGTGAATATGGTGGCATCGTACGTGTTGGCAGTTTATACGCCGCTTGGTGCTATAGGCGTGGCGTACGGAACGGTTATCGCGCAGTTTACGGGCTTGCTGCTTGCGGCGATTATTCTGTTTGCCAAGTACGGGAAGTTCCTTGCCATATGGAAATCCGCCGAACTGCATGTGTTCCGGTCGCTCGGACGTCTAATGCGGCTCAATACGAGTCTGTTTATCCGATCGTTGTGTTTTATGGTCGTTTATGTCGGATTTACGGCGATTGCAGGCAGTTACGGCGATGTGCAATTGGCAGTGAGCAGTATTCTGATGAAGTTGTTTATGCTGTTCAGTTATTTTGTGGACGGTTTTGCTTATGCGGGTGAAGCGTTAGTCGGCAAGTGTATAGGGGAAGGAGCTGATGAAAACAAGCTTGGCAAAGTGGTGAAGATACTATTTAACTGGAGTATAGGCGTCGGCGTTATCTTTACGCTTGTTTATGCGTTTTGGGGAATTGATTGTGTGCGGCTGATGACGGATGATGATTCTGTGCTTCAGGCAGTTACGCCGTTTCTCGGATGGCTGATTGCCATGCCGGTTGTTTCGACGTTGGCGTTTATGTGGGACGGAATATATGTTGGTGCTACTGCCGGAAAAGAGATACGGAATGCCATGATTTGGGCTGCTGTCGGATTTGTAGCGGGTTATGCGGCGTTGTATTACTGGTTGGGAATCCAAGCATTGTACATTGCTTATTTCATTCATTTAGTTGCCCGAGTGGCGTATTTGACGCTGCTATGGCAAAGCGTGCAAAAAGAGAAAATCTATGAATAAATTGGAAAACAGAAAGTGGAAAGTTCTCAAAAGTGAGAATATTCTTCGTATCGGTCCGTGGTTGTCCGTGCGTCAGGAATGTGTGGAAATGCCGTCGGGCAAGCAGATTCCGACGTGGTTTGTGTTGGAGTTTCCGAATTGGATCAACGTCATTGCGCTGACCAAAGACGGTAAAATGGTGCTCATTGACCAGTATAGGCATGCTCTTGGCGAGACGCATTACGAGCTTGTCGCGGGTGTTGTGGATGAAGGAGAAGCACCTTTGGAAGCCGCGAAGCGCGAACTATTGGAGGAAACCGGTTTTGGCGGAGGAGAGTGGAGTGAGTTTATGGTGCTAAGTCCGAATCCGACAAACCATAACAATCTGTCTTACACGTATTTAGCAAAAGGTGTTGAGCCGGTTACGACCCAACACCAAGAAGCTACAGAGGATATTAGAATCCATGTTATGGAGCAGGCGGAAGTGCGCGAATTGCTCGAAGAGGGCGAGATTGTGCAGGCACTTCATGCTGCGCCGCTGTGGAAATATTTTGCGCAAAAGTAGTTTGCGCTTATTTGGAAACCAGCGCGTCTGCGAGTTGCGTCAAAGCCTGACGCGATTCATCGTTCAGCGAGCTCTTGATTGTCACCATCGGTTCAAGAATGGTGACATTTTTCATTGTCTCCAACAAAGCTTTCATCTCACGACCTGCAGACGGCGCCCAAGAACCGTTTTCTACGATTCCAACGGTGCGGTTTTGATAGGCTTTCTGCTGCAATTTCCAGAGGAAGAGGTGCATTGGCGGGAAAACATTGTTGTCGTAGGAAGAGGCGCAAATGACCATTCTGTCCATGCGGAACGCATCTTCGACGGCTTCTGCCATGTCGTCGCGGCACAAATCCGTTATGGCGACTTTCTCCGCGCCGCGTGCACGGAGCATTTCAGCCAGTTCTTCCGCCGCTTTGGCGGTGTTGCCGTGAATGGAAGCGTGGGCAATGAGAATGCCTTTCGTTTCCACGTCATATTTGGACCATATATTATACAGCCGGAGCGCTTCCTGCAATTTTGCGCCTTCCAAAACCGGACCGTGAAGCGGACATATCGTGCTGATTTTCAGGGCTTCGGCTTTCTTGAGAACGTTGCTGACCGGCATGCCGTATTTGCCGACAATGTTGAAATAATAACGTCTTGCTTCGCAAGCCCAGTCATCCTCGTCTGCGTGGTAAACACCGAATTTGCCGAATGCGTCCGCCGAGAAGAATGTCTCCGCTTCGGGGCAATAGGTCATCATCACTTCGGGCCAGTGCACCATCGGCGCAAGGATAAACTGCAGGTGCAGTCCGTCCAAATCGAGAATGTCGTTTTCCTTGACAACAAGGACATTACGCGGTGCAATGCCGAATTGTGCCATCATTGTCTGCGCCTTTGCCGAGCAAACTACTGTCGTTTCGGGATAAAGAGCGAGGAACGCATTTACCGAACCGCTGTGGTCCGGCTCCATGTGCTGCAAGACCAGATAATCAGGTTTGCGGTCGAGTAGGGCGGATTTGACGTTTTTGAGCCAGTCTTCGGTTTTGCGGGCATCGACACTGTCGATGACTGCCGTTTTTTGCCCTTGCGCCACATAACTATTATAGCACATTCCTTCGGGAAGGTCGTACTGGCTTTCGAACAGTTGCAACGTCTCGTCGTCACAACCGATATAACGGATATGTTGATTCATACTTATTCTGCGGGAGAGAAATCGTCTTTACCAACGCCGCAAAGCGGGCAAACAAAATCTTCGGGAACATCTTCCCACGCCGTTCCTGCGGGGATTCCGGCTTCTGGAACACCAACGGCGGGATCATACTCCCAACCGCAAACATTACACTGATACTTCATAGCAAAAAATATTTAATGGTTACTAATTTTGCGCAAAAGTACAACTTTTTTCACAATTACACAAATTTTGTCATAAAAATTTGCAGATTTCAAAAAAATGTTGTATTTTTGCAGCCCAAATGAAAATGTTGAACTGCCATATTGAAAAACGGATGTGGAAAAGTCATCGAAATCATGTCTGTGTGTCGGTAAAGGGTGCTTTATGGTGCAATAATGGTACAATAATGGTCCAATAATGGTGCAATAATAGTGCAATAAAATGAGGGTGTAAATTATATGAATATAATTTAGAAAAAAACGAGATTTTCAACAAAAAAACACATTGAGATTTCAAGAGAAACAAACAGCGATTTCAAAAGAATTAAACAACGATTTCAAGAAAAACAAACAGCGATTTTGAAAATAAAAAGCATACTAATTAAATTAAAATAATGACAAGTAAAGAAATCAGACAGTCCTTTTTGGACTTTATGGCAAGCAAGGGACACCAAGTTGTTCCGAGTGCTCCGATGGTAATCAAAGACGACCCGACGCTGATGTTTACCAACGCCGGCATGAATCCGTGGAAGGGAATAATCCTTGGTAATGACCCGATTAAGTATCCGCGCGTGGCAGACAGCCAAAAATGTCTGCGCGTGAGCGGCAAGCATAACGACTTGGAAGAAGTTGGTCGCGACACGTACCACCACACGATGTTCGAAATGCTGGGCAACTGGTCGTTCGGCGATTATTTCAAAGCTGAAGCGATAGATTTTGCGTGGGAATATATTGTCGATGTGCTGAAGATTGACCCCGCGAATCTGTATGCGACGGTGTTTGAAGGCTCTCCTGAAGAGGGATTGAGCCGCGACGACGAAGCTGCTTCCATCTGGGCAAAGCACTTGCCTGCAGACCATATTCTGAATGGCAACAAGCATGACAACTTCTGGGAAATGGGCGACACCGGACCTTGCGGTCCGTGCTCGGAAATCCACGTGGACAGCCGTAGTGCCGAGGAAAAAGCCAAAGTGCCCGGACGTGAGTTGGTGAACAAAGACCATCCGCAAGTGATTGAAATCTGGAACATCGTGTTCATGCAGTTCAACCGCAAAGCTGACGGTTCGTTGGAGCCGCTGGCAAAGAAAGTGATAGACACAGGAATGGGGTTTGAGCGGTTAGTAAGAACGATTCAGGGCAAACAATCCAACTATGACACCGATGTGTTCCAGCCGATGCTTTGCAAAATAGGCGAACTGACCGGTGCCGAATACGGAAAGAACGAAGACGTGGACATTGCCATGCGCGTGATTGCCGATCATATCCGTACGATTGCGTTTGCTATTACGGACGGACAGTTGCCGTCGAATGAGAAAGCGGGATATGTGATCCGCCGTATTCTGCGCCGTGCGGTGCGTTACGGATATACGTTCCTCGGTCAGCGCGAAGCATTCCTGTACAAACTGGTGCCGCAACTGATTGCCGACATGGGCGAGGCTTATCCTGAACTGCGCAAACAGGAACAACAAATTACGCCGGTTATCAAGGCTGAAGAAGAGGCGTTCCTGCGTACATTGGACAAAGGTATCTCGCTGTTGGACAAGCTGATAGCTGATGCACGCAAAGCAGGAAAGACAGAGATTTCGGGTGTGGATGTGTTCACGCTGAAAGATACATACGGTTTTCCGTTGGATTTGACGGAACTGATTCTTCGTGAGAGTGGAATGACCACCAACGAGGACGAATACAACAAGGCTTTGGCGCACCAGAAAGAAATGGGACGCTCCGCCAACAAGCAGGATCTGGGCGACTGGAGCGTTTTGGAAGAAGGTGAGACGGAGTTCGTGGGTTACGATGAATTGGAGTGCGAGACGAAAATCCTCAAATACCGCAAAGTGAGCCAGAAAGGCAAGGAATTCTATCAGGTTGTGCTCTCCAAAACGCCGTTCTATGCGGAAATGGGAGGCGAAGTCGGAGACACAGGTTATTTACGATTTGGCGATTTACGATTTGCGATTTCAGATTGCAAGCGCGAGAACGGTTTGCCAGTACATATCATGTTGGAGTTGCCGGCAGATCCAAGTGCGAAACTTGTTGCGAAAGTTGACGCCGAACGGCGTCAGGCGATTGCTTGCAACCACTCTGCGACACACATTATCCATTACGCGCTGCGGAAAGTGCTTGGCGAACATGTGGAACAGAAGGGTAGTTTGGTAACGCCTGACAGTTTGCGTTTTGACTTCAGTCATTTCCAGAAAGTGACACCGGAAGAACTGCGCGAAGTGGAACGTCTTGCGAACAAACTGATTCGTGAGGACATGCACCTTGAAGAAAGCCGTCATACGCCGATTGCCAAAGCCAAAGAAATGGGTGCAATGGCACTGTTCGGCGAGAAATACGGCGATGACGTGCGCGTGATCAAATATGGTCCGTCGATTGAGCTTTGCGGCGGATGCCATGTGTCTTCGACAGGTAGAATCGGCGCGGTGCGAATAATCATGGAAACAAGTGTTGCTGCGGGCATTCGCCGTATTGAGGCGGTTACGGCAGCAAAGGTTGATGAGCTGTATTACAAGCAGTTAGACATGGTTAATGAGCTGCGTCAGTTGTTTAACAACGCTCCGGATTTGTCAGGCGCAATTCACAAAGCCATTGAGGAAAACAGCAGTCTGAAGAAACAGATTGAGGACTTTGTGGCGGAGAAAGTTGCCATGTATCGCGACCACCTGATTAATGCGGCGCAAGACTTTAACGGAATCAAACTTGTGCGTTTGGACGGAGAAACGGATCCGAACATGATCCGCAATGTCATGCCGTTACTGCGTGGCAAGTTTACGGATGTGAAATTTGCTGTTGTCGGAGCCACACAATGGGAAGGCAAACCGATGATTTCGGTATTTTTGAGCCAGCCACTTGTGGATGAAGGTAAGAATGCCGGAGCGATGATTAAATCCGCTGCCAAACATATTCAAGGCGGCGGAGGCGGTCAGCCGTGGATGGCAACTGCCGGAGGACGCGACGTGAACGGTCTGAATGCCGCAATGGAAGAACTGATGGCTGCACTATGAGACTTCCGACTTCATATTTGCCCGGACATGCACGCAGTGCAACACGTTTCGTCATTCTCGGAATGACGGGAACGTTTGTGCAGACGCTGTTTTTTATGGGTGCAATGTGGTGTATGAACCAGCCGGAAAAGAATTCGTTCCTTTATTTTGTGGCGTTCGGAATAGGTTTTGTCATGGAGATGATTCCGAATTATTTTCTGAGTGCGTGGTACACGTTCAGTTCCAAACCAAGTTGGAAAAATGCCGGCGGATTCATGATTGCAAGGGCAATCAATCTGGTTATCCAGTTCGGTTTGCTGCCGATTTTGGTGTATCTGTTGCCGACATGGAACGACGGAAATATAGGATTTGTCGTTATTTTGATAGCCGGTGTGATAAACTACCTTATATTATTGTTGTTTTTTAAAAAGAAAAAAGAATCATGAAAAGAATTGTTTTAAGTTTGGCCTTGCTTGTCTGCACGCTTGGTGCGTTTGCGGCAGAGACCGTTCTGATAGACGATTTGTATTATTCGTTGGGAGCGACCACGGCTTCCGTGATAAGTGACCAGACTTCGGACAAGTCCGTTTATTCGGCTTACACGTCGGTGACAATCCCTGCTTCCGTGACCTACAACGCTTACACCTATCCGGTGACATCATTGGGAACATCCGCTTTTGAGGCAATGACCAATTTGCAGTCGGTTGTTCTGCCGAGTTCAATCACCACCATCGGAACAGACGCGTTCTACGGTTGTACCAAACTTGGAAGCATCAACCTGCCTGAAGGTCTGACGAGCATCAATCAGCGTGCGTTCTATAACTGTAACCTGACGAAGGTAACAATTCCGAATACGGTGACGTCAATTGGTAATGGGGCGTTCAAGAGCAATCCGATTGCGGAAGTGACATGGCTGCCAACTACATGTAGCATCGGAACGGGCGATGATGCGCCGTTCTATAGCACGAGTTCGAAGGTGACGAAATTCACGTTTGGCGATAAGGTGGAGACGATTCCTTCGTATCTGTGCAGGAATATGAGTTTATTGGAGGCCGTTGTACTGCCGTCATCGGTGAAATCGTTAGGACAATACGCGTTCATGAACTGCACGTCGCTCAAATCAATCAACCTGCCTGTGACGCAGAAGACACTGCCCGTAAGTTTCTTTGAAGGTTGCATTGCGTTGGAATCGATTCAGTTGCCTGCAACGCTGACCACAATCAGTCAGGATGCGTTTTATGGCTGTACGTCGCTGAAGGACGTTACTCTGCATGAAGGTCTGACAACCATCAACCAGCATGCGTTCTATAACTGCAAACTGACGAAGGTAACGATTCCGAGTACGGTGACATCAATTGGAAGTGGGGCGTTTAAGAGCAATCCGATTACGGAAGTGACATGGCAGCCGCCTACGTGCAGTATTGGTTCCGGTGAGGATGCACCGTTTTACAGTACAAGTTCACAGATTACGCAGTTTACGTTTGGTGACCAAGTGGAAACGATTCCGGCATATTTGTGCAAAAATATGAGCAAATTGGAGACCGTTGTATTGCCGCCTTCGGTGAAATCGTTAGGACAATATGCGTTCATGAACTGCACGTCGCTCAAATCAATCAATCTGCCCGTGACGCAAAAGACACTTCCTGTAAGTTTCTTTGAAGGTTGCATTGCGTTGGAAACAATTGAACTGCCGGCTACATTGACAACTATCAGCACGGACGCTTTCTACGGTTGCTCGAAACTGGCGAACGTGAACCTGCATGAAGGTCTGACGACCATCAACCAGCGTGCGTTCTATAACTGTAAACTGACAAAAGTAACGATTCCAAGTACGGTGACATCAATTGGAAGTGGGGCGTTTAAGAGCAATCCGATTACGGAAGTGACATGGTTGCCGCCTACGTGCAGTATAGGGACAGACTCGGATGCACCGTTTTACAGTCCGAGTTCACAGATTACGAAATTTACGTTTGGCGACCAAGTTGAGAAGATTCCCGGTTATCTCTGCCAAAATATGAACAAGTTGGAAAACATCGTGCTGCCTGCGAACCTGACAAGTATTGGTCAGTATGCGTTCAAGAGCTGCTCGTTACTTGCCAATATTGACATCCCTGCGACCGTTACTTCAATCGGTCAAGGTGCGTTTATGTACTGCACGGCTCTCAAGAACTTCACTTTCCCGGAAGGAATCACGACTTTAGCCACCAGTGTTCTGGAAGGAAGCACTGCGTTGGAAAAGGTGATTATTCCTGCGTCAGTGGCAACCATCAATCAGGATGCGTTCTATAACTGCTCTGCATTGAATGCCATTTACAATTATGCCGTTACGCCGCAAACCATCCCTGCACGTGCGCTGAATAACGTGAATAAGGAGACTTGTATTCTTTACGTGCCGATTGACTTCATTGATTTGTACAAGGCAAAAGACGTGTGGAAAGAATTCTATAATATAATAGGTGTAGCTACTGGGGTTAGTTTCGAAGAACAAATCGTTAATCTGACTTATCTCAAGCAAGACGGAGAAACCTATTATATGGAAACGCAGAAATGGGAAGTTCCGATTGCTCCGCATATTAAAGGCTTCAAATTCCTGAAATGGGAAGTAAAAGCCGGAAATCTTGCAGATGGCATTGTGTTGCAGGCAGTCTATGAGAATGATGTTCCATCGTCTGCACCTGCGATTTACACGAATCCCGCCAATAAGGCACAAAAATTGATTCGTCAAGGAAATGTGTATATCCTCAGTGATGACCAAATTTACACTATACAAGGACAAATCGTAAAATAATCCATACCATGAAAATCTATCGTGCAAACATTCTATTCACCCCGTCGCCAGAGGCATTCCAAGTCCTTGAACGCGGCTATATAGCGGTGAACGAAAGCGGTCTTGTGGAAGGCGTGTATGAGCAACTGCCGGAGCAATACAAAGACGCAGAAGTGATTGATTTCGGTGACAAACTGCTCATTCCGGCAATGAACGACCTGCATGTTCATGCGCCGCAATACCGCAATCAGGGCATTGCAATGGACCTTGAACTGCTGCCGTGGCTGAATACATACACATTCCCGGAGGAATCGAAGTACAAAGACCTTGCTTATGCAGAAAAGATGTACCGTCGGTTTGTGCATGACCTCTGGGCAAACGGCACGATGCGAACGGTTGCGTTTGCTACCATCCATCCGGAAGCCAGCAAACTGCTTGCAGACCTCTTTACGACAGCCGGAATGAGCGCGATGATCGGTCTTGTAGGTATGAACCGCAACGGTCCGGAAACGCTTTCCAATACAACGGAAGAAGCTGTCCGCGACACGGAAGCGTTGATGAATCATCTTAAGGGCAACAAATTAGTGAGCGCGATTGTTACGCCGCGGTTTGTGCCGTCCTGCACGCCGGACATGCTCAAAGCACTCGGTGAATTGGCGCGGAAATACAATCTGCCTGTGCAATCCCATTTGAGCGAGAACCGTTCCGAAATTGCGTGGGTAAAGGAATTGGAGCCTGAATCGACCTGTTATGGTGACGCATACAAGCGTTACGGATTGTTCGGAGACACGCCGACGCTGATGGCACACTGCTGCTACACTGAAGGCGAGGAACTGCGTCTGATGAAGGAAAATCATGTGTTTGTGGTGCATTGTCCGACGTCGAACTGTAACCTTGCGTCCGGAATGGCACCGATTCGCACGTTCCTCAACGAAGGCGTGCCCGTTGCGCTTGGAAGCGACATTTCGGGAGGTCACCATCTTTCGATTTTCCGTGTGATGCAATATGCGCTGCAAATCAGCAAACTCAAATATGCCGAGTCCAAAGGAGCACTTAAGTTCCTGACACTCAGTGAGGCATTCTGGCTTGCCACGAAGTCGGGCGGTTCGTTCTTTGGCAAAGTCGGCAGTTTTGAGAAAGGCTATGCTTTTGACGCATTGGTTATTGATGACGCAGACCTTAATATAGATAATTACTCCTTGCTTCATCGTTTGGAGCGCTACACGTATCTTGGCGATGACCGTCAGATTGTGAAGCGTTTCTGCGCTGGTAAGGAAATTGCTGAACCGAAGATTTGAAGTTGTATCGTCCCATAGAAGGCTTGCGTTTGGACGAATACCTGCAATTGGAGCAGGAACTTGCCGCGAACGTTCAGGAACCGTTGTTTTTTACGTGGATTGTTGCTCCGACGGTTATTTACGGGCAGCACCAGTTTGCCGGACAAGAGGTCAATCTGGATTATTGCCAAGCAAACAATATACTTGTTGTTCAGCGCAAGAGTGGAGGAGGTTGCGTTTATGCGGACAATGGTAACGTAATGGTTTCGTTCATAACCCCTTCGACGCATGCACAAGCAGCATTTGAGGGCTTTATAGAACGTCTTGCAAAAGCACTGCAATCGCTTGGTTATGAGGCGGTTACTACGGAACATAATGACATCCTTGTGAACGGACGCAAAGTGTCAGGTGCAGCGTGTTACAAGCTGAAGAATGCAACTGTTGTCCATGCGACCATGCTTTATGACGTGAATCTCGATGCTTTGCAAAGTGCCATTACACCTTCTGTCGCCAAACTTGAAAAGCATGCCGTTCAATCCGTCCGACAACGTGTCGTTAATTTGAAGACAATCAGGGATTTAGGTACAACTGCTGACTTCCGGGAGTCACTGGAAGAAATGATTAAATCGCTTAATAAATCGTAAATATATATGGAAATCTCAACCCGTGCGGTCAATATGCCGCAATCGCCGATCCGCAAACTTGCCAAGTATTCCGACGCAGCCAAGCGTAACGGTGTCCATGTCTATCACCTTAATATTGGTCAGCCGGACATCAAAACGCCGCAATGCGCTCTGGACGCCGTGCACAATATGTCGCGTGACATTCTTGATTATTCGCCCTCGCAGGGAACGCAGTCTTTGCGCACGAAGATGGTAGGGTATTACGCCGAGTATGGCATTGACCTTTCGCCGGACGAAATCATCATCACTTCCGGAGGAAGTGAGGCGATTCTATTTGCGTTCATGGCCTGTCTGAATCCTGGCGATGAAATTATTGTGACAGACCCATCCTATGCCAATTACATGGCATTTGCCATTTCATGCGGTGCGGTGGTCAAGTCTGTCAAAACGCATATTGAGGATGGTTTTAAACTGCCGCCTGTTGAGGAGTTTGAGAAACAGATTACGGACAAAACCCGTGCGATTCTCATTTGCAATCCGAACAATCCGACCGGCTATCTCTATTCGAAGCAGGAGATGAAGCAGATTCGTGACATCGTCAAGAAATACAATCTTTATCTCTTTTCCGACGAGGTTTATCGCGAGTTTATCTATACCAAACGCCCCTATATTTCGGCTTTCCATTTGGAAGGAATTGAGGAAAATGTTGTCTTGGTCGATTCCGTTTCCAAACGTTATTCCGAGTGTGGTATCCGTATAGGCGCGCTTATCACGAAGAACAAACAAGTGCGCGAAGCCGTTATGAAATTCTGTCAAGCACGCCTTTCGCCACCTTTAATCGGCCAAGTGATTGCAGAAGCTTCTCTTTCCACGCCGCAGGAATATATGGAGGAAGTGTATGATGAATACCTTTCCCGCCGCAATTTCCTGATTGACCAACTCAATCAGATTCCCGGTGTTTTTGCGCCGTCGCCGATGGGTGCGTTTTATGTGATGGTCAAACTGCCAGTTGATGACGCGGAAAAGTTCTGCAAGTGGTGTCTGGCGGATTTCAGTTATGAGGGACAAACCATTATGATGGCACCCGGAAACGGTTTTTATACCGACCCGGGAGAAGGCAAACAAGAGGTTCGAATGGCGTATATCCTCAACAAAGAGGATTTGCGCAAAGCGATGATTGTTCTGCGCAAAGCCCTTGAAGAGTACAACAAACAGGCATGACATACCAAGAGGCGTTACAATATTTATATGCTGCTGCACCTGCCTTTCATTTGGTGGGTGCAGCGGCTTATAAACCCGGTTTGCAGCATGTGGAATCCTTGATGGCGCATTTAGGAAATCCGCATACGAAGTTCAAGAGTATTCATGTTGCCGGAACAAACGGGAAAGGTTCAACGTCTCATCTGATTGCGGCTGTTCTCCAAGCTGCCGGATATAAGGTGGGGTTGTACACTTCGCCGCATTTGGTGGATTTCCGTGAACGCATCCGGATTAACGGACAAATGATTCCCGAAGAGGAGGTCATTCGCTTTGTGGAATGGCTGGATCCTAACAGCGAAGCGTTCAAACAACATAGCGGAATGACACCTTCCTTCTTTGAGGCAGCCACAGCCCTTGCTTTTGACTGGTTTGCACGTGAGCAGGTGGATGTAGCCGTTATCGAAGTTGGTTTGGGTGGCCGTTTGGACGCTACTAACATCATTACGCCGCTTCTTTCTGTCATAACAAATATCGGCTTTGACCACACGGAGTTTCTTGGCAACACGCTTGCTGCAATAGCCCATGAAAAAGCGGGTATAATGAAATTTGGCGTTCCTTGTGTCATCGGCGAAACAGATCCGGAGACGGCTCCTGTATTCCTCGAAGCAGCCAGACAGAACCATATTCTCGGTGCAGGGCTCGAAACAACCGACTGCCGTATTTGGTTTGCCGACCAGTGCGGTTATTTGCGCAAGTGCCGCCTGCGTGACATTCCTGACTGCCAACTCAAAGGAATCTATCAGGACAAGAATCAGCAGACTGCTTATGTCGCTCTGCGAGCGTTGGCATCAACGGGTAAATTGTCCATTGACAAACCGGCAATGGCAAAAGGTTTTGCCAATGTTTGCAGACTGACTGGCTTGCGGGGTAGGTGGGAAACGCTTAGCGAAAAGCCCCTTACCATCTGTGACACCGGGCATAACTCACACGGACTCAAATTCGTCTTTGAACAGCTTTCGGCGTATGACTATAGGCATTCTACGCTTTATGTTGTTTTCGGAATGGTTTCCGACAAGGATGTAAACGAGGTGATGAAACTTCTGCCACAAAATGCCGTTTATTACTTCACACAAGCTCAAACCCATCGTGCTATTCCGGCAGAAGAACTTGCCGCCAAGTATTTTCAAATATCCAAATCTTCCAATTATCACATTTTTCAATCCGTTGCTTGTGCCGTTCGTGCCGCACAAAAAGCAGCCACCGACGAAGACATAATCTTCATCGGTGGCAGTAATTACGTGGTGGGCGAAGCCCTTACGCTTTTTTAATGGAATTTGTAGCGAACACCAATGCTGATTCCGTAGAATCCGTGTTCGTCAAAGCCTAATTTGTTGTCGTTGTGCCAGTTGCTGACACCAATTGAAGGACGGTAGTCAACTGACAGTTGCAGCGGGAACCAGAAATCGTACTCAATACCGATATGACCGGCTACGCCTGCATACCAATGACCTTCTTTGAAACAATACATACCGCCGGCACCACCGACACCCATGTACCAGTGCCATTCACCTTTTTCGTTCCAGGGAACAGGCGCATTGAACGGGTCAATCCAGTCATAAGTTACATGACCGCCGACACCAAAATGTCCGTCAAACATACCAACGAGAGGTGCAGAAACGGCTACGTCCAACATGTTGGATTCTCCGAATCCGTGCTCATACGAAAAACCTAAACCGCCACCGAGGTTAGCACCGATTGCGCGGGGTTGAGCGGCTGCGTAAGCCACGCTCACAATTGCCATAACGGCAATAAGTAAATACTTCTTCATACCTAAAATTAAATTAGTTTAATTATTGTTGTTTGTTGTTTTGTTTCTTCAAAAACGGCTGCAAAATTACTGTTTTTTTTGGAATGTTCCAATAAAAAATTAACTGCGGGCAACAAATTATTAAAATCAGTTGATTTTATGGCTTATCAATCCGTCCATTTCCTGAATTTTCAGCCAATGATAGAACGATTTTGTTATTGCAAGCGGATGGCTTTGCGACACAAACGTAATCATATTATGCTTTGACTCGTCAAACACCTGAATCTTCAGTTTGATGTGCCCCGGATTGTTCGTGATTTGTTCCGCCAACTGGTCGTTAAATTCCTTTGTCACTTGCTCAACAGGAATCTTCAGCGTCAACGATTCAACATGTCTGGCTTGCGTATCTTTCAGTAATTCAACCTGTTGCGCCACAAACTCATATTCTGCCTCTTCGACGGGTTTGGGTTTGAACCATGGTCTGTTGGCACCGCGTTGTTGAATTATTCCGGTGACATACACATACAAATTCTGCTTGAGCATTGGTGCACATTGCTGGTAGGTGTTTCCGAACAATGTCATACGGTAACTGCCGGAATAATCCTCAATCACATACCGTCCGTAAGGATTGCCTTTTTGCGAAATTGCTTCTTCCGCCGAGGTCACTATTCCGCCCAAATGCAGCGGTTTGTTCTCATGGTTGGCAATCCATTCTTTCGGATCAATGCGTAGTGTTTCTTCCTCTTCTTCGCCTTCCGCAGGTTTGGCAGCGGCACTTCGTGCATCCGGTGTCCGCCAGCCTTCGAAACGGGTCAGTTCTTCTGCTGTCACATCGCACAAATCCGTTACCTCAAATTCATATTCATCCAACGGGTGAGCAGAAAGGAATATACCGATAAGGTTCTTCTCAATATTCAGTTTCTCGATGGCAGACATCCGTGGTGGTTTGGGCAGTTCCGGTTTGTGAATGTCAATTCCGAATCCGTCGCCAAGGTCGCCAAACAGCGAATTTTGCTGCTGTGCCTTGTCCTGTTGGTACATGTTGCCATAGCGCATTAGTACATCCAACATTGCTTCGCCTTTGTCGTTCGTGCCAGTGATCTGCTCGCGGTACAATCCCTCAAAGCAGTCAAACGCACCTGACAATGCCAGTCCTTCAACGGTTTTCTTGTTGCAACTTTGCAGGTTCACCCGTTCCAGAAAGTCATATATGTCCTTGTATTTGCCATGCTGCTCGCGTTCCGAAACAATGGCTTCCACAGCTGCTTCGCCGACGCCTTTAATACCGCCCAATCCGAAACGTATGTCACCTTTCTTGTTGACCGTAAAGTTCAGTTCTGATTCATTGACATCCGGCTCCAAAATGCTGATTTTCAATGCTTTGCACTCGTCCATGAACTTCGTCACTTCCTTGATGTCATCTTTTGACACGGTCAGGTTCGCCGCCATGAATTCGGCAGGGTAGTGTGCTTTGAGATAAGCCGTCTGGTAGGCTACCCACGAATAACATGCCGCGTGCGATTTGTTGAACGCATACGATGCAAACGCTTCCCAGTCCGTCCATATTTTCTCCAACACTTTCAGGTCGTGTCCGTTGGCTTTGCCGCCGTCCATGAACTTGCCTTTCAGTTCTTGAAGAATCGCCATCTGCTTCTTACCCATCGCCTTGCGCAACTTGTCAGACTCACCGCGCGTAAAGTTCGCCAACAGACGGCTCAATAGCATTACTTGCTCCTGATAAACCGTCACACCATAGGTGTCTTTGAGGTACTTTTCCATGACCGGAATGTCGTACGTCACCTCTTCCAACCCTTGTTTGCGCTTGATGAACTGCGGAATATACTGCATTGGTCCGGGTCGGTATAGTGCGTTCATCGCAATAAGGTCGCCGATCACGGTCGGCTTCAGTTCTTTCATGTATTTCCGCATTCCGGGCGATTCGAACTGGAACACCGCGATGGTACGTCCTTCCTGGAACAGTTTGTATGTTTCGGGGTCATCTATCGGAATATGGTCGATGTCCACTTCAATGCCGCGTGCTTTCTTGACGTTGTTGATGCACTCTTTGATAATCGTCAGCGTCTTCAGCCCGAGGAAGTCCATCTTGATCAGTCCCACGCTTTCCACCACATGCCCGTCGTATTCGGTGACAAGCACGCGTTTGCCGAGGTCTTTGTCCTCCACGCTGCTCAATGGTGCAAAGTTCGTCAGATCGTCTGCGCCGATGATTACACCGCAGGCGTGGATGCCCACTTGACGTATAGTACCTTCCAACTGCTGCGCATAATTCAGCACTGATTGCACTTCCGGATCGCCGCCGTTGAGCATTTGCCGCAGTTCATCCACATACTTGTAGCAGTTCTTCAGATTCACCTTCGGCGATTTGCCTTTCTCGTCTTTAATATTGTCCGGGAAGCCGCGTTCAGGGATAAGTGCTTTAATCTCGTTCACCTGCGGTAATGGCATCCGTTGCACGCGTCCTACGTCTGCAATAGCGGATTTCGCAGCCATAGCACCGTAGGTGATGATATGTGCCACATGCGTCTCGCCGTATTTCTTGCTCACCCATTCCAATACTTTCCCGCGTCCGGCATCATCGAAGTCGGTATCTATATCCGGCAGCGAAATACGGTCGGGATTCAGGAAACGCTCAAACAGCAGGTCATACTTCAGTGGGTCCAAATCGGTAATTTTCAGGCAGTATGCCACCACCGAACCGGCTGCACTTCCGCGTCCGGGACCGACACTCACGCCCAGTTCTTCCCGTGCACCGCGGATAAAGTCCATCACGATGAGGAAGTAACCAGGGAAGCCCATCGTCTTCATCACGTTCAACTCGAACAATATGCGGTTGACTATTTCGCGCTGATGGTCATCCAATGCAGCGGAATCCCAGTATTGATAGGTCAGGTGCTTGGTATCATCAAGGAACGGCACTAATTCCGGATAGCGTTTCTTTGCACCTTCCCACGTTAGATGGGTCAGGTAGTCCGCTTCCAGCTTAATACGGTACATCCGGTCATAGCCACCGAGGTTCTTGAAGCGTTTCTGGGCATCTTTCTCGCTCAACGGGTTTTTGCCGTGTTCGTCGTTCATAAATTCCTGCCACAGGTCTTCCTCGCTGAATTTCTGCCGGTATTCTTCTTCGGTGCCGAACTCGGGTGGAATAGGGAACAGCGGCATAATCGGACCGTGGTCAATGTCGTATATTTCCACCTTGTCAACTATCTCCTGCGTGTTTGACAAGGCTTCGGGAATGTCGCTGAATATGGCTGCCATTTCTTCAGGTGTCTTCAGCCATTCCTGTTTGGTGTAGTGCATGCGGTCCACGTCATCCACAAAGTGGTTGGTACTCAGGCAAATAAGCCGGTCATGTGCTTCCGCGTGTTCTTCCTCAACAAAGTGTGCATCGTTGGTGGCAATCAGTTTGACACCGTATTTGCGTGCCAGTGCAATCAGCACCGGATTGACCTGCATTTGCCGCTGATAAACGTTTTGGTCTCCACCGGGTTTGGTTGTCTGGTGCCGTTGCAACTCAATGTAATAATCCTCTCCGAACAGGTTTTTGAACCATTTGACGGTTTCTTCCGCTTCTGCAAAACCGCCGTTTTCGAGTGTTGCGCCTTTAGCTAATCCCGAAAGAATCTTTTGCGGCAGTTCACCGCCGAGACAGGCAGACGAACAGATTATTCCTTCGTGGTATTGTTCCAACAGTTCCTTGTCAATTCGCGGCGTATAGTTGAAGGCTTCATCCATGAATCCGAGGCTCACAATCTTGCACAGATTGCGGTAGCCCTGCATGTTTTTTGCCAACAGTATAAGGTGCCAGCCGGAACGGTCGATTACATATTTTCGTCCTTCGCCTGTAATTGCTTCGTCATTCAGTTTGCTGTGTCTGCCGCGCCGTGCACAATATGCCTCACAGCCCACAATCGGCTTGAACGGCGTATATTCCGCACTTGACGCATCTTTGCCGGCAGCCTGTGCTTCTTCTTCGGCTTTGGCTTGCAACTTTTTGTTGACGCTTTTGCAGTAGTCGAGGAATTCCTTGATGCCATACATATTGCCATGGTCGGTCAGGGCAATGGCGGGCATGCCTGTTTTCAGACATTTGTCAACGAGGTCGGTGACCTTTGACATCCCGTCCAATACTGAATATTGCGAGTGAACGTGTAAATGTGTAAATCCCATACTTTCAGATATATAATCCGTATTATTCCAATTTTAGCGCAAAGGTACGGCTTTTTTTTGACGTATGCAAATAAAAGTGTGATTTTATTACACTTTTTTATCTCTACACTTTACGCCATACACCGTACACTATGCACAGCCATGAATAACAGAACGTAAGCAAAAAACGCCTTTTTAATAACATTTTGACACCGAAAAATCAAAAAAAATCGAAGCAGCCTTCAAGCCGCCATCAAGCCGAGTTTTGGATTTCGTCAAGCCGATATCAAAATGTCACAAAAACACCAAAAAACATAGCAAATTGTCAAAACTACAAATTGCACTTCGTTATTGGAGGTGTTCCGAGAAATAGAATGTGGTGTCTTTGGAGAGGGCGGGATAAAGAATGCGGATAAGGTCCGAAAGAATGTAATCCGGACGGACAACTCCGGTCTCCCAGAAGTCATTTCCGCCCTGCGGCGTCGAACGACGGGCAAAATTATATACCTCACCGGTCTGAAAAGACTTGAACCATGTGTGCTTTTCGTCCATTTGCGCCAGTTCCGCCAATGTGGAAGCCGGACAACCAACCCACACGTCCGCATGGGAAAAATTGTGAATAACGGTCTCAATTCCCAACGGAAGGGAGAAATGCGAGGTGTCATTAGCATAAAAATAATCCGCTCCGGCGTCCTTGAACAACACGCCCATATACGTACTGCCTGCCGGCATATACCATGTGCCGCGGAAATTGTTGCCGGACATAATCGTGCGGCGGTTTGACAGATTCTCCGTCTGTGCCTTCTGTGCCTCGTAGGACGTGACCACTTCCGCAAAAATGGAATCGGCAAGCGGCAGGCAATCAAAGAACGCGCCTACAAAACGAATCCATTCGGCACGCGCCAACGGGTCGTTTTCCGTCCACTCATTATTATATATAATAGGAACAGCCAGATTGCGCAGTTTCTCCGTCGCGGCGTCGCCCTGTGCGTACGTGGAAACCATGACCGCTTCCGGAGCCGTGCGGATAATCCGTTCCACATCCGGCGTCATGGCATCGCCCACATTCATCACCTCGTGACCATCAGCAGGTTCGAACACTTCGCGGTTATAGACAATTTCCGGCGAACAGACGCCATAAACGGCACCCAATTGTCCGAGTGCTTTGAGGAATCCGATGTGCGTACAGGACGTGATTGTCAGCCGCTGGACGGGAATCCGGAGTTTAATTCCGTCTTTCGGAACGGACACCTGGTCCGATTTGACGAGGTAATACGTTGCAAGGATTTCACCTTCCTGCCACGGCGAATAGGCAAGAACCGTGGTGTAATCTTCTGCAGGGATGATCGCAAACCCTTTGGCATAATTGTTGCTTTCCGGTCGGGTGGAATAGGGTTGTTTCCGGGCACAGGAACACAGTGCAAAAAGCACAAAACAAAGACAAATATGTGGCAGTATTTGGCGTGTTTTCATACAAAATATACATTTGAGGCTGCAAAAGTACAAAAAAATTTGCACATATCCAAAAAAAGCAGTAATTTTGCACGCTAATTGGATTGGATTATTTGAAAATTGGAATATTTGAAGATTGTTATGAATATATCAGAGCAAATAGCAGAGCTGCAAAAGCAGGTTGAAGTACTGAAAGCCGGAAGTGCCGAAGAACTGGAAGCACTGCGTTTGAAGTACATGTCGAAGAAAGGTGCCATTCCGCAGCTGTTCGAGCAGTTCAAAGCCGTTCCGAAAGAGGAAAAAGCCACGCTTGGCGCGTCCATCAACAAGTTGCGTCAGCAGGCGGAAGCACGGTTCAATGAATTGAAAGAACAATTGGGGAGCCTTGCCAGCCAAGCCTATGCCGACAAGCAAGACCTGACCCGCACGCCTGATCCGATTGAACTCGGCACACGGCACCCGTTGTCGCTGGTTCGTGAAGAGATTATAGACATCTTCTCACGCATCGGATTCACGGTGGCAGACGGACCGGAAGTGGAAGACGACAAGCATGTGTTCTCGCTGCTGAACTTTGCACCGGAACATCCGGCACGCGACATGCAGGACACGTTCTTCGTTGAGAAAGAAGAAGGCGTACAAAAGCCGACGGATATATTGTTGCGCACCCATACATCCAGTGTCCAGACACGTGTGATGACCTCGCAACAGCCGCCAATCCGTGTGCTTTGCCCGGGACGCGTCTATCGCAATGAAGCTATTTCGGCGCGTGCACACTGCTTCTTCCATCAGGTGGAAGGGCTGTATATCGACAAGAACGTCAGTTTCGCCGATTTGCGCGAAGCCTTGCTGTATTTCGCCAAAGAGATGTTCGGCGCAGAGACGAAGATCCGTTTGCGTCCGAGTTATTTCCCGTTCACGGAGCCGAGTGCCGAAATGGACATATCCTGCGACATCTGCGGCGGCAAAGGCTGTGCGTTCTGCAAGGGAACAGGCTGGGTGGAGATTCTCGGTTGCGGTATGGTTGACCCGAACGTACTGGAAGCCTGCGGCATAGACAGCAAGGTTTATACCGGTTATGCTTTCGGAATGGGCGTGGAACGTATCGCAAACCTGAAATACCGCGTGAAAGACCTGCGTTTGTTTTCGGAAAATGACGTCAGATTCCTGCGTCAATTTGAGAGTTGCTAAAAAAAAGTGCAAAAATATTTGCAGGAATAAAAAAAAAGCAGTACTTTTGCAGCCGTTTTTGTAAAAACGATGGAAAACGTAATCAATCTTGATACCTTGAAGCCCGGCACTCACCGCTTTGAATACCATGTGGACGGTGCTTGGTTGCGGGGTGTGGAAAAGAGCGAACTGCTTGACGGACAGATAGATGCGAAAGCAGAACTGCATTTGCGCGAGTTGGATTACGACATCCGTGTTGCGGTGCAGGGAACGGTACAGGTTACATGTGACCGATGCCTTGAACCGATGGAACTAAGCGTGGAGGCTGAAGACGACATGACAGCTGACACCATGGACGAAAGCCCTGCCAATAAGGCGAAAGGACACGAAATAGATCTTAATTGGCTGGCATATGAATTGATAGTAGTAAATCTTCCGCTGGTGCATTGTCACCAAGCCGGTGGTTGCAATCCCGAAATGGATGCTCTTCTCCAAGACCACCTTTGCACTACGGAGGAGCCCGAAGCTATAAATGAATAAATGAAAAAATTGTAAATTACTAAATTGTAAATCATTATGGCACATCCTAAACGAAGACAATCGCACACCAGACAAGCGAAACGTCGTACCCATGACGTGGCAAAAATGCCGGCATTGGCAATCTGCCCGAACTGCGGCGCTCATTACATTTATCACACTGTATGCCCGAGCTGTGGCTACTATCGTGGTAAACTCGCTGTTGAGCAGGCTGCAGAAGCATAATCAGTGCTTGATGGTCCAACCAACAACATGCCTCAACTCGCTTGAGGCTGTTGTTGTGTAAGTGGACATACGTCCGCATGCAATCAAAACCTTAACATGAGAGTTCAGTAAAAACACTAAAAAAAGCCCGTGAGGGTAACTAATCATTAACAAATTATGTTCGAAAGTAACAATTTCTCCCGCCGTCCGGGAGGCTTCCGTCAGAGCGAGAGCCCGCGTGAGCAAAAAGGACAATCTGCCAATGGGGAACGTCGTCCCCGCCAACGTTTTATTCGTACCGCTGATGGTAAGACACGTGCCGTTGTACATGACCAGAGCCGCCCGCGATTCAACCCGAATGCACGTCCGGGTGAGCAACGTACTGATTTTCGCCGTGAGCGTCCGCAGTACGGTGAACGTCCGTTGTACAGCGAACGTCCGCAGTTTGGCGACCGTACGCCGCGCGGATTCAGAACAGAAGGAGGCGAAAGACAGCCCCGTCAGCAATTCCGTCCGCGTCCGCAACGTAACAAGAACGTATATAGCAAGAAGAAACGTCAGGAATTCTCTGTACGCTATGAGGACCCGACAAAACCAATGCGTTTGAACAAATTCCTTGCCAATGCAGGTATTTGCAGCCGCCGTGAAGCCGATGATTTCATTCAGGCAGGCGTTATCAGCGTGAATGGAGAGGTGGTTTCGTCACTTGGCGCAAAAGTGTTGCCGACGGATAAGATCATGTTCCATGACCAGCCCGTCCGCAGAGAAAAGAAAGTATATTTGCTGCTGAACAAACCGAAAAACACCGTAACGACAACCGAAGATCCCGAAGAACGCCGTACGGTAATGGACATCGT
This sequence comes from Paludibacteraceae bacterium, assembly GCA_905234025.1. Lineage (GTDB taxonomy): Bacteria > Bacteroidota > Bacteroidia > Bacteroidales > Paludibacteraceae > Colicola. The sequence continues at coordinate 23,516 of CAJOFT010000009.1, forward strand.
GAGAAACGCCTGCTCGGAACGAATCTATCCCGTAGGCCGTCTTGACCGTAATACAACCGGTGTGCTGCTGCTGACCAATGATGGTGACCTGGCATCGAAACTGACACACCCGAAGTTCGGCAAGAAGAAAATATATGCCGTAACGCTTGACCGCGACTTGGAAGAAGCTGATGAAGCCATTATCCGTGCAGGAATCGTGCTGGATGATGAAAAGATTATCCCCGACGCGTTGGAGTTCCCGAAAGAAGACCGCAAGCACATCGGCATGGAAATCCATTCGGGACAGAACCGCGTCGTACGCCGTATATTCGAGAAAGTAGGTTATAAGGTGACGGCTCTTGACCGTGTCAGCTTTGCCGGTTTGACAAAGAAGAACGTTGGTCGCGGACGTTTCCGTTTCCTGACGCCGAAAGAAGTGAATATGCTCCAAATGGGCGCCTTTGAATGATTGGCAAAACGTTATATCGTGCATTTCTGCTGGTTGCAGCAGTACTATTCCCGCTGTCACTTGTCTGTGCTGAAAAAGTACCGGCAGGTGACAGACGGTTTACGTGGGTAGGCAGAGCGTCGCATGGCGTAAATGACGAAGTGTCCTTTGATTGGACGGCAACCTATTGCCGGATACGTTTCAAAGGCGACACGTTGCGCATGCGGATTTCGGACACCGGCAAAAACTATTACAACGTGTATGTCGATCGTCCGATGGACGCCGAGCCGACAGATATAATCACCACAGAAGGGGACAGTATTCTTACGTTTGCCATGCGCCGCTGCCACAGCGTACATTCCGTTGTGCTGCAAAAACGCACGGAAGCAGAGCAGGGTAGAAGCACGTTCCATTGGTTTGAAACGGACGGACATTTCTTGCAGGCAGAGCCATACAGGACGCGGCAGATAGAGTTTATCGGCGACAGTTATACCTGCGGTTACGGCATAGAGAACTGCGACTCGACAGACCATTTTACGCCGGAGACGGAGAATGTGTGCAAGTCGTTCGTCTCGCTGATTGCGCATAAGTTCAAGGCGGATTATACCGTTATTGCCCATTCGGGAATGGGAATCTGCCGGAACTATAATTCCAAATATCCGGGCTGGACCATGCCGAAACGGTACAGGTGTTGGTTTGACATGGATTCAACGAGCCGGTATTACGGCAATAGCGAATGGCATCCGATGACGGTAATCATGTTGGGCGGAAATGATTTCTCCTGCGGCGTGACGCCGGATTATGAAACGTTCCGGGACGAATATTTCAGAATCCTCAATCAATTGGAGGACAGCATGGTTGTCGTGTGCTGCACAAAAAACAAAGACACGGAACTCAGTCGGTACGTGGAACGGGTTGTTCTGGAATGTGACCATCCGAATGCCTATTTCTTTGCGGCGGACTTTGACGCCTATACGAATCACCGTGAGTTTCTTGGTGCAGACAAGCATCCCAACGAAAAAGCGCACCGCCTGTTGGCGGAGCAGCTTTATGAATTCCTCAAAGTATTTTTCTGAAGATAATTTTTCGGAAGATAGACAGCGCTGTTACAGCGGCGTTGTGTTATGCTTCTTTTATCTCGCCGGAGTCGTAGGCTTCGCGCAGACGCTTCAAGTCTTCGACTTGCTGCAGCAAATCTTTGCCCTGATCCGTGTCACGAATCAGCATGCGGTGACCTGTGAAATCCTGCAATAAAGTGCGCGAATGGATGTCGCTGCCGGACAAAATAGCCTGCTCGCGGCTCTCAAACTCGTCATGTTCCACCAACTGGATGCCATGGCTATTATAAATTAAGGTGTAGCCTGCAATGCCTGTTTTCTCCTGATAAGGTTTGGAGAAACCGCCGTCAATGACAAAGCGTTTGCCCTCTGCACGCATCGGCGTTTCACCTTTGATGGTACGAACGGGAATGTGTCCGTTGATGATTCTTCCTTGTTCGGGATCAAGACCAAACTCCTGCAAGATGGCTTCGCAGACTTCTTTCCTGTCCGCCAACGTATAGTAAGCACCTTTCTTTTCTTTTTCCAGTTCGGGATCTTTGATGAAGTAGCGCTCGAAAGTAGTCATCTTGTCCTTGTTGAACAGCGGTGAACCGGCTCCGCACCACAGATAAAGCATGTAATCCAACGCATTGTCCTTGTCTTTGCCGTGACCGTAATAGGCGCAGCGGACAATTTCGTCAATGCGTTCCATCAGTGCACGTCCTTTGACGCGTTTGCCGCAGACATCCACTTCGGTAAACGAACCGTCCTCATTCAGCGGAATAGCAGCATGGTAAAGCAGAAAACCGTTGCGCACAAGGAATAACGAACCATGCTGGTAAAGCATTTTCAAGTGCTTTTGCAGTTTCTCCGACTTGCGGAACGAGCGGGCTAACTGGTCCATCAGTTCCTGTTCCTCCACAGACAATGCATACGGAGAATCCGGATTGATTGTAGGCAGGTATTTGTCCGTGAGCGGGTAGGTTTTGCCGTTTACGGTGATTGTTCCTTCGCTGAAATTGATTTTATCAAGGAAAAGCCGGTCATTCATCTGCCATTCCGGATGGCGGAGAATGGTTTGTCCCTCCAACTTGAACTGGATAATCGAAATGGCTTTGTGCATCTTCGCCATCAGTTGGGCGGAACGGGTAAGACGCGGATTATTCTCGAAGTCCTTGGTCTGCCAGATTGTGCAGGCGTCGTTGCCATATGTCTCCATCGCAAAGTTGGCAAGCGGGAGCAGGTTGATACCATAGCCTTCTTCCAATGTTTCTATATTGGCGTAACGTGTGCTGACACGCAGAACGGTAGCAATCAGCGCCAGATTTCCGGCTGCTGCGCCCATCCATTCAATGTCGTGGTTTCCCCATTGCACATCGTAATCGTGAACGGTGGAAAGGACTTCCATAATTTTGTCGGCTCCGGGTCCACGGTCGAAAATGTCACCCACAACGTGCATTGTGTCAATCGTCAGACCATGAATAAGGTAGGAAATCTGAATGAGCAGTTCTTCGGCACTGCCTGTTTCGATGATTCCGTCAATAATGGCGTTGTAGTAATTGGAACGGTCGTGCTCGATGACGGATTCATGCAGCAGTTCCTCAATCACGTAAGTAAACGACGGCGGAAGAAGTTTGCGCACTTTGGAGCGGGAATATTTCACCGTGACCGCACGTGCCACATTCACCACCTGGTGCAGACGGCGTCTATACCAATCGTCAATCGTGTTTCCCGCGTCAGCAGGCATGTCTTCGTGCTTAAGCCCGTCATTGTGAACAAGCTCGATTCGTTCGTCAGGGTAGTATATGAGTGCACACAGCGCGCGCTTTTCGGTTTCGGTAATCGTGTCACCGTAACTGTCATCCACTTTGCGGCGGACTACTCCGGATGCGTTCTTGATCATGTGGATAAACGCACTACTGGCACCATGCAGGTCGCTGACAAAATGCTCTGTGCCTTTCGGGAGACTTAGAATGGCACGGAGATTAATCAGTTCGCTTACTACGGCATTGCTGTTCGGGAACTTTTCGCTTAAAAGCCGCAAATAACGGTCATCATTGTACTTCATTTGAGCCATAATCTGAATTTTGCTGCAAATGTACTGCAAATTTTTGATATACGCAAATTATTGCGTATTTTTTTGCGTTTATGCGACGTGCCAACGTCTCGGTAACGTCAAGGTAACCTCTCGGTTGCGTCCCGGCTGGGACTCGAAAGGGCAGAGGTGTTTTTATAGATGAAATTTACCGCTGAAAATGGCAATAGAAATGTGAACGTAAAAATAGGGTAGATTTTGTGAACTTTGCAAATGAAAACGCCCTGAATTTCACAAATATTATTGATTGTGGATTATTTATGGTTGTCAAACGTGAATGTATTGTGTGACAGTGTCCTTTGAAAGGTGATAAAAGAGCAGGTGGTTTTAGCAGATGAATATTTATGGCGAATTATC
>CAJOFT010000010.1 GCA_905234025.1 Paludibacteraceae bacterium
GATGAGCCGCAAACTCACTACTATTCAGCACTCCGTCGAAATCAAGAAAAACAAGTTTGTCATCTTTTGACAACTGCACAGCGCACGATTCTTCCGCGTTATTCATTCTTTCATATATTCTTCCAAAAGCGCCGGCAATCAGTTCTTCTATCTTATCTTTGTTCTTGCGGCGCAGCAAGAGGTTCTCTATATTCTCCCGATGCATTTCTACAGCCTCTTTCTTAGACACAGCATCTATGCATGCAGAACGCTGAAGATACTTGATGGTGCGCTGCAATGTTCTTTCCCCTTGCTTTGCGAGCTCCGTTTCATCTTCTCCGAAGTACACGCGCAATGCATCTGTAGGAAGATTTTCAAAGGTGTGCGTCTTATCTGCGGAGCTGACGAACATCTCCATCAATGTACCGGATATGGTATCCGCCTCCTCGTTCATGTGAAGAGCAACCGCCTGCTTGAGCATTTCGGCGATAATGTCTTGCACATGCTCTTCTTTTACTTTGTTTCCAACTTTCTCCAAATAGAGTGCCAAATTAGGCAGGTCATAATAGACCGTAATTTTTCCTTTCATCTTGTTACGTTTTTAATGGTTTAACATCGGGCATATTGTTGCCCTTTATTATATATATACGTAACAAGGGGAAAAAAACATTAGTAAGAGGTGCGTTTTCCAAAGAAATGATAACAGATTCTTAAAAAATGTAGTGGTTTGTTAATCTTATGGTAATTCATTTTCTTTTTTTTCTCGGACTTGGCGGTACTTGATTGAAAGTGCTGCAAAGGTACGATATTTTTTGCATATATGCAAGGATTCCGGGCTCAATGGCAAAAAAATGCAAGAAAACACACTTTTATTTGTATATGTCAGAAAAAAGCAGTACTTTTGCACGTTTTTGGCGTTTTGTGCCAATAAAAGCAGAAATTGTAAATACTAAAATGAGAAAATAATATGAATTTTTTGGAATTTATTACGAAATTATTTGGTAACAAGTCGCAGAAAGACATGCGTGCCATTCAGCCGTATGTCGATAAAATTGCTGCGATTTATCCGGAAATAGACGCTTTGAGCAATGACAAACTGCGTGAGCGTTCCGCTGCGTTGATGGAAAAGATTGCCGCTTACGTGGCAGAGAAAAAACAACGCATCGCCGACTTCAAAGCAAGCATTGAAGGTCTTGACATCGATAAACGCGAAAAAATCTATAACGAAGTTGACAAACTCGAAAAAGAAATAAAAGAAGACTACAAAACCGTTTTGGACGAGGTTCTGCCGGAAGTGTTTGCCATTGTCAAATCCACTGCACGACGCTTTGCGCAGAATGAGAAAGTGGTGGTGACGGCTAATGACCAAGACCGCAATCTGGCTGCTGACCCGCGATTCGATTTTGTGGAAATTCAAGGCAGCAGTGCCGTATATTTCAACCACTGGACAGCCGGCGGAAACGAAATCACGTGGGACATGATCCATTATGACGTGCAGCTTATCGGTGGTGTGGTTCTCCATCAGGGTAAAATCGCGGAAATGGCAACCGGTGAAGGTAAAACGCTTGTGGCAACGCTGCCGGTATTCCTCAATGCCATGACGCATGAAGGCGTGCATGTGGTGACAGTCAACGACTACCTTGCCAAACGTGACTCCGAATGGATGGGACCGCTGTATATGTTCCACGGTCTAACGGTGGATTGTATCGACAAATACCGTCCCAATTCCGACGAACGCCGCAAAGCATATGCTTGTGATATCACCTTCGGCACAAACAACGAATTCGGCTTTGACTATCTGCGTGACAATATGGCAACTTCACCGCTTGACCTTGTGCAACGCGGACACAATTTCGCCATTGTCGATGAGGTGGACTCCGTATTGATTGATGACGCGCGTACGCCGTTGATTATCAGCGGTCCGATACCCAAAGGCGAAGACCAGATGTTTGACGAATACAAGCACCGCGTGGAGTTGCTTGTGCGTACGCAAACGACATTGACTACCAAGCTTCTGGCAGAGGCAAAAGCCAAAATGGGTTCCTCCGACGAGAAAGAAAAAGAAGCCGGTGAATTGGCGCTCTTCCGCGCATTCAAAGGCATGCCGAAGTCCAAAGCGTTGATAAAATATCTCTCCGAGCCGGGCGTGAAAGTTCGTCTGCAAAAGACAGAAGAGTTCTACTTGCAGGAGAATGAGAAGAACATGCACATCGCTACGGATGAACTCTATTTCGTCATCGACGAGAAGAACAAGTCCATCGAACTGACCGACAAAGGTATAGACACGTTGACCGGAAGTACCGAAGATCCGAACTTCTTCGTGCTGCCCGATGTGGGTTCGGAAATTGCCGAATTGGAGAAAGAAAACCTCACTGCCGAAGAGAAACAGCAGCGCAAGGATGACATCCTGTCCAATTACTCCATCAAATCGGAACGTGTGCACACGGTTCACCAGCTGCTCAAAGCATATACGCTCTTTGAGAAAGACGTGGACTATATCATTGACAACAACGAAGTGAAGATTGTCGATGAACAGACAGGTCGTATCATGGAAGGACGCCGCTGGTCGGACGGCTTGCACCAAGCAGTTGAGGCGAAAGAGAACGTAAAAGTGGAAGGTGCCACACAGACCTTTGCGACGATAACATTGCAGAACTACTTCCGTATGTACAACAAACTGTCCGGTATGACAGGTACTGCCGAAACGGAAGCAGGCGAGTTCTGGAACATTTACAAACTGGACGTTGTCGTTATTCCGACCAACAAACCGGTTGCACGTATTGATATGAACGACCGTATTTACCGCACCAAGCGCGAGAAATACAATGCGGTCATTGACGAAATACAGAAACTTATCGGTGAAGGTCGTCCGGTGCTTGTCGGTACAACAAGCGTCGAGATTTCCGAGTTGCTGAGTAAGATGCTGACCATGCGTAAGATCCAGCACCAAGTGCTGAATGCGAAGTTGCACCAGCATGAGGCGGAAGTGGTTGCAGAAGCAGGTCGAAAAGGCGTTGTAACGATTGCGACGAATATGGCAGGTCGTGGTACGGATATCAAACTCACACCCGAAGTGAAAGAAGCAGGCGGTCTGGCGATTATCGGTACGGAACGCCACGAGTCACGCCGTGTGGACAGACAGTTGCGCGGACGTTCCGGTCGTCAGGGTGACCCGGGTAGTTCCGTCTTCTATGTGTCGCTGGAGGATGACCTGATGCGTATGTTCGGCTCTGAACGTATTGCGTCTGTTATGGATCGTATGGGCTTTGAGGAAGGCGAAATGATTGAGCACAACATGATTTCGAACTCCATTGAGCGCGCCCAGAAGAAAGTCGAAGAGAACAACTTCGGTATCCGTAAACGCTTGATTGAATACGATGATGTCATGAACCAGCAGCGTAATGTGATCTATGCGAAACGCCGTCACGCATTGATGGGTGAACGTATAGGCGTGGATATTACGAACATGATTTATGACACGGCGGAGTCGATCGTGGCGGATTTCCGTGACGCGATGGATTACGAAGGTTTGCAGTTCGAGGTAATGCAGGTATTTGCCATTGAGGTGCCGTTTGACGAAGATACATTCCGCGGCAGCAAGGAGAGCGTTTTGAGCGACAAACTGGCAGAAGCCGCCATTGAATCCTTCAAACGCCGTATGGACAAACTCACCACCACAGCCAATCCCGTTATACAGAAGGTTTATGAGGAGAAAGGCGCAATGTATGAGAACATCCTGATTCCGATTACGGACGGCAAGAAGGTTTACAATATCGCCGTGAACCTCAAACGTGCGGCTGAAACGGAGTCCAAAGAGGTCATCAAAGAGTTCGAGAAAAGGATGTTGCTGTATGTCATTGATGACGAATGGAAAGAGCATCTTCGTCAGTTGGACGACCTCAAACAGAGCGTGCAGAATGCGTCATACGAGCAGAAAGACCCGCTGTTGATATACAAATTGGAGTCGTTCAATATTTTCAAGCAGATGTTGGATTCCTTCAACCGCCGTGCTATCGCTATCCTGCTTCGCGGACAGATTCCGCAGCAGCAGCCGCAGAATGTTCAACAGGCAGCTGCACAGCAACGCTCGGATTACAGCCGTTACCGCACGCAGAAGGATGCCGTACAAAGTGCGGCACAAGCTTCAGGAATGGCGCAAGCTGCCGGTCGGGATACCCGTGAACAGCAGCGTCCTGAACCAATCCGTGTGGAGAAGAAGCCGCGTCCGAATGACCCGTGTCCCTGCGGCAGCGGCAAAAAGTACAAACAATGTCACGGTAGAGGATTATAATGGGCAGCCTCTTGTACATAACGTGGAATGTAGATCCGATATTGATTCATTTCGGAGATGGGGGAATCCGTTGGTACGGACTGCTGTGGGCATTAGGTATCTACCTGTGCTATCTGGTGCAAGTGTGGGTGTATAAACACGAGCACTGTCCCGAAGAATGGGCGGACAAAATATTCGTGTGGATGACGCTTGGCGTGATTATCGGCGCACGAATAGGGCATTGCTGGTTCTATGAGTGGCATTTGACCGCTGACACGATACAAATATTCGGCTGGACAATCAATTACCGTAACCCGTATATCGAAAACCCGTTCCTGCTTATCAAGATCTGGGAAGGCGGTTTGTCTTCGCATGGTGGCGGAATAGGTCTGATTTTTGCTGCGTGGCTGCTGAACAAACGGCACTTCTCCAAACGTCCGGAGTACAAGACATCGATGATCTGGATTCTGGACAGGCTCTGTCTCGGAGTCTGTATCACGGCGACCCTTATTCGTTTGGGCAATCTGATGAACTCGGAAATATATGGTGGTCCGACGGACTTGCCGTGGGGATTCATCTTTGTGCGTGACGGACAGACTGTTCCCTGCCATCCGACACAGATATACGAAATGCTGTATTGCCTTGTTGCACTGGCAGTTACATGGTCGCTCTATTGGTTTAAACAGGCATATCGCCGTGAGGGACTGTTGATTGGAACGTTCTTCCTCATTGTTTTTGTAACGCGCTTCATTCTGGAGTTTATCAAGAACGATCAGGAAGCATTTGAAGCGGGACATCTGCTGAATATGGGACAGATATTGTCTATCCCGTTTATAATCGCCGGTGCATGGTTGGTTATACGGGCATTCCGCAGACCGCTCTTGCCGGATACCACGCAATTTGCAATACCCGCAGAACCTAAAAAGAAGTAACTATGTCCCACCGCCTGGCACTACGGTTTTTTCTCTTGGCAATATGCTGCTTGAAATTTGTGTCGCCTGTTTTTGCAGGCGATACTATTTATGTGCTGAGCGATACGTATGCGGGGGTGGCACCTGATACGTTCAAACTGCAGGACCAGCGCAAAGCCGCTGACAATGACCAACTGCTCTTGCAACTTGTCTCGCAGCAAGGGCGGGATATCTACGTCCGCGACTCTTTACGGCAGGACTCGATTTTGACGGACTTGCTTGTTCGGGATTCGCTCTTGCAGGCAGAATTGCAGCAACTGCGGGATTCTATCCGGCTGTTGGAAAAAGCACTGCATCGCAATCAGCTTGACACCGCGAGGCAACTTGCCGCCGAAACACCGGTCGAAGTGGATTCGCTGCAGTTGGAAATAGACTCGATTACGCACGCAATAGCTGACAAGATTTACATCAACCGCGCGTTGGTCGAAAAGTCCATCTTCCGCGATATTGATGCCGACTTGGCGGATATCGCAAGGGCGTTGCGGGACCGGTACAGCCATTGGTACAAGGAGTTGAATCTCATGGCGCAATTTACGCAGAACTATATCTCTCCCAATTGGTATAAAGGCGGTAACAGCCAGTTCGCCGTACTCACAATCGCAAAAGGGCAAATAGGGTATCGCAAGGACCGTATAACATGGGAAAATACCGGCGAATGGCGTGTCGGCGTGACCACTACGCCGGGCGATACGCTGCGTAAGTACAATGTCACAGACGATATGTTCCGGCTTTACAGCAAGTTCGGTTATTGTATCGTGCCGAAACTCTTTGCTGTCGCTTCGGTCGAGTTTAATACCACCCTCTGGAATGTCTGGAACGAGAACCAGTCAACCGTCAAGACGGCGTTTATGACACCGATGAAGTTTTACGTGTACGGCGGTATCGATTACCGCCCGATTAAGGACCTCAGTATTCTCGTCGCTCCCGCAACGTACAAACTTGTCTATGCCCATTTTGGCGATGGCGACAGTATCCATAACGTCAATGTTACCAATTATGGTATTGAGGCGGGAAAAAAACTGCGCAGCGACTTCGGCAGCACTATACGTGTGCAATGGCAGTGGCGGCCTGTGCGTGAATTCGGGTTGGATACGGAGTTTTATTTCTTTACGAACTACCGCGATGTCGAGATTGACTGGGAGATTAACGGCGAATTTTATATCAACCGTTTCCTCAGTATCCGCTTGATGCTGCATCCCAGATTTGATTCTGCTTATATTGCCGAAGGAGACACAAAACCAAAAATGCAGTTCAAAGAACTGCTTTCGGTCGGTTTCTCACATAAGTTCAGGTAATCCTTATTTCATCTCGCGCTCCAACTTCTCCCAGCGCAGAATAGCGTCGTGACCGTATTTCCACATGTTCATGCGGATCTTGGAGAGGGCAACTTCTTCGCCAAGATGGCTTTTGGAGTAAAACTTGTCCGCGTAACAGATAATCCGTTCCGCTAAAGATTCCGGCAGATAATCCTGTACGGGAATAGGCAGTTCTTCACGAATGACTTGGTCGTGCGTAATGCCGCTTCCAGTATGCCGTTCTGCCACTAATGCGTGCAGCGGAAGCCCTTCACGACGCAATAACTCTGCGCCCAAATAGCCGTGTTCAATGTATTTGTGCGTGCCCAGACAATGGATTTTCGGTGCATAGCAGTATATGATTCCGATGTCATGGAGCATGGAAGCTTCTGCAATGAAATCCAAATCCACATCCCACTGGGGATGGGCGTGGCAGATTTGCAATGCCCTGTCCCGCACTTGCTCGGAGTGCGTAATCAGTACGTGCTTCAATTCCGGTGAATCGGCGTAGTACTTGTCTATTAACGCATATGCATCCACGGTGAATAATTATCGGAGTCCGTTGAGAAAACTCTTTGCGTCCATACGTTTCTTTCCCGGTTGCTGCAGTTCCAGAATCTCGATATGCCCGTCACCGCATGGAACGATAATCTGTCCTTTTTGTTCTGCAACAGGACTTGGAACTACCCGGAAGATCTTGATTGGACCTGCTATTTCATGCCCCATAACTTGCAATTTCGGCAGCCATGCTCCGGGATAAGGGCTTAATCCGCGGACAAAGTTCTTTATTTCAAGCGCACTTTTGTGCAGGTCTATTTCACATGTTTCCTTGAAAATCTTTGGTGCAGGGCGGAGATTGTCAGACTCCGGTTGTGGGGTAGTTGGCAGTGGTTTGTTCCCGTGGTCGCATTCTTCAATGAGCCGGACGGTTTTGAGAACCATTTCGCGGCTGAGTTCCATCAACCGGTCATGTACGCTGCCTGCGTCTTCATCGTCGCCGATGGCAATGCGTTCTTGCAGAATCATATTGCCAGTGTCAATTTCGTGCTTCAGCATGAACGTGGTCAGACCTGTTTCCTTGTCTCCGTTGATAACAGCCCAGTTAATCGGTGCTGCTCCACGATATTGAGGCAATAACGAACCATGTACATTAAACGTGCCAAGACGCGGCATTGACCATACTACTTCCGGCAACATACGGAATGCAGTAACAATCTGTAAATCAGCATTGTAACTGTGCAATTCTGCGACGAATGTTTCGTCTTTCAGTTTCTCCGGCTGCAAAATGGGAAGACCTTGTGACAATGCGTACTGCTTGACCGGCGAGAACTGTACTTGATGTCCTCTACCCGCAGGTTTGTCCGGCATAGTAACAACCGCCACCACATTGTAATTATTCTCAATCAAAGCCTGAAGTCCTGCTACTGCAAACTCCGGCGTGCCCATATAGATGATTCTCATAGTTTGCCTTCTTGTCCCCAAAGGAGTTTGTCTTTTAATGATTGGATGAAACTGTTTTGTCCGATTTGCACGAGTTTGACGGTATAGGAAGCTTTGCTTATCTTCAGCGTTATCTCTTGCGACATCACTTGGCTGCGACCGTCCACACTGATAAGATAGCTACCCGTGCGGGATTTTACGGTCAGATCGATAATCCAGTCATCAGGAATAACCAAAGGACGGACGTTGAGGCTGTGTGTCGCAATTGGAGAGATGATGACACCTCTTGCCTGAGGCACCATCAGCGGACCGCCAATGCTCAGATTATATGCCGTCGATCCGGTTGGAGTGGCAAGCAGCAATCCGTCCGCCTCGTACTGGTGAAGCAGTTCGCCGTTAATGCGGGCTTCGATGGAAATCATACTGCTCAAACCGTATTTCATCACGGCAATTTCGTTCAGTGCATTCGGAGCCATTATCAACTCTGAACGGGATGGTTCCACATGTAGCAGCGTGCGTTGCTCAATGGTGTATTGTCCCTTTATGAGCTGATCCATAATGATATCCACGTTCTTTGTTTGCACGTCTGCCAGAAATCCGAGACGTCCGCAGTTGATTCCCAAAATGGGGATATTGCTGTTCCCCAATGCAGCGGCAGTAGTCAGGAACGTTCCGTCGCCGCCTACGGACAATGCGAAATCAATGGGCTCAATAGCATTTTTGAACAGGGGATATTCGCGCATATTCAATTCCTGTCGCAGTTCTTGGGAAAGAACAACGGCAACACCGCGCAGTTGCATGAATTCCAGAATATGTTTCACCTCGTCCAAGGTGTTGGATTTCATTGCGTTTCCAAAGATGGCTATAGTCATAGTACACAAATTTGCGCGCAAAAGTACAACAAATTTTGCATATATGCAAAAAAAACAGCAATATATAACAAAAAAGAGGCATTTTTGCCTCTTTGAAGTGGAGTATAGGGGACTCGAACCCCTTACCTTAACATTGCGAACGTTACGCTCTACCAGATGAGCTAATACCCCATTGCGACCGCAAAAGTACTACAATTATTTGACCTGTGCAAATTTATTTGCACTTTTGCGCGCAAAAACTTTATTTTTTACCCAATTTGAGCACAATTGAACTCAGCGGAGCAATACGGATGTCGTTTTGGGCAAGGTCATATTGGTTGCCGCTGATGATATCTGTGCCTGCGGTCTGGTACTTGTTCAGTATCTCCGCATAGTGTGACACGGGAATTACCCGTTCGTCATTGCTGGCGTTTAGGAACACGAACACGGCTCCTTCATCCGTATAGCGGAAATAAGAATAGGTGTTGTCCCGCGCAAAGAAATGCATGGTTTTACCAAAGTGTATAATCGGCTCATTCTTGCGGAAGTTGAAGAGTTTGCTTTGGAATGCAAACATGTCTTTCTCCTCAGCTGTCAGGTCTGCCTCTTGCGGCAACGGACGGCGCAGGGTGGAGTGCCCGAGCGACATGTCGGATGATACCATGCCATATTCGTCTCCTGCAAAAATCTGTGGAATACCACGCATGGTTGCTATCATGACATTGCCTAATTTCACACGTCTCGGGTCTTTGTCCTTCACAACATCCGCAAACCTGTCCACATCATGATTGCCGACGAACAGCAGCAGTTTGTTCACGTCTGCGTACAGATAGTCCATCGCCACGGCATCATATACGCGTGTCAGACCGTTTCCCCATCCCCAACCGTCATTCTCTAATGCCTGACGTATGGCTTCTTCCACAGGAAAGTCCATCACAGTCGGCAGATTGCTGTCGAAACCGTCATAGTTCTTTGCTCCCGATTGCCAGTAAGCCACTGCTGAAGCAGGACGTGTCCAACACTCACCGACGATATTGATGTTCGGATACTCCTCGCGGATGGCTTTCAGCCACTCGGCACCGGGCAGACGCTCAATATACGGATAGGTATCTACGCGCAAACCGTCCAAATCGGCATATTCAATCCACCAGATTGCCCATTGCTGGAAGTACTTGAGCAAATCCTTGTTCTCAAGGTTCATATCCGGCATAGGTTTGTCAAACCAGCCTCGGTTGCTCATCAGACGGTCGTATTCACTGGCGTTGGTGTCATAGTTTGCAGAGAACACATTCGGCGTGTTCGTGAACTCGTCAAATTGGTTAATCCAGTCATGATAAGGAAGGTCTTTTATCCACCAATGCTCGCTTCCGCAGTGGTTCGGCACCATGTCCATCAGCATCTTAATGCCTTTCTTGTGGGCTTCCTGCACCAGTTGGCAGTATTGCGCATTGTCTCCATAACGTGGATCAATGTGGTAGTAGTCCGAGCAGGCATAGCCGTGATAACTCCATGCTGCCTCATCGTCTCCGAGCATCGGGGTCGGCCAGATAGCTGTTGCACCCAATTCCACAATATGGTCGAGGCTGTTGATGATGCCTTGTATATCACCGCCCCAACGGCCGTGAACGTTGTTTTTGTCGGCTTTTTCTTTGGTGTCTGGTGTGGAGTTGTTCGTGGTATCTCCGTCAACAAAGCGGTCGCTCATAATGAGGTAAATGACATCTGCAGACGTGAATGATTCCCGCTCACGGCTGCCTTCACGACGTTCGTTGATTACATAATCCGAAATAGCACGTTTGCCGTCTTTTTGTAGTACAAAGCGGTATTCACCGGCTTCTTTTGCTTCAACATCGACAAACAGATAGTTCTTTGACTCGGCATTGTGTTGTCCTTTGATGACAATTCCTTTGGTTGCCATGTTCCATTTTCCGTCTGGCATTTTCTTGCACACCTCTACTTGTGCGTCTGCGAGGTCTTCGCCATAAAACATCAGCGTCAGCGGGCAGTGCATGTCGGTCCACCAACTCAATGGTTCTACTCTGGCAATGGTATCGTACTCTCCTTCAAATTCGTAGGATTCAACGGAAGAAGTACAACTGAACAGGAAAGGAACTAATCCTAAAAATACAAAAAATCGTTTCATATTATAGCTCGTTTATATAAATTTCATGGGTATGTCTTTCATCGTGACGCAGTTTCAGGAAGTGCTTCCACAACTGTTGGCGATGTTTCGTGCTTGTTTCAAGGAAGTCCTCTGTTCCTTGTGCGTCAATGCGGTCAAACACCAAACTCATGGTCATTTTGTGCGTGTCAAGTGCCGGTTGATAGGTTCGGTCTTCTTTCCCTTCCATAAACACTTCGCGTACGATACCGGTTTCTTTCAGGCGTTCTAACAGCAACGATGCTTGCCGGACGGGAATTCCGTTCTCTACCGCTAATTCGCGTGCCGTAAGAGGCGGCTCGTCATTGTCAAAGCGTTTGACGATTGCTGCCAACAGAGACAGTGTCAAAAAGTCCTTATACCGCCTGGACATATGCTCCAAGTCGTGCTCGTAGGCGAACAGTTCATTGTTTTGTATGGCATAAGACGTCTCTGCGCCGATTAGCACGATCAGACTGATCCATTTCACCACAATCAGCAGCATCGGTATAAACGCAAATGCGCCATAGACGATACTGGTCCGTGACAGATAAGCCACGACATAGACGGACAGTGCCTCAATCAGCATCAGGAAGAATGCCGTAATAAGTCCGGGAATCAAGCCTGATACAAAACGGACTTTCGTGTTCGGAATGGCAATGTACATCCACGTAAAAATCAGTGTTGCAATCACAAATTGCATAAAATTCAATCCGCCGTCACGGAAACGGTTGAGAAAATGAAAGAACTCCCACGTCTCAGCGGCTGTGTGCAGGTAAATGTTCAAACCTATTGTCACGATAATCAGCACCGGAATAAGGAACAGAATGGCGATATAGGTTACGGATTGCCGCATAATGGAACGGCTCTGTTGGACGTTCCAAATCTCGTTGAACGAACTTTCCACGCTGCGGAAGAAGGTATAGACGGCACTGATAAGCACAATGATTCCGATGCCGATGAACATACCTTCGGTGCTTGTGTCAAGATAACGGTGTACCATTTCCATGATGGAGGGCATGAACTCGGATTGTCCGATGGCGGTATTCGTCAGTTTTTCTTCAATCAGTTCCGAGAATCCGAATCCTTTGGCGATTGCAAGCACCATTGCCAAAATAGGAACAATCGCAAAAAGAAGAGAGTAGGTGAGGTGATCTGCGCGGATGCTCAATGCCTTGCTGCCAAAACTGCGCACGACTAAGACAATGGTTTTCTGCACATGCACGCCGAAGCGTCTCCATGAACTCATCTGCGACTCGTTTTTACGCCACAAATCGTAATTTATGTACTCTTTTATGTGCTGCCGTTTGTTACCCATATCAATATTAATTATCAATTGTCAATTAAAAAATAGCAGGTCTGTAAGCCGGGTTCTGTACGCCCGAAAGCGCGTTAGTCATTAATCTCGAACATACATTACTGCATGCTTCTCTCGCTTCCTACCCTCCGGCTTGGTCGAGCAGACCTCATGCGCCGGTTTACTTGGAATTGCAGCCCAAAGTGTAGTCGTTTCACCCGCCAATGGCGACTCGTCTCTGTTCCAGTGACCCGACATTGCTGCCGGAAGGCCGTTAACCTCTTTGGTGCTCTTTGCTGCCCGGACTTTCCTCTGCGTGGGGGATTAAGCGGCGTACCGCTTTCTTCCGTCGCGCAGCGACTAACCGGCCTGCTATTAATCTTCAAATCAATTCAATTCTCCCGCAAAATACCTGTCATACGATGCCATATCAATCAGCCCGTGTCCGGAGAGGTTGAACAGAATCACCCGTTCCGCACCTTCCTCTTTGGCTTTCAATGCCTCGTCTATGGCTGCTTTGATGGCATGCGTGGATTCCGGCGCAGGGATGATGCCTTCAACTTGGCTGAATAGCACACCTGCTTTGAAACTGTCTAACTGATTGATATCCACAGCCTCGATAAATCCGTCTTTCAGCAACTGGCTCACAATGGCTCCTGCGCCGTGATATCGTAATCCGCCTGCATGTATGGCGGCGGGTTCGAAGTCATGTCCTAATGTGAACATCGGAATAAGCGGTGTGAAGCCTTCCGTATCGCCGAAATCATATTCGAACTTTCCTTTCGTCAGTTTGGGACAAGCTTCCGGCTCGGCAGCGATGAAACGTGTCTTGAAGCCTTTCGTCAGGTTGTCCCGCATGAACGGGAACGTAATACCGCTGAAGTTGCTGCCGCCACCGAAACAGCCGATTACAACATCCGGATAATCTCCTGCAATCTCCATTTGCTTGCGGGCTTCTTCGCCGATAATCGTCTGGTGAAGGCACACGTGGTTCAGTACCGACCCTAATCCGTAACGTGTGTCAGGTTGTTTGATGGCGAGTTCCACCGCTTCTGAAATCGCCATTCCCAAACTTCCCGGCGTGTTCGGAAAACGCTTCCGCATCTCTCTGCCGACTTCAGTCATCATCGACGGCGACGGAATAACAGTCGCGCCGTATGTGTTCATGACGGACTTGCGGTAGGGTTTCTGCGTATAACTCGAATTGACCATGAATACCGTCAAATCTATCCCGAAGTGCTTGCACGCAATGGATAGTGCCGATCCCCATTGACCGGCTCCGGTCTCAGTAGTCATGTGCTTGATACCTTGCTTCTTGTTGAAGTACGCCTGCGGAATAGCTGAGTTCAGCTTGTGCGAACCAACGGGACTGACGCTCTCATTCTTGAAGTATATCTTGGCAGGAGTGTTCAATGCTTTCTCCAGACCGCTTGCACGGACGAGTGGAGTAGGGCGGTAAATGCGGTATAATTCGCGCACTTCGTCCGGTATGTCAATGAACCGTTCCTGTGAGAACTCCTGTTCCACTAACTCTGCCGCAAACAATCCAGACATCTCTTCTTTCTTAATCGGCTCGCGGGTCTTTGGATTCAGCATCGGTGCCGGCTTATTGGGCATGTCGGCAACGATATTGTACCACTGTGTCGGCATTTCGCTTTCTTGCAGAACGATTTTCTTTGTAACTTTCATGGTCTTTCCTGTATCATTATTTTTACTATAAACGACAACTCCCGTTGCCGCATGATTTATTCTTATTTCTTTCTTTTTTTCCCTTTCTTCTTTCCTTTTTCCCCTTCTTTTCCCCCGACAAGAAACATTCATGTTTCGCAGTCGGAGAGGAGGAGGTGCGAGCCGCCCAATTTCGACGGAGTCGAAAGTCTTTAGGCGAGCCACGGCCGACGAAGAGCGGCTTACGGGAATCGAACCCGCCTCCTCGGCTTGGGAAGCCGATGCACTACCGATGTGCTAAAGCCGCATTTCGACCGCAAAAGTACTACAATTTTTCCATATACACAAAAAAAAGTGCGATTTTCTCGCACTTTTTTTCGTTTTCATTCGTTTTTTATTTTACGATCGTTCCGATGGCATTGTAGCGCACGCCGTCACGGATGATAATCAGTTGTCCGTTCTCAAGGCGTTTGCTTGTACCGTTGATGCTTTCCACGGTCTCGATGCTGCTTCCGATGTCAGAAGTCTTTTGCACGCTGATATTATCAACGAAGGTTTGACCGTACGAGCTGTCTCCGCCGCTGCATTGGATAACGATATGTTGTGCGTTCTCCGAAGCGTTTTTGAGGTCAACGGCTGTTGCTGCCTCGCCGTATTCTGCAAGCACCTCTAATGCCTTGAGCGAAACAAACGTATCGTCTCCGGGCTCAAAGTAACCGACGGAAATAACCGAATTGTTGTTCGATTTGTAGAAGAACGAAATCGTCAAATCAACCATGGCTTGTTCCATCTCCGGCAACACGAGTTTTTGTGTCTCTGTGCCGAAGAAATCGAAGCACTTGCCTTCGCCGCCATAGGATGCAGGACCGGTTACAACACCCGTGCTTGCGTGCTCTGAAATCCGTCTCCAGCATTCGGGCACTTTGCTGGTCACACCTTCAAAGTCCTCGCTAAATGGCAGACTAACCGCTGCACAGCTTGTCTTGAACGAAACGCCTGCACTGTAAGCACCGTCGCACGGCTCGGCAATTTTCACGCTGACTTCGTAACTGGTATTTTCGTCCAGACCGCTCCACGTGAGGGTAGTGCTGCCTGTTACGTCTTTTGTCTCGCTGCCGATCTTGACCGTATATTTCGTAGCATGATCCACTTTGTTCCACGAAATGATTGCGCTATTGTTGGTGATACCGCCAACTTTCACGCCTTCAACGCTTCCGCAAACCAACGTAAATGCCAGACGGAATTCTTCGCCGTGCTCGCTGTCCGAGCAGTACGAACGTAACACAAACTCATAATCCGTTCCAGATGTCAAACCGCTAACGGTTGCCTCGCGCACATTGGCTTCGGTCTTATTCCATTTCTCAATGGCGACATCCGCATCTTTGGGCACGACGGCATATTGGTAAATGGTCTCATCTTCGCCCTGTTCCCATGCGAACGACGCGCTATTGTATGTTTCAGCGGTCTTCGTCAGATTTTTCGGGTTCGGACAGTCCGGGGTCTTCTTCACCAGCACATCATCAACGTATGCAAAGCAGGCTTCGATGGCGCTCACGCGGATAGCGATATTGACAGCCTCCGTCGGAGCGTCTTTCAGCTTGAACGATACTGGCGTATAGGCTAAAGATGATCCGTATGTGCTGCTCAGTGCCGTGAAGTTGTCGGATTCATTCACATAACCAACTTCTACGGTCGCATTTCCTGCAACGTCATAGGTGTTCGTGTTGTATTTGAATTCAATCGTCAGTTGCTTCATTTCAAGGTCAATCTCCGGCAATACTACGATTTGTGCATCTCCGGCGGCAAGGTTGAAGAACAACTGCTTGCTGCTGATTTGCGGGAAACTTCCCAAAGTAGCACGGTGCCAGCAAAGCGGCAGACCACTGCCTTCGTCGAAGTTCTCGCTGTACGGCAACTTGGTAATTTTGCCGCAAATCGTTGCGAACGTCTCCTTGATGCTTTCGCTCACGTCATCTGTGCCGCAGAACGAACGTACATACACGTCATAACCCATGGCAGGATCCAGTCCGGTCAGTTCGGCATTCATGCTGTTGTTCTTAATGGCTTTGCTCCAGTCGGGAGTAGCGTTTTCCTTCACGCAGATATATTCGTACTCCATTTCGCTGCCGGATGTAGAGTGACCCCATCCGATAGTTGCCGAGTTTGCTCCGATGTTCGATACCGTCAGTGCTTCCGGCGCAAAGCAGGATTTCGTGGTCGTGAATTCGGTCTTGATATATCCGCTTTGGTCGCTTGCGCTGCAATAGCTGCGCAGGTAGAGCGTGTATTTGGTTTCCGGCTTCAGACCTGTCAGTTCCTTGCTTGCATCAGTTGTCGGCTCACTCCATTCGGACGGAGCTGCGGTGCCTTCTACCAACGAATACTGCACGTAATCAACACCGGCTGCTTTGCTCCAGTTTATGCTTGCATTCTTCGCCTCAACGGAGCCTGTGCTTACCTCTTCTGGCTTTGCGCAGGTCGAACTGCTCGCACCATATGTGAACGTGGTCTTCGGCAGGAAGTGTGCTACATTTGCATACATTCCGTTGCGGTTGCTATACGAGGCTTTCGATACAAATAAGCCGTCCCACGGTACTATATCATAGCTTCCGGCAGATGTTACTTCTACGTCAAGAAGCAGATTGCCGCCGCCATATACATAAGG
Source organism: Paludibacteraceae bacterium (assembly GCA_905234025.1). Lineage (GTDB taxonomy): Bacteria > Bacteroidota > Bacteroidia > Bacteroidales > Paludibacteraceae > Colicola. The sequence continues at coordinate 16,577 of CAJOFT010000010.1, forward strand.
TGTGCTGAAAACAATAGTCGAACCCGATGCGAACGCAATGGTTCCCGTATAAACCGTTGTAAACGTCGGGGTCAGGAATCCGTTCAGTTCGGTTTCTGCCACTTCAGCCAGTTTAACGCTGAAAATGGGTTCGGTCGTAAGCTCCAAAGAAGATGTTCTTGACGAATAAAACTTGAGGCTGCTGATTTCCTTGCCGTTCATATCGCCTAACAGACTGGACGAGTAAAGCACCTGCGAGCGTGTTCCCATTTCGTCTCCGTAGGAGAAGTTTACGGGAATATAATTGTTAGTGCTCGTTCCGTCACCTACGGTCAAATCGCTTCCGCGAACTACTGCCGTGCTGCAAAACATTGCCAACACCAGCATCATAACTTTTGTCAATCGTGTCATAATATAATAAGGTGTATTAGTTCATCTTTTGTCCTTGTGCGGAATATTTCGCACCGTCTTTCTTGATAATCAGGCATCCGTTCTCAACGGTCTTGGTGCTTTGCATCTGCATGCCTTGCACATCCTCAATGCCCTGTTGTTGGTCCTGACCGCCGGGATTGTTCGGATCGTTTGGATCGTCCGGATCGTAATGAATCTCCTCAACGGTTGAGCTTTCTTCGCCGTCCGTAATGATATTGAAGATTTCCCAGCCTTTGGCGTTACGATAAGCCTGTACGGTGCCTTTCGGTACGTTCAGAGGGATGTCGCGGCTGATGCCGTCTTTTGCGTTGAAGCGTGAACCGAACACAAAGTCACCGCAGGTCGGAGGTACAAGGGCATCGCATGTCACTTCGTTCAGAATACTCGGCTTGTCGTCAAAGCAATAGAATGCCGAATTGCCGACTTTCTCCAGCGAAGCAGGGAAATGATACTTTTCAATCCGGTTGCAGCCCATGAATGCCTGTGCGCCGATTTCCTTGATCGTATTCGGAATCTTGACACCTGTAATGGCTTGGTTCTCGCCGGAGATCTTGTCCAGAAACGCAAACTTGCCGATAGCCACCACGGTATAGGTTACACCGTAATGAACCAGCTTGTCATAAATCTCAATATTGCCTGCGGCAAAAGGAGATTCGGTCACTTCCATTTGTGCGGGGTCAAGGCTGATGATCTTGTAGTTGACATCATCCACGTCAACCACGTCGCCTACTTTCACATTCTGCGCCATCGCGGCTACACTAATCGCCGCAAACAGCATTACAAATACCTTTTTCATATCTTTCAAAATTTAATTATTTAACTAAATATTTCTTTCCGTTTTGGATTACGATGCCTTTATATTCAGCGTCAACTTGCTGACCTACAATATTATACATCGGTTGGCTCAAATCAAGTCCCATTCCGCTGAGCACTTCTTCGATGCCTTCATGAGGTGCTTCGCCGCCTTCTTCCATGTACATGCTCAACACTGTGCTGCGGGTTACGGAGAACAGCTCGCTGTACGGATAAGCGCCGCAAATCATCTGGTTGATGCGTCCGTAGTAGCTCTTTCCGTCGGCGCAGGTCATCGTGAATTCGCCGCTGTAATAAGGAATATACATATCCATTTGCTTGTAGTCCATGTCAAATCCTTCAAACTCCAGTTTCAGCGTAGCATTCGTTGCTGTGGACGCGCCTGATAACTCGCCCGTATAGTTCATCAAACTGCCATCACCGGCGGTCGAAGCGATTTCCACGTTCTGCAATGTCGGCGAGTAATTGCCTGAAATGGCGTATTCGCGGTCACTCCAGATGATGATCCACGGATTCGGACGACCGTAGGTCGCTTCCGAACCGGTCGCAATCGAAATCAGCCACGGATAGTTGCCTTGTGTCGCATAATCCGACATGTAGAAGGCTTCCAGACCGATTACATTCAGTTCCAACGTACCTTCCGGCAGATCCGGAGACTTCGTCGTGAAGTTGTTGCCGGCTACGTATTCCGTAATCGGGTAGAACATTCCGTCGGATTCGCTCTTCTCGTATGCGGCTACTTTCCAACTGTAAGTGCCTGTCGGAATCTGTTTCGTCAGTTTCTTCGAGGTCGCGGTATATTCCGCATAAATACCGCCGTCACGATATACGATCACGTTGTAATAATCGGCTGCTTTGCTGGCTTCCCAACTGAAATCCACGTAATCTTCTTTGGTCACTTCCGCTTTTGCGCTGGTGATGGTGTAGGGATTCGTGCCGGTTGTGAAATAAATCTTCACGGCTCCGCCCATTGGTGTACCGTTACCCTTTACGTATTGCGCCGTAACACTGTATGTGCGGCCTTCTTCCACTGCCACTTCCAACGGCTGGGCAGGTGTCGTCTTCTCATTCAGGTTGTCATAGGCTACTTTCGCACCCGATTGTACATTTACATACAGATGCACGCCTGCGGGCAGTAACGGCTCTTCCCATGTAATCGTTGCTTTCTGGTTGTTCGGTGAAACAACTGCTTTCAGGTTCTTCACCGCATTGTCAGCCAACTCGAACTTCACCTGTGCGGCTTCTTTGTTCACTACCGGATTGCCTCCGCCGTCGTATGTCAGTTCCTGAACCTGATAGTAATATTCGCCGCTGTGCAGCATGAAGTAATTGTCTTTGCCTGAACCTGTTTCATAAACGCTTTCGTTCCACAATTCCGTGTTGTCGCCTTTCACAATGCCGCTCGGGCAGTTCAGAATCCAGTACGTGCTGATGTAGTAATGGCTTTCTACGTAGCAGTCATACTCGTCATACTCTTTGAAAGACACTTCGTCAAGATAAATCAGATACGCGATTTCCGAGAAACTCGTGAACGCACCCACGAGCAGTTCTACTTTGTCACCGTTCTTTTTCCAGATACTGTGTGCAAAACCGCCTTCTTCGTAGTAACCGTTGTAGCACCACTCGAATTCAGCCATGTTGTACGTTGTCTTGCGCAAACGCAGATCCACTGGCACGGCTAATGTCGCCTGTTCGCTTGCTGGCGCCATCATTTTCCCGTCATCAGCAGTCGTCTCTCCCGGGTTCACGGGTGTCTCTGCTGGGTACGCGGGTGTCTCGCCCGCGATAATTGTGCCTGCTGCAAGCTTGTCTGCGCCTGCAAATTCAAACTTGATGTTTCTAACATCTACATTTCCCGCAACGCTCATCGTGATTGCCATCACCACCGCGCTGCACAATGTCAAAATCTTCTTCATACTTTCTTAAATATTTATATTATTTTGTTAGTTCGCATAAAACCGCGCAAAAATACTGCTTTTTTTTCGAATATGCAAATTTTCTCTCTCAAATAATAAAAAAAATGCCTATTTTCCTTTTATTTGTCATTTTTCTTCGTTTTCCTGTTTATTTGTCTTTTTTTCGCTGTTTTTCTTCATTTTTGTCAAATTCTTCCGTTTTTTCACTTTTTTTGTCATTTTCGGTCATAAAAAATTTGTGTATTCCAAAATTTTGTTGTACTTTTGCGCGATTTTTTACAAAAACGCACTGAAGCGAGGACAAAACATTCACGAAAAATCCACGAAAGAAACACGATAGATTCTCGATAGATTCACGTTAGATTAAGCCGACACGACGCTGAGACGAGCGATTCTTAAAAATAATTACATTAACCCCTTAACTAATTAACAAAACTATGGCAGCAGTTAATTATTCAGATTTTATTGCCTTTTTGAGAGGCAAATTAGGTCGCGAAAGCGATATCATTTATCGTACGCGGTTCGGCAGAAATCATGCGTACAGGTTATTACATCCGTACAAAGGTCCTTTGGCGGAATCCCGCAAGGCGGCGATCAGCCAGTTCTCGCAGGCGGTCGAGCAATGCAAACTCGAACTGGCGGATCCGGAACGCAAAGCGTACTGGCAGAAGGAGTTTGAGCGTTACCAGCGGCGTGCGAACCGCCGTTTCTTCGGACCGCGTGACAAAAAGAAATACGCCACCCTCCGCGGCTACGTCATCGCCCAGCTCTCCGCCCAGCTCAAATCCGCCGGATAATATCTGCGTCTCCGCATCTGTCCACTCCGCGGCGTTAATCCGCCGCGTTAATTGTTCCGTTTCGCAAAGTCCATTCAGCAAAGTACATTTTTTTTATAAAAATGCCCAAAATATTTGCGTATTTGAAAAAAAAGCTGTACTTTTGCGCCCGAAATAATATCAGATAGGCGTTTGCTAATAGTTTGTTTGCTGCGTCCTGTTCTGAAAAACCTGTTAATACCATCTAAGAACACGTTAGCTTCGTGCTCCTTGTTGTATTACATGTACTGCTAATTGATGAAAACAATAATAAACAATATTAACACTAAAAATTTTAAGGTATTATGAGAAAAAATTATTCATTAATCTTTACTGCCCTCCTTACGGCACTATTTCTCTTGCCGTGGAGTGGAATCAAGGCGGCAGAGACGCTTGAAATCTTAAAGACCTCTGCAAGCAACAAAGAGGACGTGCCTATATATGGGTACAATTGTCAAGCATGGGTTCGCTCTCAAATTATTTTTCCTTCCAATGCAGAAGGGGTTAATTTAGCTGCAATGGACGGTAAAAAAATAACTGCGATTACTTTCCGTTCTCAAACTACGAATCAAACATGGGGTAGTGGAACATGGAAAGTAAGTTTAATGTTAACGACTGCTTCCAGTTTAAGTGGTTTTGCTGATATAACAGGTGCAACTGAAGTTTATGATGGAAGCGTTTCTATTTCAAGTAATGAGATGACCATTACTTTTGCATCGAATGTAAATTTCATATATGACAAATCTAAGAATTTGTTATTTGATTTACAAACGACTAAAAAGGGTAGTTATAGTGGACATGTTTATTTCCTTGGGAAAAACACAGATGGCCTCTATTCTTATGCTGGGTATAGTTCATCATCTATTGCTGGCATCACTCCTTCTGCAAGATATTTTATCCCGCGGACAGTATTTACATATGAAGATGCACCTTCTGGTGGCGGAGAAGAATCATCTTGTGAAACACCTGCCGGTTTGAAAAAAGGATTTGTTTCTGATACTGAGGCTTCTTTTTCATGGACAGATGTTGCAGATGCCCGTTGGCAATATGTTTGCCTTCCGGCAGCAACTGTACTCGCAGATTCTCATTGGGCAAGTGCGACTACTACAACTTCTAACTCTGCAACTATTTCTACTGGTTTGACCGCAAACTCTAATTATAAATTCTATCTTCGTAGAAGTTGCGAAGAATCAAATAGCGATCCAGTATCTGTTGCTTTTACAACGTCTTGTACGGCTCTTTCTACTTTGTCATCTTATGGTTTTGAAGATGTGACCACCGGCTCATCGGTTTATAACATCCCTGATTGCTGGCAGCGAATTGCATATGAATATTCTGGATTTGGAAATTTCCCATATGTATATAGTTCGTCTAGTTCTGCTCATGCAGGAAATAAATATCTATATTTCTATGGTGGCGGGTCTTCGAGTTCGTCCATTATTGTTTTGCCATATATATCCAATCCCGATACAAAAGCTATTTCTTTCTGGTATAAAAATAATACTGTGAATTCTTCTTATGCCAAGTTGCAAATTGGATATATGACCAATCCGGCTGACGCTTCGACATTCAAAGTGTTGACAAATGGAACATTAGATCAAAAGACGGAATATACGCAAGTTGATGGTTTCTTGTTAAGTGGTGCGGATGCTAAATCATATATTGCTATTCGTTATGCCGGCGGTTCTTCTGCTTACGGAAGTGCTTATGTTGACGATATAGAAGTTGTCGTTCCGTCTTCTTGCACCAAACCGTCAGGCCTTTCTGCTTCTGCAGCTTCGGCAACAAGTGGAATAATCTCTTGGACAGAAAATGGCTCTGCTACCGCTTGGAATGTGCGATTCTCGACGGACGAATCAACATGGACAACCCGTGCAGCAACCACTAACCCTTATACTTTAACGGTTCCTTCTGCTAACACAACTTACTATGTGCAAGTTCAATCTAACTGTGGAGGCGAACAGAGCGGATGGACAACATCACAAACTTTCACAACTCCTTGTGTGGCACAAACGGGTATTGGCTTCACAGAAGATTTTGAAGGTGTTCAGGCTGGTTATGATGCAAATTATAACACGTATCATAATATGCCGGATTGCTGGATGGCAATTTCCGGTGATGAGTCCGTATATGTTAGAAGCTCAGGCGGAAAAACTGGACAATGTTTGTATATGTATGGTTCTTCAAGTGCTAATCAAACAGCTGTCCTTCCTTTGTTCACGGAAGACTTGAATACTTTGACAATATCATTCTATTACAAGAATTACACTACAAGTACCTCATATGGACAATTGAAGGTTGGTTATTATTCCAATAATACATTTACTTCTTTGGCTCCTTTAACTCGCAGAGATAGTTATGATAGTGCTCCCTATGAATTGGTAATTTCAGGCGCTCCTTCTGGGGCACGAATTGCATTCAAAATAGACAATGGTACTTATAAAAATGAAGCGTATATTGATAATATTGTCATTACCAAAACTCCCACTTGCTTCAAACCTGCAAGCGTAACGGTTAATTCTTCTACATATAATGGTGTTAACTTCAGTTGGACGGAGTCCGGACACGGCGAAACGCAATGGCAATATGCCGTCGTTGCCGCCGGTGCTACCCCTTCTTCTTGGTCTGATGCTACAAGCACCAAATCGGCTTCTGTAAGCGGCTTGACTACCGGTTCTTCCTATGAGGTTTGCGTTCGTTCGTATTGTGGCCCAAGTGACCAAAGTGAATTAACACGTAGCGCATCATTTATTCCGACATGCCAAGCACCGAGTGGGGTGACAGTTTCTGCCATCACAAATAATAGTGCTTCTGTTAACTGGACAGCCAATAATGGTGAAAGTACATGGAATCTGCAATACCGCAAAGGAACAGGCTCATGGACAACAAAGTCTAACATCACAAAACCATATGCATTAACCGGCCTGGATGCCAATAGCACATATGAAGTGAAAGTCGCTTGTGCCGAAGGTTGCACCAGTGGCTACAGCACTGCCGCTTCCTTCAAAACCAAGTGTGATGCTATTGCAGAAGCAGAATTGCCATACGAGAATAATTTTGAAAGCGCAACAACATACAAACTTCCATCATGTTGGGATAAGATTGGTAGCGGCGACTATCCGCAAGTGCTTAGCGGAAGTGCTGCTTATGGAGGTTCCGGTAAATGTCTTGGCTTCTATGGTAACTCGACGCAAACAGCGATTCTGCCGGGATTTGAGACTGCTATCAATAAATTGATGATTACATTCCATTACCGCCATTCAAATAGTGATGTGCAGATTGGTTATGTGAAGGCGAATGGTGATTTCGTTCCTAAAGAAACGCTGCCGACCCGTTCTGCATATAATGAGGTTAGCCCTTACGAGGTGGAGATGAGCGATTGGGGTGACGAGGCCGTTTATATCGCTTTCTGTATGGCAAATACTACGTCAAGTTATGCCAATGCATATATTGACAATGTGAAGGTGGAGAAGGCTCCCACCTGCTTCAAGCCGGCTGGTTGGGACAATGCCAATACCACTATCGGCGCCAACTCGGCAACGATTGCCTGGACAGCTCCGGCAAAGAATGAATCGCAGTACCAGTATATCTGCGTGCCTTCAGGAGAAACACCTGATTGGGATAGCGAGGATGCGCACCTCACGTCATCACGCAACGCAACCATTGACAACCTGCAACCCGCTTCAGCATACGACTTCTATGTGCGTTCCTATTGCGCAGCGGATGACCAGAGCGAAATCATCAGCAAGTCCTTCTCTACCACCTGCGGCACATTCACACTCACGGATGACAGCCCGTTCGAATATGACTTCGAAGGCGGAACGTGGGGACAGACACCTACTTGCTGGACTACGCATTATGCTTCCGGGTATCACGCATATTTCTCCAATGGGAGTGCTCATACTGGCAGCAAGGCGTTGGATGTGCTTGCTTCGAAAAACACCGGCAGCGAAACCTTCGTCGTTCTGCCCAAGCTCTCAATGGCACTCAATAAACTGGCTATCTCCTTCTATTATAAAGGAACTGCAGGTGCTACTATCCAAGTCGGTTACATGACTGACAAAGACAACAAGGGAACATTTACGGCTGTCGGTGCCGCCTTGACCGCAAGTGCCTCCTACCAATTAGGTGCTGTATCGTTCGCTTCCGTTTCGGCTGATGCGTATATCGCTATCAGATTCAAAGGTAATACCGGCGACGGCGACTTCTATATTGATGATGTACGCGTAGCACGTACCGAATTGTTCACGGACGGCGAGGATAACTTCCAGACCCGTCTCACCGGATTGGCTGACCAGACGCTTGACGTACTCATGACCCGCCCGTTGCAGTTTGACGGTTACTATAGCACGCTCTGCTTGCCGTTCGACTTGTCTGCCGAACAGCTCGCTGATGCAGACTGCCCGCTCTATAACTTCACAATCAAGTACTTCGATTATGTGGAGGTTCAGAATGAGGAACTTATTATCTCCATCGCTCCGACAGGCACGATTACAGCAGGCGTACCGTACTTTGTGATGGCTAATGCCGCTTCTTACGATAAACCGCTGCTCTTCCGCGATGTAACTATCTCTGCCGCTACTCCGGCATACAAGGTCTCCGAAGGCGTGAAGTATCAGGGTGTGTTTAATAACGTAGGTCTTGCCGCACAAACAGAGAATGATACCCATGACATCATTTATCTCGGTCGTGGAAACCAACTCTACTGGCCGGATGCGGCTGTTACGGTGAAGGGCTTCCGTGCATATTTCAATGCGGATACTTCCGGGCCGAATAATTCTCCGATTCACCGCGGTATGAAGCTTAGCTTCGGCGAAGGTCATGGCACAACTACCGCTATTGAACGTATCGGCACCGATGCAGATGGAGTCCGCAAAGTGCTTGAGAACGGACGAATCATCATCATCCGTGACGGCAAACGTTATTCCGTAATGGGACAAGTGATTGAATAATCAGTCACTTGCTTCCCACTCAAGCGGAAATCATAAATCAGCAAAATGACCAAATAAATGATCAAATCGTAAATCTCAAAATCGTAAATGATATGAAAAAGCAATATAACATCCCGCAAACTGAAT
>CAJOFT010000011.1 GCA_905234025.1 Paludibacteraceae bacterium
CTTTGGGCGAAGTTCTTGTACTAATCCACCATTTTGGTGCCATTTACACCACTTTTCTCCACATTGTTGAAAACTTTTATAACTCACTGAAATTCAGTGAGTTTATTTATGTTTGTGCTTGTTGAAAACCGGTATAAAACAATGTTTGTAAATTTTTTGTGGTGAAAAGTGGGGAAATATCAAATATTTTTTGTACCTTTGCAGCGTTTTTTGAAGAAAAACAGAAAAATCGTAAATCGTAAATCGTCAAATCGTAAATTGACATGAGTACATTTATTGGTAATATCGAGGTCAAGGCAGACGAGAAAGGTCGTATCTTTGTGCCGGCAGGTTACCGCAAGATTCTGGCGGAAATGGAATCCAAACGCATTGTCATGCGTCGTGATACGGACAATGCCTGCCTGATTTTCTATCCCGAAACGGTGTGGAACGACAAGGTGGCTGCATTGCGTAATGCGCTGGACGAATGGGATCCTGAAGACCAGTTACTGCTGATGCAGTTTATGTCTGACGCTGAAATGCTGGAGCCTGATAATCAGGGACGTATTCTGCTGCAAAAACGGAACTTTGAGTGCCTTAATGACGGACAAACCAATTCCGAAAGCAAAGAAATGGTCTTTGTCGGAATGTTTGACCGCTTCGCATTGTGGAATCCGGAAGTGTTTGCCAACAAGAAACTGGAGCAGCATGACCTTGCAGAGCGTATCCGCGTCAGAATGAGAAAATGAACACCATATACCACATACCGGCGATGTTGACAGAGACAATCAACGGCTTGAATGTCAAGCCGGACGGTGTCTATGTGGATGTCACTTTCGGAGGTGGCGGTCATTCACGCGCCATTCTCGAAGCAGGGGCAGGCGCGCTTTATTCCTTTGACCAGGATTTGGATGCATACCGGAACAGCATTGATGATCCGCGTTGGCACTTTGTACACGGGAACTTCCGGTACTTGTCCAACTTTATGGACTTTTACGGTGTGGCGGAAATAGACGGGCTGATTGCCGATTTGGGCGTGAGTTTCCATCACTTTGACGAAGCAGACAGAGGATTCAGTTTCCGTTTTGATGCACCGCTTGATATGCGCATGAATCAGAAAGCCGGACAAACCGCGGCAGACCTTATAAATACATATAGCGAGGAAGAACTGGCGCGGGTGTTGGCATTGTATGGGGAACTGAAAAACGCCCGGCAGTTGGCGCGCAAACTGATACAGGCACGACCTGTTGCAAAAACCGGCGATGTTCTGAAAGCGCTGAACATTGATGTCGAAAATATTGACCCGCGGCGGAAGAAAGAACTGACTTGTATGTTCCAGGCATTGCGGATTGAGGTGAATGACGAACTTGGAGCACTCCGTGAAATGCTTGTTGCAGCAAAGGATTTGCTTAAGCCCGGAGGACGGATTGCCGTGCTGACATATCATTCACTGGAAGACCGGATTGTGAAGAACTTTCTTCGCAGCGGCAACCTCGAAGGAGAGATTGAAAAAGATTTTTACGGCAATATACTTTCTCCGTTTACATTGATAGAGAAAGGACTGAGTGCTTCCGCCGAAGAAGTGGAACGCAATCCCAGAGCCAGAAGTGCGCGCTTGCGCGTCGCGCAAAAAGTGTAGAGATTATATGAAGACAAAGACAATACAGGGCTTCTTGAACGGAGAATTACTCCGTAGCGAATGGGTTCGCAAGCAGTACAAACTGATTGCGCTCATTGTCGGTCTTGTGTTCATATATATTCTTGCGGGCTACCGCTCTATGCAGCAACAGCGCCGGTTGAGCGATCTTCGTGACGAAGTGCGTGACAAGAAATTCGAGTATCTGACGCTATCGACGGAATTAGTGACCCTGACACGCCAATCACAAGTGGTGAAGGAGCTGGAAGCACGCGGCAGCAAGTTGAAAGAAAACAAAACGCCTGCTGTTAAAATCAAATAGCATTGATATGGGTGACAACCAACGAAATACGATTTTGCGCTTTGCAGCAATCTTCCTGCTCATTACAGCAGGCTTTATTGCTGTGCTCGTGAAGATATTTGTCATTCAGACCAAAGAACGTGACCAGTGGCTGCAAGTGGCAAAAAGCCAGATCAAGACGAACCAGCCAATACCTGCAACACGCGGCAATATCTTGGATTGCGAGGGACGTATGCTGGCTTCCAGCATGCCGCAGTACTACATCACAATGGATACCCGCGTGGAAGCCCTGCACTTGGGCGGTGACACATTGTTCTATAAGTACGTCGATTCGATTGCAGACGGCTTGAACCGGATCATCGGCGACCGTACAAGCGAGGAATACAAAAATATCATGGTTACAGCGTTCAAGGCAAACAAGGGAAAAGGAAAGATGATTCCCAAGTTGTCGAAACGCCGTATCACGTACACCGAGCGGAAGGAGGTCGTGAAATTGCCGCTGGTACGCAGAGGTGTTTACAAATCCGGCATCAGTTTTGAGGACCAGCACCGCCGCGTAAAACCGTTCGGCAGTTTGGCAAGCCGCACAATTGGTACCATCTATGGCGATGGCGGTCAGGGAAATGCGGGACTTGAGAAAGCCTTTGAAAAGGAATTGGCAGGCAAGGACGGCGTGAGTACCAGACAGCGTGTCGGAGGACGTTGGGAGAATGTGACCGTGGAAGACGAGGAGGACGGATTGGACGTTGTGACCACGCTGAATGCGGATTTGCAGGATATCGTGGAAACGGCTTTGCGTGAGCGTTTGAATGCGACAAGAGCGGATTGGGGCTGCTGTATTCTTATGGAAACGAAAACAGGGCACATCAAAGCCATTACGAATCTTGACCGCAATGCGGACGGCTCCTATTCCGAGGCAATGAACCATGCCGTGACACGTGTGGAACCGGGTTCGACATTCAAAACGATTGCATTGATGGCAGCGTTGGATGACGGAAAAGTCGGGCTGTACGACACGATTAAAGTCTATCGCGACGGATGGATGTACCTCGGCAAGTCCAAACACACGGATTCGCACCCCAAAGACACGATTTATACCGTCAGAAGCGCGCTGGCAATCAGTTCGAATATTGCGTTGGCGAAGATTGTCACCAAAGCATATGACGGTGATGCGGCGAAGTTCGTCCGCAAACTGGAGAAGATGAATCTGCGGGACAGCTTCTACAGCGAAATCCCCGGTGCAGACGGTCCGCGGATACAAGTGCCGAAGGATGCCGTAACAATAAGCAAGATGGCTTACGGCTATTCGGTGGAACTGAGCCCGATGCAGATTCTGGCGTTCTACAACGGCATCGCGAACAACGGCAAGATGATCCGTCCGATGCTGGTGAGCGAATTGCAGCAGGACGGAATGACCGTAAAGGAGTTCAAAACGGAGACCATCAAATCGTCGATGTGCAAGAAATCTACGTTGAACGATATCCGTCTGTGCTTGCACGATGTGGTTTGGGACAACAACCTCGGAACGGCATCCGTGCGCAAATGGGCAGGGCGGATTGTGGCATACAAAGCGCAGAGCGACTTGGTGCATATTGCCGGCAAGACAGGAACGGCACAGTTGCTTCGGAACGGGCGTTATACGGGCAAGAACCACCGCATGACCTTTGTGGGATATTTTCCGGAAGAGGCACCGCAATATACCTGCATCTGCATGATTGAGAATCCGCAGAACTGGCCTGCCTACGATGCGGGTTACGATTGCGGAAACGTAGTGCGGACGATTGCAGAAAAGACGATTGCCTACAGCGATTGCTACGCCATTCATAAAGGCGAATTGGAACTGACAAAAAGATAAAACTATGATACTGAACGAGTTACTGAAAGTGATTACGCCGCTGAAAGTGGTCGGCTATGCAAATGTCGATATTACTGGCATCCAGTTTGATTCACGCAAAGTGGAAGCGGGAAATATGTTTGTTGCGCAGGTGGGCACAGCAGTAGATGGACATGCGTTCATTGATGGTTGTGTCGCCAAAGGCGCGGCGGCAGTAGTGCTTTCAAACGCGGAGTTTATGCCTGCTGCGGCAAACAGCGTGTGCTATGTGCTGGTGGAAAACACCGACAAGGCATTGGGGCTGATGGCATGCAAGTGGTTTGGCGAACCGTCGCACAAGATGAAACTGGTCGGTGTAACCGGCACGAACGGCAAAACTACCATCGCCACCTTGTTATATAAACTCGCGCGCGCGTTAGGACACAAAGCGGGATTGCTTTCAACGGTCGTGAATTATGTGGACGAGGAGGCTGTGCCTGCCACGCATACCACACCGGATGCACTGGAACTCAATGGCTTGCTCGCACAAATGGTGGCCGCGGGCTGCGAGTACGCGTTTATGGAGGTTTCGTCGCACGCGATTGCGCAGGAACGCATTGCCGGCTTGGACTTTGACGGAGCGTTGTTCACCAATCTCACGCGCGACCATATTGATTATCATAAGACTTTTGACAACTATCGCGATACGAAAAAACGGCTCTTTGACAGCCTGAAACGCAATGCTTTTGCCGTAACGAATAAGGATGACCGGAACGGGCTCGTAATGACGCAGAATACGGAGGCTAAGGTCTATTCTTATTCGGTGCGTGCAATGGCGGACTACCGCGCGCAGATTCTCGAAGAAGGCTTCGACGGCATGTTGCTGAACATGGACGGACAGGAAGTGTTTGTGCCGTTGGTCGGACGATTCAATGTCAGCAATCTGCTCTGTATCTATGGCGCGGCATTGAATCTCGGCTTTGAGAAAATGGAAGTGCTGCGTGTTTTGAGTACTTTGAAGCCTGTGAACGGACGCTTTGAGACCATTCGTTCGCCGAAAGGGTGGACGGCGATTGTCGATTATGCGCACACGCCCGATGCGGTGGATAATGTCATCCAGACGATTAACGAGATTCGCAAGGGCAAACTCATTACGGTGGTTGGCTGCGGCGGAAACCGTGACAAGGGAAAACGTCCGATGATGGCGCAGATTGCGAAGCATGGTAGTGACCAGTTGATCTTGACATCAGACAATCCGCGTGACGAGGAACCTGCTGATATACTGAAAGACATGGCGGCAGGCTTGACGGAGGAAGAACTCCGTTCAACCTTGATTATCGAAGACCGTGAATCGGCAATCAAAACCGCTTGCACGATAGCCCAATCCGGAGATGTCATTCTCATTGCCGGCAAAGGCCACGAGGATTACCAGATCATCAAAGGCGTGAAGCACCACTTCGACGACCACGAAATCGTCCGCAAATGCCTCTAAATGCGCAAATGAAAAAATGCGCAAATGAAAAAATGAGAAAATGAAAAAATGAGAAAATGTGCAAATGAAAAAATGAGAAAATGAGAAAATGCGCAAATGCTAAAATGCGAAAATGAAAAAATAAATGCTTAAATCGTAAATCGCTAAATCGTAAATCGCTAAATCGTAAATTATGCTCTATCATCTCTTCGATTACCTCACCACCGCTTACGGCCATTTTGCCGGCGCACGGCTGTTCGATTACATCTCCTTCCGCGCCATCATGGCGGGCATTATTGCCTTGTGTACCAGCATCTGGTTCGGCAACTGGTTCATCAATTACATGAAGCGTCACAACATCTCCGAGACGCAGCGCGACGAGAAACTCGACCCGTTCAACGTCGCCAAGAAAGGTGTGCCGACCATGGGCGGATTGATTGTCATTGCTGCCATTCTGCTGCCGTGTCTGCTGCTTGGCAAACTGACCAACGTCTATATGCTTCTGTTGCTCATCACCACTTTGCTGATGGGCGCACTCGGCTTCGCGGACGATTATATCAAGACTTTCCGCAAGAACAAAGACGGTCTTAACGGCTGGGTCAAGATTGCCGGACAGGTGACGCTTGGATTGATTGTTGGTCTCACATTGCGTTTCGCACCTGCCGTGTCGATGAACGAAGTCGTTACAAGTCACATTGAGAACAACATCGTCGTGGTCGAGAAAACGCCGGAAATCAAGTCCACGCAGACCACCATTCCGTTTGTCAAACACCATAACTTCAACTATGCCGACCTCTTCAGCTGGACGGGCGAAAACAACAAATACCGCTTCGGCTGGATTTTCTTCGTGCTGCTGACGATTTTCGTGGTTGCGGCTGTGAGCAACGGTGCAAACCTCAACGACGGCATGGACGGTATGTGTGCAGGCAACTCGGCGATAATCGGTGTCGCGTTGCTCATATTGGCATACACGAGCGGTAGTGTCGTGTGGGCGGAATATTTCGATGTGATGTACATTCCCGGCAGCGAAGAACTTGTGGTCTTCCTCGCATCGTTTGTCGGTGCGTTGGTGGGTTATCTGTGGTTTAACGGCTTTCCTGCGCAGGTCTTCCTCGGTGATACGGGCAGTTTGACAGTTGGTGGCATTATCGGCGTTTGCGCGATGGTCATTCACAAGGAGTTGATGATTCCCGTGCTCTGCGGTGTCTTCCTCATGGAGAGCGTCAGCGTCATTCTCCAGACGCAGGTCTATAAGTATAACAAGAAGAAAGGTCGCCATGTGCGTGTATGGAAACGCACGCCGTTGCATGACCATTTCCGCACGTCGGTGGAGCAGGTTCTGAAGAACGACCCGACCTGTGCGATTATCTTCAAAGGCAGCGGCAATCTGCACCATGAGACAAAGATTGTCCTTCGTTTCTGCATCGTCACGCTCATCCTCGCCGCCATCACAATTTTGACATTAAAAATAAGATAAATACCCCCTCCCGACCTCCCCTCACGGGAGGAGAAAAATGAGCGAGATACCAAAATATATTACTGCGCGGACGTATGCATACCATATTTTGAGAGATAATATGCACCAACTCCGCAATCATCAAACGGACGCAGAGTATATGTTATGGCAACGTATCAGAAACAAACAATTAGGTGCAAAATTCCGTCGGCAGCATATTATAGATGATTATATTGTTGATTTTGTTTGCCTTCAGCACCAACTGATTATTGAGGTAGATGGTAAATATCACGCGGGTGGGGAGCAAAAGGAATTTGATGCTGTCAGAGAGCAAAAGCTCAAGTCAGAGGGCTATTATATCTTACGTTTTACGAACGAAGAAGTAATAAACAATTTAGACCAAACAATAGAATGTATAAAAAAACATCTAATATGAATACTAATTATACACTCTCCCCTAAGGGGAGAGCTGGAGAGGGGTTTCTTGTAGTTCTCGGTGCTGGCGAAAGCGGAACAGGTGCCGCTATTCTCGCCAAAGAAAAAGGTTTTGAGGTTTTTGTCTCCGACATGGGCGAAATCAAACCTCCGTATCGCGCCTTGCTCGACCAGCACGGCATTGCATGGGAGGATGGCGGACATACGTTTGACAAACTCAAAGATGCCGATGAAATCATCAAATCGCCCGGCATCCCGAACGATGCTCCTATCATCCGACAAATCCAAAATTACCATTCTTCTCTCTCCCCTGAGGGGAGAGTCGGAGAGGGGTTTCAGGGAGTTCCCGTCATCTCCGAAATCGAGTTTGCTGCCCGCTACACCGATGCCAAGATGATTTGCATCACCGGCTCCAACGGCAAAACCACCACGACCTCGCTTATCTATGACATTCTCCGCCGTGCAGGTTTGAATGTCGGTCTGGCAGGCAATATCGGTGCGTCACTGGCATTGCAGGTCGCGCACGAACACCATGATTACTATGTCATCGAACTCTCGTCTTTCCAGCTCGACAACATGTACGATTTCCGCGCGAACGTGGCGATTCTGCTCAATATCACGCCTGACCACCTTGACCGCTATAATTTCGAGTTCCAGAACTACGTCAATGCCAAGTTCCGCATCACGCAGAACCAGACGAAGGACGATGCGTTCATTTATTGGTCGGAGGATCCGGTCATTGACCGCGAGATACGGAAGATGTCGCTTGGCGCAACGCTTTATCCGTTCGGCAAGTCCGGCAATGCTGCCTATATCCGTGGCAACGACTTGGTGGTTGAGGCAGGCGAACCGCTTGTCATGCCCTATCAGGAACTGTCGTTGCAGGGCAAGCACAACCAACTGAACTCGATGGCGGCATCCATTGCCGCGCAGGTTTTGCACATCAAGAACGATGTCATCCGCGAATCCTTGAAGCAGTTTGCCGGAGTGGAGCACCGCTTGCAGTATGTGGCAACCGTCAAGGGTGTGCGTTGGATTAACGACAGCAAGGCAACGAACGTCAATTCCTGTTGGTATGCGTTGGAGTCCATGACCACGCCGACGGTGCTTATTCTCGGCGGCAAGGACAAGGGCAACGATTATTCGGAGATTGACGATTTGGTTCGCGAGAAGTGCCACACGCTCATTTTCATGGGCTTGCACAACGAAAAACTCCACGAACATTTTGACAAGTTTGCAAAATCTTCTCTCTCCCTTGAGGGGAGAGCCGGAGAGGGGTTTAAATCTTCTCTCTCTCTTGATGAAAGAGCCGGAGAGAAAATATCCTCCCTCCCTTGTGGGGAGGGACGGGGAGAGGTTACTATTATCGACACGAACAATCTCAACGATGCCGTTCAGGCAGCATATCATGCTGCGCATGAAGGTGATACGGTTTTGTTGTCGCCATGTTGTGCTTCGTTTGACTTATTCAAGTCTTACGAGGATCGCGGCAACCAGTTCATGTCCGCCGTCCGCAAACTCTGAAGTACACCCAACACGTTAAATCTTACACGCTCACCCCCCTAAACGTTAAACGCTACACGCTAAACGCTAAACGTTAAACGTTAAACCCTAAACGTTAAACCCTAAACGTTAAACCCTAAACGTTAAACCCTAAACGGTTAACCACCCCCCATCCAACTATACGTAATTTATAGGTTATTTATAGGTGATTTATAGGTTGTTCAGAAGACTGAAAGGACATATAAAAGGCTTATGACCATCTTCTGACAGCCAAGTTCACCGCAAATTTATTCCCGTTGGAAAGAAAATAAGAACTCTAATATTTACACAACAAAAATCGTACCAAACATGGCACAAGTCACATTAAAAAATCCATTTGATTCATTTCATGGCACATTGACGCCGCATGGCATCGTCAATCGCAAGAAAACGTACAAAATCCGCAATAGCAAAGCTGTTGCCAAAGGACCTCAGGAGGCGTATGTCATCAAGCATCCCCGCGATTACGAAATCGATCCTCCGAAGGGTGAGGAGCTCCGTAATATCAACTGTTGGACAGAGGCGTCGAACCGTGCCGCGCAGTTGATTTTGATGGAGAAGAACGACGGTGTTATTCCGAAGGAAAAGCTGGCTGTCTATGCGTTGCGCAAAGTTCCTGTTTATTACACGTGGGATGAGGCGGAGCCGCTTATAAATCTGTTCCGTTCCCGTTTTGAACGCCAGTTTCCTGGCAAGCGTGGTTCCGCTCCTGACGACGATGCTCCCATTGACAAAACCACGCATCGCCCCAAGCGTTACATCCATTTCCCCTCCTTCCTCCGTGCCATCCTGTACCGCACCATCAAATCCCGCTAAAAAATCTGCATATATTATGCAAATTTATTTGCATATGTCAAAAATAAGTTGTACCTTTGCGCGCTGAAATTTGTTTACTCAATGAAAGATAATCAGACTACACAGAAAAGTGGTCAGACAAGTACGTTGACAGATACGTTGACAAGTACGTTGACGGGTACGCGGAAAAGTATTGTTGATATCATTCGGGAAAACCCTAAAATTACCATCCCTCAAATAGCAACCCGGTTGGGCAAAAATCCGCGAGGAATAGACAAACACATGCAAAAACTCCGCGAACTTGGTATCATCCGCCGTGTTGGGGGAGATTTTGGCGGTCATTGGGAAATTGTGTCGTAGTAAATATACCCCCGACATACATAGGGAATCCCCCTAACACTGCCATTAACACAGCAATAAAAAAGAAAATAAATAAAACTATGGCAAAGATAGTACATACCATCTTATTTGGAGAGGATATAGATAGTTCTCGGCAAGTATATATCGACAATTGCGTTTGCCAATTGTTTCTGATTCGTCATGACGATAATGCCGTACTCGCACAAATCGCAGATGCTATTGATAAACCTGCTGTGTATGTTCTCCTGAATAGAGAGACAAGGAAGGCGTATGTTGGTCAGACCGATTCGTTCAAGAAGCGTTTGCAGCAGCATTGGAACAAGACATTCTGGACAGAAGCCATGTGTTTCCAAGCCAATGACAATTCTTTGCATCTGACGAGTATTCATTATTTGGAAGCTATCGCCTATGACTTAGCCAAGAAAGTCGGTAATTATGATCTCTCTGAGAACACCCAAGTGCCAAAGAAACCGGCAACGACTCCGCAACATCGCATTCCGGCAGAGCAGTTTTTTGAGTATGTACAGTTCTTGACGCAGTTTGTCGGCTGTGATATCTTCAGTTCAAAAAAGGAACAGGCTAAGCCGGAGCAACACATCTTTTATTGCAAGAGAGCTGGGAGCGATGCTAAGGGGTATCTGCGCGAGAATGAAGAATTTGTTGTATTAGCCGGAAGCGAACTGCGTAGTGGAGAGTGCGATTCACTCAAACCGCAATCCATCGAGAAACGCAATGCTTTTATTAAAGTTAATTGCACGCAAGCAAAAGGCAAGATTATCCTTAAAGCAGATTACACTTTCGCCTCACCATCTGCGGCCGCAGCAATGGTTGTAGGTGGCAGTTCCAACGGCTGGACAAGATGGAAGGATGCAGAAGGAAAAACGTTGAGCGAGGTTTACAGAAAATAGACATTGTAAATTGATTTACAAATCTAAAAAAAGCGAGACAAGATATATGGCAAAACAGTCTAAATATGATAGTTTATCAAGAGAGCAATTGATTGATAAAATACTAAAATTAGAAAAGGAGAAGTATGGCCTTGTCTGGGAAGACAAGGAAGAAGATGTCGCAAAACGTTGCGAGGCAGAACTTCCATTGCTGAAAGAAGATAAGACGCGGGAGATTGTCAAAGACAAATCATTACCGTATAATATCATTATTGAGGGTGACAATTATCACTCTTTATATGCTTTGAGTTTTTCGCACAAAAAGAGTATTGATGTTATTTATATTGATCCCCCGTATAATACGGGTAAGAAATACGAATGGAAATATAATGATAGTTGGGTAGATGAGAATGATCGGTATAGACATAGTAAGTGGCTATCGTTTATAAGCAAAAGATTGAGGCTAGCAAGAAATTTATTGACATATGATGGAATCATTTTTATATCAATAAATGAGAATGAGTTAGCACAATTAAAGTTATTATGTGATTCAATTTTTGGAGAAAAGAATTATATTGCAACATTACCAAGAATCACTAAGAAAGCAGGAAAAACTACTAATGTAGTAGCAGATAATAATGATTTTGTTATAGCCTATTGTAAAAATAAAGGAAGAACATTTAATAAACTTGAATTGGTAGATAAGCAATATAAACATGAAGATGAGTATGTGGAAAGTCGTGGGAAATATAAGCTAAGTCAAACTTTAGATTATAGTTCCATACAATATTCAGTCTCTTTAGATTATGAGATAAAATTAGAAGGTGAAATATTTAGACCAGGAGGTGTGTCATACGATGACATGATTATTCGGCAGCAACGTAACCCTTCTAGTGATTATTGTTGGAGATGGTCTAAAGAATTATATGATTTTGGATTAGCAAATGGTTTTATCGTTGTTAAAAGAACTAAGAAAGGAAAAAGAATATATACTAAAACATATCAAAATGCAACTATTAATAAAGACGAAGATGGAACATATTTTATAGAATATTCAGAAAGAGCGAAAAATGCCACGACATTAGATTTGACTGATAATGTGTTTTCAAATGATAATGCAAAAAAAGAGTTAAATAAATTATTTGGAGAAAAGGTATTTGAGTATACAAAACCTACATCTTTAATACAAAGATTAATGTTTTGGGCTAGTAAGAAAGATTCTGTTGTATTAGATTTTTTTGCAGGGAGTGGCACCACAGGACATGCTATATTAAAATTAAACAAAACCGATGGAGGTAATCGTAGATTTATACTATGCACGAATAATGAAAATAATATTTGTACTGAAGTAACATATCCGAGAATAAAAAAAGTAATCGAAGGCTATGCAGATGTATCGGGAATACCTGCAAATCTTAAATACTATACGCAAACATTCGTTCCTGTTGTTGTGTCTGATAACGACAAACGGGAATTAGTTAACAGCAGCACAGATATACTATGTGTCGCTGAAGATTGCTATGAACTAATCCGAGAAAGAAATAATCAAAGTGATTTTTCTGTATTCAAAAGCGCAAATAAACAAATGGCTATCATATATGATGAGGATTACATATATGATTGTATTGATTATTTAAATGAGAACAGGTCTGAATTGGAGACAATCATATATGTGTTCAGTTATGATCACACCTATGATGCCGAAGACTTTGCAGGACTAAATATTCAGTTCGCGGTAAAGCCTATACCCGAAGCGATAATAAACGTATATCGTAAAATCTCTAAAATGAAGAAAAAATGAAAGAGATTCAATACCAGAAAAAATATATCAACAAACTGGCAAACACAGCCAAAGAGTTATTGAAAGACCCATATCGTGATAGTGGTACCATTATTTTCAAAGCTCCTACGGGTTCCGGAAAAACATATATGGTGGCACAAGCGTTAACGCAAATGGTAAAAGATAATCCCGAAATATCTTTTGCCTTTATCTGGATCTCCGTAAACAATTTGCATGAACAAAGCTTAAATAGTTTGTCTTTATATTTTGAAGATGAGCGATTGCTGGAATGTATTACCAATGCAGACCTAAACAATAATGCAATTGAGCAAAACCAGATAATGTTCATTAACTGGGAGAGTATAAACAAGGAAAATTCACTTTTCCGTGTCGATAATGAACAAAATTGGAATTTGCAGACAGTTGTAGAAAATACAAGGGATAACGGTTGTACCCTCGTTTTGTTGATAGACGAGAGCCATAGAAATGCAAATACCGATAAATCGAAAGAGTTAATTGAAATAATTGCGCCAAGACTTATTATTGAAGTTACAGCCACCCCGAAGAATTCATCCGGCACCTTAATTGATATACCTTTGAGAGAAGTAATCGACGAAGGCATGATAAAAAAAGAGGTGCGTATCAATGATGAAAAGCCATCTTCGATTAAAAATAATGAAGACATATTAAGAATGGCTTTGCGCAAACGTACCCAATTACGAAGTGCATACACGAGCCTTAATAAAGATATTAATCCGCTATTACTTATTCAAATTCCAAACAAAAGGGCAAATGATGTAAGCAATCCTGAAGATGAAATTATTGCTTTCTTGAGCGAACAAGGACTGACCATACAAAATGGGAAAGTTGCTTTATGGTTATCCGAAGATCACAGGAATAAAGAAGAAGTTGAATTAAATAGTAGTGCTGTTGAAGTTCTAATATTTAAGGAAGCTATTGCTTTAGGTTGGGATTGTCCAAGAGCAAGCATTTTATTCTTGCAACGTGAATGGAATAATGAACGATATGAGTTCAATATTCAGACGTTGGGACGAATTATGCGAATGCCGGAACAGATGCATTATGAAGAAAAACCGGAACTCAATTATGGGTATGTATATACAGCATCCGATAATTTTACAATTGTTGAAGATTTGGCAAAGGATTATGTTAGTCAGCAAAGATTAACAATTGACCATGATATATATAGTTCTCGTCCCCACATATTTAGCGAACATATTCGTCGTAAAAGAGAACTAACCAGATTATCCGGCGATTTTAAGAAAGTATTTAATGAGGCAGCGCTAAATTACAGACTGAAGGATAAAATCAATTGTGATGTAAATCAAATAGTTAAGACCATAAAATTAGAGGCTGTCGTCCAGGAAATAGATAAAGGAGGAGAGCAAGAAGTACAATTTAAAGATAAAAAACAAATTAACAGAAGTAAAGCAGAGATCCAGAGTTTATATGATGGATTTATTCGTAAAATGGTGAATCCGTATGAAATTGCTCGTTCTCAAAATATCCTTAAAACGGCTATTCGCAGCTGGTTTAAATCTGAACTTTCTATTTCAGACGATGATCTTATTCAAATGATTGTAATGAGTTTTAGCCAGAATAATAATGCTCATTTCAAACAGGTAATAGACGACGCAAAAGAGTTATATAAAAATCTGCCGACAAAGACTGACGAAATAACAACAAATGAGAATTGGACCATTCCTAATTCTGTTGATATTTTCTCTGATTGTGAAGAAATAAGACCAAGCGCTAAGTCTATATTAAAACAAGAGGATGCAAAGTGTTTTATCGCAAAAAAAGACAAAAATGGTAAATCGGAATTATCCAAACCGGAAAAAGAGTTCATTGCTCAAATGGAAGGTTCCGATGACTACCTACAATGGTGGTACAAAAACGGGAAAGGAGAAAGCAAGTATTTTTGTATAGCTTATCAAAAGGAAGACGGGTTCTATTATGGTTTTTATCCTGACTTTATTCTGAAGACAAAAAAGGAAACAATAATTGTAGAGATAAAAGACGATAAAGATTTTAAAGCCGATAATTATTATAAATTAAGAGCGGGCAGGAAATATTTAGAGCGATTGAATGGAGAGGAGAAAGTTCGTTTCTATATTCTTTCTCCAAATTGTTATTATGAATTTTTCCGGAAATTAAACGATATGGACTTAGATAGCTTTGAGTCCAAATTTGAACATAATTTATTGACATTTATCCAAAGCCAACAACTTCAGATTCAAGAAAAGATTAAAAAAGCCGAGGCTTTAACAAAGGCAGAAGAAGAATACAAAGAGCTTTTCTCTGAGTATGAAAAATCCCTATCAGAGTTAGGAGACGAGAAGTTTAGAAGAGAATTACTGGAGTTGGAATTGGATGAAGCAAAAGCTATTATAGAACAATACAAAACAAATATTGATATTCTATCGATTGTTTCTAAGCCCAAAGAAATGACTATTGAAAAAATGGTCATTAGCACCCCATTCAATATATGTATTATAGGTGAAGTTTCGGACCTGTCACAAATACGACATGAGTTGAATTCATATTTTGAGAAAATAGGAATTGCTCCAACAGATTGGGATGTGGATTTTATCAACAATACAAAATTGGAGAATGCCAATATATACAAATCTCTGCAGAAGGGACAAACTAAATATAACATCATTGTCGTGGGACAAATATACCATCATTCGGGAAAAGGAAACCAAAAGGCTAATATTATTTCAGAATTAAAAAATGAGAAATATATACCATTTATTGTTGGTTGTTCTCCTAAAGAGGTGTTGACACCGGATAATTTAATAAAGAAATTACATGAGTATTTGACAGAATATTACTCCATATAGCATCGTGCCAGACCGAAATCCGCAAAGCGCAAGATATTATTGACGGCTGTGCCGCACGCAAGAAAGCAATACTGGATAAATATTTGAAATAAACAAAATTAGATTGTAAAAATGGCAAATTACAAAATAAGATATCGTTAGTAAAAAAGTGGAGTGTGTTTTGATAAAAGAATCTATTTCGCAATTTGATTATTAATTGTATGCAAGACAGAGTTTGTTATTTCTCAAGGGATGATATGTCTTTAGGGTATAATCTTGAAATGGCGGAAAAGCGTATTCAAGAACTGTCTAAAGGTGAGATGCCTACTGATATAGAAGGCATCATTGAACTATGGCATATCAAACAGATGTATGATAATGATTGCAGATTACTGAAATGGGATGATAATGAATATCAAACACTGAAAGACCAAACACATGAGTATAACAATATTATAGCGAGATTTTTTAATGGTCTTAACCCTAAAACAATAAAAAACAATTTCGAACATTTAGAATGGGGTTATAAAAAAACATTCTGGGAAATAATAGATGCATATAAGTTATATAAACTGCTTGAACCGGAGACCTTACGTGAAATACTAACAAAAAACATCAATTATGTACGTGAGGTTTTAGAGTGCCAAGGTTTAGTTGAAAAGTTTAAAGGCATTATTCGTGAAATCCTTATCAGCAACGTAAATTGTGCTCATATTCTTTTAGATAAATATGTTGCTAAGCAAGACTTGCATAGAGAAAAGAAAATCTATTTGCCATCCAATCTTACTTTAGAAGATAAAGAGCAAATGCTTATTAATTATTTACAAAGTGCAGAGCCTAATATAAACTATGTACGGTTAATTTCTCAAATAAAAAACTGTAGTCAAATAAAAATATCACCAAAAACAAGACTTATGGCTGAAAAATTAGCTCAGAAACTTAATGATGAATTGATGAGCAGTCCAACAGCCATAAAAACGAATTGGTCTGTGGGGATTCGGTTTGTGGATGATAATAAAACAGAGCCAATAGAGTTAAGTATTGATGAAAAAGGTGTTCTTACATATACTTACAGTATCCCATACATAAAAAAATGTGATAGCGTAAGGAGAGTGACTAATTGTATCTCACTTTTCGGCTGGTTGAATAATCACCGTATGTTAAATCTAATTAATAAGAGAACCGAAGTGGACACTATGGAAACCTTATTGATTGATAAAGGAAAGGACGCTTATCCAACATATATGGTATTTGACCAAAAGAATAGATTGTCATTACATCAGTTATACGCATATAGAAATACCCTTACCACGATTAATGGTTCTTATGAAGGTGAGTTAAAGCAGTTCTATGAAC
Source organism: Paludibacteraceae bacterium (assembly GCA_905234025.1). Classification (GTDB taxonomy): domain Bacteria; phylum Bacteroidota; class Bacteroidia; order Bacteroidales; family Paludibacteraceae; genus Colicola. The sequence goes on from CAJOFT010000011.1 coordinate 16,658, forward strand.
ATTATCTCAAAGATACATATGGTTATCCGGGATTAGTCATAAACCTCCCAAAATCCGAAGATTCAGCACTGAATAAATGCCTTATAATATGTCCTGTTTTAGATGCAATAGTAAAACAATTTAACGCATTTGCGGAAGAAGGCGAAATAGATAAGGAACTTATTAGGTTGTCTCTACCGTTGAAGGTTGAAGAAGGGAAAAGCCTTTTAGCAAATAAATACTATGAAATAGCCGAAGATAATGATGATATAAAGAGTGTCCTGTATGGTTTATTTGGGGCGGGTAATTCATTACTTGCTTATGTAGAACCCTTCAAAAATAAAAATTATCATTCATTAATCGATTTGCTTACAAATGAAACAAAGGTACTATACTCAAATTATCATGCATATCAAAAGCCTCATCTTGATTTTCTAATAAAACAAGGAGTGATCGGTGTTAGTGCCGACGGATATGTTTATGTCGCAAATCCATCAATGGTCAAAGTTTTAAAATCTTTATGGGAGTATGAAGCATGCTCTTATTGGCATTATGGGGAAGCAGAGCGAAAAACAATTGATGATATGTGCGCAAATGGCTGGCTTGTGAAAGATAATCATTTGTTAAGTAAGCCGGAACGTGACTATTTCAGTTATTACCTTGATAATATGAAATTTACCAATGGAAAGGCATATAGAAATCATTATGCACATGGAGATTCTCTTTCAGCAGATGATGTAAATGCACATTCTTTAGCATACATAACTTTCTTAGAGTTACTTACAATATTGTTACTAAAGATTGAGGACGATTTACAGTTATCAAGAAACACAGGACTCTTGCCCACAAAGCAAAACAACTGATTAAACAGCAACAACCCAAAGCACCCAAACCACCAAACCGGATTTCCTAATCTGGAGCGAGTTAATGAATAAAAAGGAAGAATATGGAAACACAAAATATAGAGTACAAAGTAAAGTGGAAAGACGAGTTTCTAAAAGAGATTTGCGCATTTGCCAATTCCCAAGGCGGTACGCTTTATATCGGCATTGACGATAACGGACACATTGAGGGCGTAACTGATGCGAAGAACTTATTAGAAAACCTACCCAACAAAGTGCGGGATACAATGGGTATCTTGGTCAATGTCAAGCACGAACGCAGAGAAGACAAAGATATTGTCTCCGTTTCTGTCGAGCCAAGTAGCGTTCCTATCTCGCTCAATTCTCAGTATTATATTCGTTCAGGTTCAACAAAACAGGAATTGCGCGGTACTGCTCTGCAAGAGTTTATACTCAAAAAGATGGGCAAGCAATGGGACGATGTGTATCACGATACAGCAACTATAGATTGCATTGATCCCAAGGCTATTGCATATTTCATCAAACGAAGTATTGCTGCCAAACGCCTTACGCCGGAAACAACTGGCGATACGCCGCAAGAAGTATTGGAGAACTTGCGGCTTATCTCTGATGATGGCAAACTCAAATATGCTGCAATTCTGCTTTTCGCCAAAGATCCTTTGCGCTATTTTACAGGAGTACAATTCAAAATAGGTCGTTTCGGAGAGGATGAAGCGGATTTGCGCTCACAAGACATAGTGGAGGGTAACATTCTTCAAATGGCAGACCGCGTTATTGAGGTTCTTAAGAACAAATACCTCCATTCATACATTCGGTATGAGGGTATGCAACGCATTGAGGAATTGGAGATACCTGAAGATGCTTTCCGTGAAATATTGTACAATGCGATAGTTCACAAACAATATACAGGCGCACCTATACAAATGCGTATCTTTGAAGACCATATCGAGTTGTGGAACGAAGGGAATCTGCCGGAGAACTACACAGTGGAAACACTCATGCACAAACATGCGTCCAAACCTCGGAACTTGAATATCGCTAGTGTGTTCTACAAAGCAGGTTTTATTGAGGCATGGGGGCGCGGTTACAAGAAGATTCAGGACGGTTTCAATGAAGCCAAACTGCCGATGCCTGTTTTTGCAACAGCGTTCGGAGGTGTGGAAGTGAATATAACAAGACCAAGAGCCATTGAAAATGGCGGTCAAAATGGCGGTCAAAATGCAGCGCAATTAACTGAAAGACAGCAGTTAATACTCTCTTCAATAGAGAAACATGGCGGTCATGTTGGCGGACAAAATGGCGGTCAAAAAGCGGGGTTGAATAATGAAGATTTGGCAAAATTGTTGGGTATAAGCTTACGAACCATTGAAAGAGAAGTTGTTGTTTTGAAGAAAAAGAATCTCATCAAGCGTATTGGCTATGGCTTAAAAGGCTATTGGGCAATTATTTGACATGAGATCGGTTTCTCGCCATACAACAACAGAAAACTATGCCCGATGTACTAACCCCACAACAACGCCATCGCTGCATGTCGCATATACGCAATAAGGCTACGAAGCCGGAAATGAATACAAAACTGACAACCATATAGCCTGGTCCTTTTTTGAAACATCAAAGCCGTACATACTACACACATAAATATCAATGCACAGCTTGGTCTTTTTTTGAAATATGAATACAAAAATTAAAACAGAAGAACGGATTTGCCGCTTGGTTGCATGTCTTGGGAAAGAGACAAAACCGCGTCGTGAACTGATGGCCGAGTTGGGACTTCGGGAGAGCAGCCGTAGAAATTTCAGGGTTAATTATATCAATCCTGCGATTGAACAGGGATATGTGCGAATGACTATTCCGGGGGCACCCAGTTGTCCTGAACAAGCTATGTCCTTACTCAAAACGGACTTGATTTCCTTGCAGAATTATCACAAGACGTAAAAGTATAGCCTGGTCCTTTTTTGAAAGGGAGAAAAGATAGAAAACGTTAAAAAAAGAAAAAAACTTGCATTTCAAGTGATAGATTTGCCCTCTTTTATGCCTTATATATGGAGGGGTATATAAAAGGACATGAAGTGTCCGAACAAAGAGCAACAAACGCATTTTGCATAAAATAAAAAAGCACTCAAAACACTACACTCGATTTCATGCCTAAGGCGAGGTGATGGATAAAAAGGAATAATATGGAAACACAACCACATATATCGCAATCAAGTATAGAAATCTATACTGCACCGGACAATAGTATCCAACTGCAAGTCAAGTTGGATCAAGATACAGTATGGCTGACGCAAAAGCAGTTAGCTGAATTATTTGGCGTTAAAAAAGCAGCTATTTCCAAGCATATATCCAATATATTTGCTACTGGGGAACTTGAACCGACCATGACAGTTTCCAAAATGGAAACAGTCGTAAACCGTGGTTTCCGAGGTGTTGTAACGGATTGGGTTGAATACTACAATCTGGACATGATTTTGTCTATTGGCTACCGCGTCAATTCACGTAGCGCTATTTCCTTCCGTCAATGGGCAAATCGTGTATTGAAAGATTTCCTTATCAAAGGTTACGCAGTACGTACAAGTCTGCAGCTCAAGCAATATGAGGAGCTGAAGCAGTTGGTCGGTGTGTTGCAACAGACCATGCAAACAGAAGCATTAACCACCAACGAGGCACGAGACTTGGTCAAGGTGGTGACGGATTATACATACGCGCTCGACACTTTGGACAATTACGACTATCAGCGTCTTGCAATAAGCGATACTGAAGGTGAAGAGCGTTTCCATGCGACATACGAGAATGCTATGGAGGCTATTCGCTCACTCAAAGAAAAATTTGGTGAGAGTTGGTTGTTCGGCAACGAGAAAGACGATTCGTTCAAGAGTAGTATAGGGCAGATATACCAGACTTTCGGCGGTCAGGAACTTTATCCGAGCGTGGAAGAAAAGGCTGCGATGTTGCTGTATCTTGTGACGAAAAATCATTCTTTTTCGGACGGCAACAAACGCATTGCCGCTACGCTTTTCCTTTGGTTTATGGACAGAAACGGCATTCTTTACACGCCTGAAGGACACAAACGCATAGCGGATAATACACTTGTTGCACTCACGCTGATGATTGCCGAGAGCCGGACAGAAGAAAAGGATGTCATGGTAAAGGTGGTCGTTAATCTGATTAACAAAAAGAATTAAGCAAACAGATTTGCCCTCTTTTTTGTCCTATATATGGAGGGGTATATAATAATGATATAATAAAAACATGATGAAACGTTTGGATTTGAAGTATATTGACAAGACATACTGGGTCTTGTTCCTCACACTGGTCGTGGTGGCAGTAATCGCCCTGTTCTCGGCTGGAAGTACACTCGTTTACGAACGACATTCCGTCCTCGGACCGGTGCTGTCGCAGATGATTTTCCTGTTCCTCGGTGTAGCCATCGCGTTCTTTATCCAGTTCGTGCCGAGCATGTATATCCGTGCAGGCGGTTATGTGCTGTTGGGCTTTTCGTTGCTGTGCCTGTATTTTATCATGCTGTTCCCGCACAGTTCGATGGTGGCAACCATCAACGGTGCCAGCCGCTGGATAAAAATAGGCGGATTCACGTTCCAACCGTCGGAATTGGCGAAATTGAGCCTGATTATCGTGGTCGCGGACCTGCTTTCGCGCATCAAAACCGAGGAGGACAAGAAAAAATACTTCTTCTGGACACTTGGTCTGACAGCTGCAACGGCTTTGCCTATTATGACGGGCAACCTCTCAACGGCGGTATTGCTTGGCGGTATTGTGCTGATTATGTGGTTCTTGGCACATCTTCCGTGGAAGTATATCCTTGCAACGGTCGGTATTGCTGTGGCATTGTTGGTGGCGGGATATCTGATTGTGGAGTTCGGCTTTGTGCGGCAACATCGGAAAATGGGCGGACCGTTTGCGCGTGCCGTGACCTGGGTCGGGCGTATTGATGATATCTTCACAGAACACAATCAGGATGCGGCAGAGTTCAAACTGACGGACGATAACTACCAGCGTTCGATAGCGAAAGTGGCAGTGGCGCGCGGTGGCAAATCGCCGGTCGGTGTGCTGCCGGGAAACAGTCAGGAACGCGACTTCCTGCCGCAGGCGTTTGCGGATTACATCTTCGCAATCATTGTGGAGGAATCGGGCATGGTAGGTGCTATCTTTCTGATATTTATTTATCTGGCAGTTCTCTTCCGCGCGTGCCTGACAAGCAGTCGTTTCGGCGATTATGCGGCAATGCTGATGGTAATGGGCTTGGCGCTGATGCTGACGTGTCAGGCGTTGGTGTCCATGATGGTGGCGGTTGGTCTCGGTCCCGTGACAGGACAGCCATTGCCGCTGATTTCGCGTGGCGGAACGAGTGCTGTGATAACAAGTGTTTATTTCGGCATCATCATGGCGGTCAGCCGCGAGCAGAAAGAACTCAAAGAGCGTCAGACCCAGACGACAATCAAATCTAAGGAAGAAGTGCCGGAAATAACGCTCGAATAAAATCATTAAATCGTAAATGACTAAATCATAAATGACTAAATCGTAAATGACTAAATCGTAAATATTATGAGATACCTCATCTCCGGCGGTGGAACAGGTGGTCACATCTTCCCCGCAGTAAGTATTGCAAACGCGTTGCGCGAGTTGGATTCCGAAGCAGAAATCCTCTTTGTCGGAGCACTCGGACGCATGGAAATGGAACGTGTCCCGCAAGCGGGATATAAGATTATCGGTCTGCCGGTGCGCGGCTTCGACCGCAAACGCCCGTGGAAGAACATCTCTGTGCTCATTGATTTGGCGCGCTCAATGCGTATGGCGAAGAAGATTATCAGGGACTTCCGTCCGGATGTCGGTGTCGGTGTAGGCGGTTATGCTTCAGGCGCAGCGATGAAAGTGGCTGCGAAAATGGGTGTGCCTATTCTGTTGCAGGAGCAGAATGGTTTTGCAGGTGTGACGAACAAACTGCTCAAAGATGATGCACAGAAGATTTGCGTGGCATACGAAAACATGGAGCGTTTCTTCCCGAAAGACAAGATTATCCTCACCGGCAATCCTGTCCGGCAGAATCTGTTGGAAGGCAAAAAACAAGCCGGCAACGGCAAAAAGAATCTGCTGATTATCGGTGGCAGTCTCGGCGCACGGACCATCAACGAAGCCATTGCAAACGGCTTGGACAAATTGGCTATGGCTGGTATCAATGTCGTCTGGCAGACGGGAAAAGCCTACTATGAACAATATCGAAATATCGACACTTCGAAATATCGTAATGTCGAAGTAAAAGAATTCCTGAGCGACATGCCCGACCGCTATGCAACGGCAGACCTTGTTATATCCCGCGCGGGCGCAAGTTCGATTTCGGAACTCTGTCTGTTGGGCAAACCGTGTGTGCTTGTGCCGTCTCCGAATGTGGCGGAGGACCATCAGACGCACAATGCCATGGCGTTGGTGAACAAGAATGCGGCGGTGCTGGTGCGTGATGCCGAAGCGGCGGAGAAACTGGTAGATACGGCACTTGCGCTGATTCAGGACGATGCGAAACTAAAAGAACTGCGCAAGAATATTCTCACTCTTGCGCAGCCCGATTCAGCTCGTCGTATTGCGGAAGAAGTTATCCGCTTGGCGAAGAAATAACTATCGGATCATATCGTCGCCGAAGAACGGTTGCAGTGCTTTCGGAATACGGATTCCTTCTTCGCACTGGTTGTTCTCCAACAAAGCGGCTACAATTCTCGGCAGTGCTAACGCGCTGCCGTTCAAGGTGTGCGCGATATACACTTTCTTGTCATCTGCCTTGCGGTAGCGGCATTTGAGACGATTTGCCTGATACGTGTCGAAGTTCGAGGTACTTGAAACCTCCAACCAGCGGTGTTGTGCCTCGGAATAAACCTCGAAGTCATAGCATAATGCAGCCGTGAAGCTCATATCGCCGCCACAGAGACGGAGAATACGATAGGGTAACTCCAGCTTCTGCAGCAGACCTTCCACGTGTGCTAACATCTCACGGTGTGAAGCATCCGAATGGTCAGGTGTGTCAATGCGTACAATCTCAATCTTCGAGAACTCGTGCAGACGGTTCAATCCGCGCACGTCCTTGCCGTAACTGCCAGCTTCGCGACGGAAACACTCCGTGTAAGCGCAGTTTTTGATGGGCAGGTTAGCTTCGTCAATGATTTCATCGCGATACAAATTGGTCACCGGTACTTCCGCAGTCGGAATCAGATACAGGTCATCCACTTCGCAGTGATACATCTGTCCTTCCTTGTCCGGCAGTTGTCCTGTGCCGTAACCCGAAGCCTGATTAACCACCGTTGGCGGCATGATTTCCGTATAACCGGCTTTGTTGGCTTCTGCGAGGAAGAAATTGATCAGTGCGCGTTGCAGGCGTGCGCCTTGTCCGATATAGACAGGGAAACCTGCGCCTGAAATCTTCACGCCGAGGTCGAAGTCAATGAGGTTGTATTTCTTTGCAAGTTCCCAGTGCGGGAGTTTTGCAAAGGCAGGTTGCGGGTCTTCGGAAGCAGGCCAGTCGCGCAATGCGATACCGTTTCCGTCTGCATCGAACGAACGGTTGCCTTCTGCCAGTTTCTTGAGCGGTTCGCCGAAATTCCAGCCGCCGACTTTGACAGCCACGTTGTCTTCTGCGCCTTTGCCTTCAGGAACGATGGAGTAGGGTACATTCGGTATTTGCAGCAGTGCTTGCGTCAGTTTCTCTTCTTCGGCAGCCATTTCCGCCTCAAGGGCTTTGATGTTCTCTTTCAGTTCGCCTGTTTTGGCTTTGGCGGCTTCGGCTTCTTCGCGTTTGCCTTGTGCCATAAGTGCGCCGATGGACTTCGATATCTGGTTCATCTCTGCGCTTGCCGCGTCTTTTTTCTGTTGGGCGGCTTTACGGGCTTGGTCTATAGCAATGACGCTCTCGATTGTGTCGTGAGCGTCATTGAAATGCTTCTTTTCCAAACCCGCGACGATAGCTTGTTTATTGAGTGTTAGCATAGCTACTTATTGTGCAATTGGTTGGATAGAAACGTAGGATTTGTTGTTGCGTTTGCGGGTGAAAGTCACGATTCCGTCTGTCAGCGCATACAAAGTATGGTCGCTGCCGATACCCATATTCTGACCCGGATTGTGTTGTGTACCACGCTGGCGAACGATGATGTTACCTGCTTTCGCAAATTGTCCGCCCCATATTTTAACGCCTAAACGTTTGCTTTCTGATTCACGGCCGTTCTTTGAACTACCGACACCTTTCTTGTGTGCCATAATCTGATTTCTTTAAACTTTAAACATTAAACTTTAACCTGAGATTACGCAATAATCTCCTTTACTACGAGGTTCGTCAAATCCTGACGGTGACCGGTCAGTTTTTTGTAACCTTTGCGGCGTTTCTTGTGGAATACCAGCACTTTCTCTCCGCGGCATTCATTGTCAAGAACTTCGCAAACCACTTTGGCTCCCTTAACGGTCGGAGCACCTACTTTAATCTTGCCGTCGTTGTCAACGAGCAGCACTTTGTCGAACTCAACCACGGCGCCCTTCTCGGCTTCCATACGGTTGATGAACAGCTTTTTGCCAGCTTCTACTTTGAATTGCTGGCCTTGCATTTCTACAATAGCGTACATTTAATTAATTTGTTTAATAATTCCATCGTGCAGGCGGCTGATCGCCGGGCTTCTGCGCTGCTAAATATCTATTTTCATACGCTGCCGACGGGCGTCTTTTTCAAGCCTGAACACGAAAAAGCCCGCAAAAGTACTGCTTTTTTTTCATTCCCGCAAATATTTCTTGCATTTTTTTGAAAAAAGAGTGAAAAAATATTGCATAGTTGCTAATTTTGTAGTACCTTTGCACGTTTTTTATTGGATTATGGTAGTTTTAGACGGAAAATATATTGCTGCGCAGATTCGCGCGGAGCTGAAAAAGGAAGTCGCGGACATGGTGGCGGACGGGCATCGTGCTCCTTCTTTGGGCATCGTCATTGTCGGGCACAATCCCGCAAGCGAGACATATGTGGCGAACAAAATGAAAGCTTGTGCGGAAGTGGGGATTGAGGCGCGGAAGATTGCGTTGGAAGAGTCTGTCACCGAAGCGGAACTGCTCTCCTGTGTGGCGAACTTGAACAACGATTCCTCCATTGACGGCTTCATCGTCCAGTTGCCGCTTCCGCCGCACATCAGCGAGCAGAACATCCTCTCTGCCATTGATTATCGCAAAGACGTGGACGGCTTGACACCTGAAAATGTCGGACGCACGGTACAAGGTCTGCCTTCTATTGTCAGTGCAACACCGCGTGGCATCAGTGAGCTGCTTTGCCGCTATAATATTCCAACGGAAGGCAGGCACGTAGTGGTTATCGGGCGGTCGAATATAGTTGGCAAACCGATGGCAATATTGCTCATGCAGCGTCCGTATTTGCTCGTGCCAAAGATGAGCGTGGCAGCAGTGGGAAACGCAACGGTCACTATCTGCCACAGCAAAACGCGCAACCTCAAGGACATATGCCTCACGGCGGACATCATTATCGTGGCAGCCGGAAGTCCTGGACTGCTCACGGCGGATATGGTGCGCGAAGGGACAACGGTGATTGATGTCGGCATAACCCGTGTGGACGATCCGGCAACGCCGAAAGGCTATCGTTTGGCGGGAGACGTGGATTTTGAAAACGTAGCGCCGAAATGCGCGTACATAACGCCTGTGCCGGGCGGGGTTGGTCCGATGACCATAGTTAGTTTGTTGAGTAACACGCTTCAGGCGGCAAAGAAGATTTGAAGAAGATTCTCCTCATAATATGTGCATTGTGCGCCATGACGGCATTTGGCAGCGAACGCCAGACGCGGCGGGTGTATCTGGAAAGGGTGTTCGATTGTCCGAAGGAACGGGCTGAAGCTGTGGTGGACACCTTCGTTTATGCCTTGCAGACGGATATAAACTCGCTTTTTGATTGGGCATTTCTCGGCACCGGTGAACAGGGTGACCCGAAAGGCAAGGATGCCGTGAGTGTCGTCTATACGGGCAATAGTTACGAAGTGGAAACGCGCACAGGCATACTGACGCTGACAATCAACGTGCTGGGTATGCCGTGGTTCAAAAATCGCGAACTGGGCAGTATTTACCGTGACAGTGTCGTTAATGAAACCCGCCACGCAAAATTGGATATCACCTATTCCGGCGCACTCCTCCAGGCGGCAGACGGACAGTTCCATACGACGGCTCTGAACGAAAACCAGACACAGGTGGATTTTGAACTGAATGTAACGCTGGGCAAGTTCTTCTCGGCGTTTGTCACAAACAAAATGTGGAACGAGGTCGCTGTCTGGCGGATTGAAAAGATGATTGACAATATAAAAGAATATGCCGAAACGGGCAAAGTGACCGCGAGAGAAAATGAGAAAATGTAAAAATATGAAAATGAAAAAATTAGCACTTGTTTTGTTGGCTCTCTGTGCGTTGGGCGCGCAAGCCAAAGAGTATCAGTTCCAAACCGTAGATGGTGACCCTGTTGCAGCGCGCATCTACAAGTTGGATAATGGTCTGACCGTCTATTTGTCGCAGAATGCCGAGAAGCCGGAGATTCAGACGTTTATTGCTGTCCGTGCAGGCTCGCAGAATGATCCGCTCGAATCAACGGGTTTGGCTCACTATCAGGAGCATATTATGTTCAAAGGCACAAAGTCTTATGGCACAACGAATTACGAGGCGGAACTGCCCAACCTCAATGCCATTGATTCCCTGTACGAAGTCTATGGCGCAACCACCGACCCCGAGCAGCGCAAAGCCATCTATCACCTGATTGATTCATTCTCTTACGAGAGCTCGAAGATTGCTATTGCCAACGAGTTTGACAAACTCATGAACGCCATCGGTGCTACCGGCGTAAACGCCTTCACAGGCACGGACATGACATGCTATCACGAGGTTATCCCTGCCGGCGAACTTACCCGTTGGGCGATGATTGAATCAGACCGTTTCCAAAATCTTGTTGTCCGTGGTTTCCACACCGAACTGGAGACCGTTTACGAGGAGTTCAATCTGTATTCCACGCAGGATGATGAAAAGATTGATTTGGCAATTGGCAAGCTCCTTTATCCGGATGTTCCTTACCGTCAGCATAGTGTAATCGGCACGCAGGAGCACCTCAAAAGCCCGAGTCTGAAGAACATCAAAAAGTTCTACGACACATACTATCGCCCGAACAATGTGGCTGTTTGCTTGTCCGGAGACTTTGAATTTGAGCATGCAATTGAAGTCATTGACAAGTATTTCGGTGCTTGGGAGCCCAAAGACCTTCCCGCATTCGAACTGCCCGTACAAGCCGATTTGACCGCTCACAAGGACACGCTTGTTTATGGCAAGGAATCACCCGAAGTCTGGCTTGCTTGGAAATTGCCGAACGTGCGTCATGAGGATTATGATGCCTTGCAGGTAATGAGTGCTGTCATGGAGAACGGCAAATGTGGTCTCCTGAACTTGGACGTGGAGCAGAAACAAGCCTTGCTTGGAGTGGGCGATTATCTGCATGGCGGCAACGATTATTCGACCTATTATCTGTTCGGCAACCCAAAAGCGAATCAGACCTTGGACGAGGTGCGTGATATCTTGTTGGCGGAGGTTGAGAAACTCAAAAAAGGTGAGTTCTCGGACGAACTTCTGCTGTCTATTGTGCGTAACCAGAAACGCAATGACCTTATCGGACAGCAGGAAAACTTTAACCGCACATGGAATTTCGTGCAGGCGCACGTGTACCAGATTCCTTATGAAAACATTGTGCATCGTCTTGACCGTCTGGAACTCCTGAAAACGGAGGATATCGTGCGCGTGGCGAACAAGTATCTGCAAGACAATTATGTCTGCGTCTATAAGCATCCGGGCGACAATGGCGTTAATCCCGAGAAGGTGGAGAAGCCCGATATTACGCCGATTGAAATGAACCGCGATGCACAATCACAGTTCTGCGAAGAACTGATAAAGATGGATGCGGAGAACCTCAAGCCGCAGTTCCTCGATTTCAACAAAGACCTTTCCCGCAGTATGCTGCCTAATGGCGTGGAACTGCTCTATGTCCGCAATACGGAGAACGACCTCGCACAACTGAATTTCGTGGTTGGCGTAGGCGCAGACCAGGAACCGATGTTGGATTTCTCATCGGCATTGCTTTATTACCTCGGAACGGACGAACTTTCCGCAGAGGAGTATCAGACCAAGCTCTATTCACTGGCTGCCGAAGCTTGGGCGTATGCCGGTGACAACGAAACGGAACTGGGCGTTTACGGCTTGCAGGAAACACTTCCGGAAGCCCTTCAACTCATGGAAAACTGGGTCTTGACGGCGCTGCCTGATCAGGAAATCCTGAAAGAAATTGTCCTCGACGAGATAAAATCGCACAATGACAGCAAATCCGACCAACAGTCCTGTTTCCGCCATTTGATGCGTTATGGCATGATTGGCGCGAAGGCGATGCAGGCGCGCTTGTACACGCCGAAACAGATGAAGAAACTCAAAGCACAAGCCGTTTTGGATCGTTTGCGTGCATTCTTGCCGGCTATTGAGCGGGTGGAGTACTACGGTCCGATGTCGGAGAATGAACTGAAAGCACTCCTTGCCAAATCGAATCTCATGGCGCTGGCAGATGCCTCCAAACGCACGGAAGCCAAGCATATTCTCATGGAACTTGTCAAGCAGAACGAAGTCTGGGTGGCGCCGTATGATGCCAACAACTCCTATTTGGTGGGCTATGCCAACTGGGGAGAGGTTTATTCGCCGAAGGACGAAGCCATTATCCGTCTCTTCAACGAATACTTTGATGGTTCGATGGGCTCGATTGTTTTCCAGGAAATGCGTGAAGCGCGCGCATTGTGCTATGCGTCCGGTGCTTCCTACGATATGCCCGAATACAAAGGCGAAAACAACTACTTCTACACCTATATTATCTCGCAAAACGACAAATTGCAGGATTGCATCGAGGCATTTGACACGATTTGCAACATCTTGCCGCAATCGCAATCAGCCTTCGACAACGCCAAAACCTCGCTCCTGAAAAGCATCGAAAAGCGTCGTTATGTGCGTTCGGCACCCATTGACAGCTATGTTTATTATCGCGAAAAAGGTTGGGATCACGACCGTTGGGAGGACATTTACCGCGAAGTCCAGAAATTGACCCTGGAAGATGTCGTCGCCTTCCAGAAAGCGCATGTGGCGAACCGCACGTACCGTTATCTCATCCTCGGCAACCCGAAGGAGCTGGATATGAACTACCTCAAAACGAAGGGTGCTGTCAAGAACCTCAAAATCAAAGATATCTTTGTGTACTAATGGATATATTGTCTAAAATAGAAGGTCTCGAAGCCAAATTTCACGAGATTAGTCTTCTGATTACTGATCCGGCTGTCATTGCCGATCAGGCGCGCTATGTCCGTCTCAACCGCGAGTACCACGATTTGGAACGGGTACTTGCGGCGGCGGAAAAGTACAAAAAAGCCGCCAAAGACTTGGAGGATGCGAAGCAAATCTTCTACAACGAATCCGATCCCGAACTCAAGGAAATGGCGCGCGCCGAAATCGATGATTTGGAACCGCAGTTGCCAAAACTCGAAGAAGACCTCAAACTGCTGCTTTTGCCGCAAGATCCGGAAGACGGCAAGAATGTGGTCATGGAGATTCGCGGTGGAACAGGTGGTGACGAAGCGGCACTTTTTGCCGGAGACCTCTTCCGCATGTACACCAAATATTTCGAAATGCACGGCTTCAAATATTCCGTCTCATCCTTCTCCGAAGGGGCTGTTGGCGGATACAAGGAGATAATTTTCAACGTCACCGGACAGAACGTCTATGGCACGCTCAAGTACGAATCCGGAGTTCACCGCGTCCAGCGTGTGCCCGTAACCGAAACCCAGGGACGTGTCCACACCTCTGCGGCTACTGTCGCAGTTTTGCCCGAAGCAGACGAGTTCGAAGTGCATATCAACGAAGGTGAAATCAAGTGGGAAACATTCCGTTCCGGCGGTGCTGGCGGTCAGAACGTCAACAAAGTCGAATCAGGTGTCCGTTTGCGTTATAATTGGCGCAACCCCAATACTGGCGAAGTCCAGGAGATTCTTATTGAATGTACGGAAACGCGTGACCAGCCCAAGAACAAGGAACGTGCTCTCGCGCGCCTGCGCACGCAAATATATGATAAGGAGCACCAGAAATACATTGATGACATTGCCGCCCGCCGCAAAACGATGGTTTCAACCGGTGACCGTAGTGCCAAGATCCGCACTTATAACTATCCGCAGGGACGAATAACTGACCATCGCATCGGTTACACCATTTATAACCTTGCCGCCTTTATGGACGGGGATATACAGGGAGTGATAGATGCCCTGACCGTTGCCGAAAACGCCGAGCGCCTCAAAGCCGCCGATTTATAGGAATTTCCATTTCAAACCCAGACACGGATTGCACATGAATCCTTTGCCCGTGAAGTTGTAGGAAAACTCGCACAGGTTCGGACACTTGAACCATTGCCCGAAAGCATACCACAGCTGCGGCTCCGAAATGAACACGAACGATTGTTTTGTCGGGTCGGTATAAACGTCGTTCTTGCGGTCATACACGCTTTGTTTCTGTCCCCATATATCTATGAATCCCGAGAAACTCAGCCCTTCCGCGCGGAATAGATCCTGACAAGCCCAAACGAATGTGAACTGCAACGGCACAAGATTCCCCGATTGCTTTTTCCATTCGTCGTTGGATTTGATGTTCCACATGTTGTAGTCGTCCGCAATATATTTGAACAGCAGTTGCAGCGTGAACGTGTTCTTGAAGTTTTTGGTGTGCAGAAAATACTCTGGTCCGACAAGCACTGCATGGTTCACGCCATATCCGCCTTGCACCACTTTTCCGCCGAATATGCCTAATCCGCCATTGTATTCCACGTGCAGCGACAAATCTTGTGCCTTCGTTTCTTTCCAGAAATTCAGGCTTCGCGTAATCTCCCAGTACGTCCCGAACGGACAGTTCTTCGGGTCTTGCGGGTTGTCGCTGGACTTGTTGATGCTGTAGTCCATGTCAAAGCAGTTCAACGGTTGTTGTCACGCGGTGGCTCCGCTGGTTCGCGCAGGCGGTGCCGTTCGAACCGAAATCATAATAAACCTGCAGATTCGCATCCACACCATACGCCGCCACTCCCGCTGCTATCAAACTAAAAACTAAAAAAACTCGTTTCATGGTATTATATTGTATTGTTTTCGTTGTCTTTGTTTATTTTTTTTGCCGTCTCCGACATCAAAGTTTTTCCAACCCCCATTTTCATAAATATATATGATATATATATTTACACCCTCATTTTATTGCACTATTATTGCACCATTATTGGACCATTACTGCACCATAATTGCACCATTAAGCACCCTTTACCCTGAGACAGATATGCCACGCTCCCCTCTCTGTCAAAAACCGTGCAAAGTTACAACAAATTTTTGACATGAACAAATATTTTCGACACAAAAAGTCATAAAACCGGCTGTTTTTGGTGTATTTTTGCTAAACCTACTTGGCAAAAATCACGTTTGGACAAAAAAAACACCGAAAAAGCACAAAAAATTTTGGCGGTCCAAAATAAAGCAGTACTTTTGCACCCGCTTTCGGAAAAACAAGAAAGCAAAGTGACCTAAAATAGCATAAATGCTTAAAAATGCTAAAAAAGCGCAAAAAAATGTAACGCTGATTATCAGCCACTTACAAAGAAAATGCAAAAAAAATGCTAAAAAATTTTGGTAGTCCGAAAAAAAGCAGTAATTTTGCAGCCGATTTCGCGCCGAAAAGTAAAAAGCGAGGTCAAAAAGATGGTCTTTGAGAAACTTAATTAATGATGATGTAGTACAAGAAAAGCTTACACCTTATATATATTATATAGGGGAAGCGAATTGGGAAATTTTGTCCCTGTCAAAAAAGTACACTATCTGATAAATCGATTGTTCTGAGCTAACGATTAAATTTTTACAACGAAGAGTTTGATCCTGGCTCAGGATGAACGCTAGCGACAGGCCTAACACATGCAAGTCGAGGGGCAGCGCGGGGTAGCAATA
>CAJOFT010000012.1:0-972 GCA_905234025.1 Paludibacteraceae bacterium
GGGGTTTTCAGTAGTGCAGGCCATAAGCAGCATACTTGCTAAAGTAATAATTCCAATCTTTTTCATATCTGTTTGTTTTGTATTTTATTGTCTGTGTTGTATTTAGTTGTTCTGTGTGTATATTGTTGTTTCTTGTTGTTTCTTTGTGTATTTTATTGTTTGTTCTGTTTGTATTTTGTTGTTTCTTTGTGTATTTTATTGTCTATTTTGTATTTAGTTGTTTCTTTTGTATTTATTGTTTGTTCTCGGTTTTGAAATCAGCTTGCAAAAATACTGCTTTATTTTGACATACGCAAATAATTGTGCTGATTTTTCCACATATTAACCGTTTTCTTACTAAAATATTTGTACATATCAGAAATTTGTATTACTTTTGCAGTGTTTTTAATTCTTGTGTCCACAGCCTTGACGCAGCCAAACGTATGTGATTCGTATGTGATTCATATGTGATTCGTTGGGACAGAACAAACCGAACTCAAAAAAAGTACAGGAATTTGCACTTTTTCTTGCATATCTCGAAAAAAAGCAGTACCTTCGCACGCATTTTTGAAACAACGTGAGTAAGAATTTCTCAATGCCCGCCTCGATTTGTATATAACCCGTTACGGGAATAGGCAGGGTGAGGTTTAATTGCCAATTGACATTACCCGCAACAAAAAAAATGTGACAAAACCGCACTTTTTGTCTCTAAACATTAAACTTTCAACACTAAACATTAAAAAAATTTGCACGCGTCAAATTTTTTCCGTACCTTTGCGCGTTAATTTGGAATAATATGGCAAAAACGGAAATCTCAACGCTTGGCGAGTTCGGTTTAATCCGTCATCTGACGGAAGGTTTGCCGTCCTTGCAACCATCTACATGCAAGGGCGTAGGCGATGATGCGGCAGTGATGAAATTCGGAAACAGACGGGTGCTGATGACAACGGACTTGTTGTTGGAGGGCATTCATTTCAATCTGGAGTATGTGCC
>CAJOFT010000012.1:1005-25096 GCA_905234025.1 Paludibacteraceae bacterium
TCGGATATATATGCGATGAACGGCACGCCGACGCAGATAACGGTGTCTTTGGGCGTGTCGTCGCGTTTCAGCGTGGAGGATATGGAGGAACTATACGCAGGCATCCGCTTGGCATGCGAGGAATACGGCGTGGATATAGTGGGCGGCGACACGTCTGCGTCCATGACGGGTCTGACCATCTCCATCACCTGTTTGGGCACGGCTGACGAAAAAGAAATTGTCTATCGCGATGGCGCGAAGGAGCACGACCTGATTTGCGTGTCTGGGAATCTCGGAACGGCGTATATGGGCTTGCAACTCCTTGAGCGGGAACGGCTGGCGTACTCGGGTCGGACAGGTCAGACGGAGGACGTTATTCCGGCGTTTGAGGGCAGGGAATATCTGTTGGAGCGTCAGCTGAAGCCGGAAGCACGCCGTGATATCATTGCGTTGCTCCGCAAGTCGGGCCTTAAGCCGACGGCAATGATGGACGTGAGTGACGGTCTGTCTTCGGAACTGCTGCATATATGTCACGCCTCCCATTGCGGCTGTGCCGTCTATGAGGATAAACTGCCGATAGATTATCAGGCGGCAGTAGTGGCGGAAGAGATGAACCTGAATATCGTGACGTGTGCGCTGAACGGCGGAGAAGACTATGAGTTGTTGTTCACATGCGATATCAAGGACTACGAGAAACTGATTCCGCTGGACGATGTATATATCATCGGGCATATCACGAAGCCGGAGGCAGGCACGGTGCTTGTCACGCGCGGCGGCGGAGAAATGGCATTGCAGGCACAAGGATGGCAAGCGTTTAAGAATGAATAAATGAAGATAGTTATTTTGGGAACAGGATATCCGTACCGCGGAGGGCTGGCGACTTTCAACGAACGGCTGGCACGACAATTCCAATCCGAAGGAAACGAGGTGGAGTTGTGGACGTTCACGTTGCAGTACCCGTCTTTCCTGTTTCCCGGCAAGACACAATATTCCACAGAACAGGCTCCCGAAGGGGTGTTTATCCGTCGCTGCCTGAACTCCTGCAATCCGTTCAACTGGCTGCATGTGGGACGGCAGTTGCGCAAAGCTGCGCCGGATTTGGTGATCTGCTGCTACTGGATGGCGTTCTTCGCGCCGCTGTACGGCACTATTTGCCGGATTGCCAAACGTAACGGAAAGACACGCTGTATTGCGCTGGTACATAATATGTTCCCGCATGAGAAAACAGTGTTGGACAAACTGTTTGCGCCGTACTTTGTCCGTTCGCAGGACGCGTTTGTAGCATTGAGCGACGCGGTTGTCTGCGATATCCATACTTTGACGCAAGCACCCGCAACCTTCTCGCCGCATCCGATTTACGACCATTACGGCGCACGGATGTCCAAAGAGGAAGCCTGTGAAGCGTTAGGATTGGAGACAGGCAGGCAGTATATGCTCTTCTTCGGACTTGTGCGCGCATACAAAGGCTTGGATTTGCTGTTGGACGCGCTGGCATTAGTGAAAGACGAACTGCCGGAACTGCGGCTGCTTGTGGCAGGCGAGTTCTATGAGGATGAGGACAAGTACCGCCGTCAGATAGCGGACAACGGTTTGACAGATAAAGTCGTACTGCGTAACGAGTTCATTCCTGACGGGGATTTGCGCAAGTACTTCGGTGCCGCGGATTTGGTTGTGCAGCCGTACAAGAATGCCACGCAGTCGGGTGTCACGCAGGTGGCGTTCCATTTCGAGAAGCCGATGCTGGTGACCAATGTCGGCGGATTGGGCGAAATAGTTCATCATGGCAAAATGGGGTATGCCGTGGAGCCTGCTCCGCAAGCCATAGCGGACGCTTTGCGCGATTACTTCACAAATAACCGTCAGGTGGCGTTTACGGATTATCTGCGGCAGGAGAAATCAAAATACAACTGGGACAAGATGACACAGGCGTTTTACAACGTATGATTAATATAGCAGTCATATTAGCGGCAGGAACTGGCACACGTGCCGGAGCTGGCGAACCCAAACAGTTCCGCCGGTTGCCCGATGGACGGACGGTGTTAGAGACCTGTGTTGCTGCGTTTGCCGGACTGGTGGACAGCATATGCGTGGTCACTCATCCGGATTATGCGGAGCGGACACGGGCATTGCTGCAAGATGACAGGATTCTTGTGGTCAATGGCGGCAAGGAACGCTGGGAGTCCTCATGGCACGCCATTCAGGCACTTTCCGACGTAGCGGACGCCAATTTGCTTGTGCACGACTGTGCGCGTCCGTTTGTGTCGGCACGTATAATCGGCGATGTGTCCAAGGCGTTGGAAACGCACGAGGCGGTGACCGTGGCTGTTCCGGCAACGGACACATTATATCGCGTGCAGAACGGCTGTGTGGCGGAGATTCCGCAACGGGCGGAATATATGCGCGCCCAGACACCGCAGGCGTTCCGTCTGTCCCTCATCCGCCGCGCCTACGAACTGGCGTTGCAAAACCCTGACGGTGTGGCGGTGACTGATGACTGCGGAATAGTCAGGCACTATATGCCCGGACAGGAAATATATATTGTAACCGGCGAAGAAGCCAACAGAAAACTGACCTATAAGGAGGACTTTGTATGATTAAACTGTTTTTGACGGATGTGGACGGATGTCTGACGGACGGCGGTATGTATTACTCTGCCGATGGCGAAGTGATGAAGCGTTTCTGTGTATATGACGGAATGGGCATGGTGTTGCTGCGTTTGGCAGGTATCAAATGTGGCATACTGACCTCCGAAACGACGGATATAGTAGCCAGCCGCGCCAAGAAACTCAAATTGGATTACCTGTATATGGGCGTCGGCGCACAGAACTGCATGAGCAAACTGGATGCCGCGAAAGAGATTTGCAACGAGATGGGAATAGGTCTGGACGAAGTGTGCTATGTCGGTGATGATGTCAATGATTTGGACCTGCTCCGCGAAGTCGGTCTGGCGGCTTGTCCGAATAGTGCCATGCCGGTAGTGAAAGCGCTTCCGGGGATTCTTGTCCTCTCTCGCAATGGTGGCGACGGTGCTGTCCGCGAACTATGCGACCGTATATTGGAAGAAAAACGCTGACCAAAATGGAAGTAAGGGATATATTTGCGCTCCGCAAAGCGGGGAAAATAGAAGAGGCGTACGACCTCATCCGTGAGAAGTACAAGACCTATCACGGGCATTACACGTCACTGTGTATGTTCTGGTGCGCCAGTGATGTGCTGCAACTGCGCGTAGAAGAAGGTCGGATTGACGAGGCGAGGCAGATTCTTCTTGCCCTTGAGCATATGCTTCCAAACCTCCCCGACGAAGACGTCATTGGTGGGCAAATGAATAAATTGAGAAACCTGATAGAAGAAGCAGACAAATAACATGAAAGTATATTGTGGAAATATTCTGACAACGGATAGCAGTAACAATATCTACCGCTATCTTGTAGAAGACGCCGGAAGAATTGTATATACCGGCAATGAACTACCGAAAGAATACGGTGAAGCCGAATTGATTGACTTGGGCAAAAAGGCACTTGTGCCGTCGTTTGTGGATACTCACCAGCATTTTGCCTCATTCGCTATTTTCCATTCGGGGCTGAATGTCATGGACTTCACCTCGAACGAGGAAATGCTTGCCGCTATAAAGGAATATGCGGCAAAGGCGGAGGAGAAAAGCCTTCTGGCATTCGGCGCGTCGCCTTATTCGGTAAAGGAAAAGCGGCTTATTACCCGTGAGGAATTGGACAGCGTGTGTCCGGACAAGCCGATGATGATGGTCAAGTACGACGGACATGCGTGCGTGGTAAACAGCCTGCTGCTCAAGAAATTAAAAAGGAAACTTAGTCCGTTGCGCGGCTATCACCCTGTGAGCGGTGAGATGAATCAGGAGGCGTTTTTCGCCGTGTCGGACTACATATCCAACTCGATTTCCATTCCGAACATGATCCGCAATATGCAGAAGGCGGTTGATTACGAGGCTGCAAGAGGAATAGGAATGGTGCATACCGTCAGCGGAGTAGGTTTCCCCCTGAATGCAGATATAACGATAGAAAAACTGTTTGCCAAGAGTGTGCAGCACGGATTCCAAATCCGCGTATTCCCGCAGTCGATGGACACAAGCGTGGCAACAAGTCGTTTCCTGCCGCGGATAGGCGGTTGCTTTGAATGTGCACTGGACGGCTGTTACGGTTCGCAGGATGCGGCATTGATTGAGCCTTATGAAAATGACCAAACCAACTATGGCGTGCTGTACTATCCGGACGAAAAAGTGATAGACTTCTGTAAGAAAGCAAACAGACAAGGGTTGCAAATAGAAATGCACGCCATCGGCGACAAGGCATTCGAGCAGGCAACGAAAGCATTGAAGGCTGCTTTGGATGATTTTCCGCGTGAAGACCACAGGCACGGAATCATACATGCTTGTCTGCCGACAAAAGAAGGCATGGAGATATGTGCGAAATATCATATCAATCTGCTGATGCAGTCTGCCTTTGACAACTGGCGTCAGGAGCCTCCTGAATACACGGAGAGTATATTGGGGGCAGCACGTAATTCGCAACTCAATCCGGTAAGAAGTTTTGTGGAGAAAGGCTGTGTCGTAGGGCAGGGAAGTGACGCTCCCTGTACGGATCCCGACCCGCTTGATTGGTTGTACAGAGCGTGTAACCATACGAATCCGAGTCAGTCCGTAGATGTATATACGGCATTGCGGATGCTGACGTATAACGGCTGTTACGTCACCTTTGACGAGAAAGAACGCGGCACACTGGAACCTGGGAAAATAGCCGATATGGTTATTCTTTCGGCAAATCCGTACGAAATGCCTGTGCAGCAACTGAACCGGATGAAGGTGGAGAAACTAATCCTTTCAGGAGAGGAGTATAAGCCGCAAAGTCAGTCGTTGGCTTCTGTTATTTGGAGGGGTATCACTAATAACCAGAAATATTAATCATCAATATAGACAATTATGGAAGATAAGAATTATTGCATGAGTTCGTACTTAACGTTCCGTTATGTAGAAGACCCGAATAAGCAGTTTAAGGAAGGATTGCATCATACGTTGGATATGCCTTATCCTGAAGAAAAGAAGGTATTGGTGCATACTGCTCAAGATATCGCCAAAGCATACAAAGAAATGTTTGCTGCCAGAGAAAAAGAAGCCAAATTGGGAATTCTGTTATCCGGTGGAATGGATTCAGCCTGCTTGGCAGCATTCATGAAACCGGGCACGGATGCATATACTTTCCGCTTTATGGATGGCACTTTCTCAACGGGCGATATGGAGCGTGCGAAACTGTATGCGGAGAAATATAAACTGAATCTGCACTATGTAGATATCAATTTTGATATAGTGAAGAAGCACCTTCCGGCATTGATGAAGATGAAGGGTGCGCCGGTTCATTCGATAGAACCACAAATCATGGAAGCCGCTTTGCAGGCAAAGAAAGATGGCGTAGAGCAAATTGTTGCTGCCGATGGTAGTGACTTGGTGTTTGGCGGAATGGATAAGATGTTGTCAAAAGATTGGGATTTTGATGAATGGGTAGATTTCTATACGTTCCTGGATCCGAAGAAAGTGCTGAAGAATCCTGTGTCAATGGCGCATATTTATGAGCGCTACCGTTTGCCAAATAATAAGATTGATTTCCTGCGTTTTCAGGATGACATTTTTGCACATGAGTCGAGTGGTTCATATTGCAATGCTGTTATAACTGCGGGAATGAAGTATGTGCCGCTCTTTGATCCTTCTGGAATGGTAAAGATGGCAGATCCTCTTGATCTGAAACGTGTACGCAGTGGAGAATCCAAGTATCTTATCCGTGAATTGTTCCATATGTGCTATCCAGAGATCCCTATTCCGGAGAAAGTGCCGATGCCGCGTCCTGTGGACATCTATTTCAAGGACTGGGCAGGTCCGACACGTCCTGAATTCCGCCGTGATATAGATATGACATCGCTTACAGGTAACCAGAAATGGCTGCTGTATTGTTTGCAGGAGTTCCTGAACATGGTGGACCCGATTAGAATCGGATATACGACCGGCGTGTATGACCTGTTCCATATCGGTCATCTGAATATTCTGCGCAAGGCAAAGGAGCAGTGTGATTATCTGATTGTTGGCGTATCGACGGATGATTTGGTTGAATACAAAGGAAAACGTGCAGTAATACCGTTTGAGGAGCGCAAAGAGATTGTCAAAGCTATCCGTTATGTGGATGAGGTGGTGACACAAGAGAACATGGATAAACTCGGTGCGTGGAAGAAGTATCACTTTGATGTCATGTTTGTCGGCGACGACTGGAAAGGAACGGACAAGTGGAACAAGATAGAAGCAGACCTTGCAGCAGTAGGTGCCAAAGTGGTTTATTTCCCTTATACCAAAGGTACAAGCAGCAGTCTGATAAACGAGACATTGATTAAATTACGCCAGGCAAAAGCATAATTATGAATAAAGAGAGACTGAAAGAGTTATGGAAAGCGGCGTGGCCGCATGTGGTAATAATCCTTGTATTCCACTTGTTGCTGTTAGTTTACTTCGCGCCTGAAGTGTTCAGCAACAAACAGTTGCCGCAAGGCGATGTCATCAGCTGTCAGGGCTGGGGACGGGACGCACAGATTTATCATGAGCAAACCGGTGAATATGCCCACTGGTCGAACAGTATGTTTGGCGGCATGCCGCACAACTATACTTATACGACTCCGTCCAAAAGTATTTTTCACCGCGTACATCAGGTGCTGACCTGTTATATTCCAAAGCATACCGTCATGCCGCTGCTGATGTGCCTGCTCGGTTTTTATATTTTCATGCTTTGTATGGGCTGCAGCCCGTGGCTGAGTGCTGTAGGAGCATTTGCGTACGCGTTTGCTTCCTATAATATCATCATTATTGATGCCGGTCACGTCACTAAGGCGGAGGTTATCGCCTCCATTCCGGCAGTTATCGCAGGCGTCAAGTTGTGCTATGACAGAAAATATGTTTGGGGCATACTGCTGACGTTGTTTGCCACCGGCATGAATATATATTGGAGTCATCAGCAGATATCGTATTATACTATTCTCATGCTGCTTGGGCTGGCAGTGGCTTATCTTGTTTTTGCCATCCGCGAAAAAGACCAGAAGCATTATTGGCTGACATCTCTCATGCTGGTAGGGATTGCCGCACTGGCGTTCCTGCCTGCGTTGGACAAACAGTTGCCGACTTTGGACTACAGCAAAGAGTCCATGCGCGGCGGAGCAGTGCTGAAGACGAATGCAGATGACCAGAAGTCTTCCGGTCTGAACCGCGATTATGCGTTTGCATGGAGCTACGGAGTAGGAGAAACCATGACGCTTCTTATTCCGAACTATTACGGTGCCAGCAGCAATTACCCGTTAGGTGAGGACAGCCAGTTATACAAGATTATCAAGAAGAATGCCGGTGCTTCGTCTGCGAAGCAGTTTGTCAAGTCTGCTCCCACTTATTGGGGGGACCAACCGTTCACTTCGGGACCGGTATATGCAGGAGCGATAATCTGTTTCCTTTTTATATTGGGACTGTTGGTAGTGCCGCACAAAGAACGCTGGTGGCTCTTGGTTGCGGTTATAACGGGAGTGGTGCTTTCCTGGGGACGCAACTTCCCGGGTTTGAACAACTGGCTCTTTGACCATCTGCCTTTGTACAACAAGTTCCGCACGCCGAGCATGGCGTTGGTGATGACTACAACGGCAATGGCAATGTTAGCGTTTTTAGCACTTAAGGAAGTGCTTGACAGGAAAGTTTCCATGCGGCAAGTGCTGATTGCAGGCGGTATATCTGCCGGTTTGTGTCTGCTTTTTGCCATATTCCCCGGCATAGCAGGTGACTTTACGGGTAAAGTGGACGCACAGATGCCGGATTGGGTGTTGCCTGCGCTGATAGAAGACCGCCGTCATATGCTTACGGCAGATGCCTGGCGCTCGTTCCTGTTTATTACGCTCGGATTAGCTTGCGTGGCGGCTTATCTCAAAATGGAGAAACTACGTGGCGGAATGGTGGTGGCTGTAGTTGGTGTTCTTGTTCTTGTTGATCTTTGGATGGTGGACAAACGCTTCCTGAACGACAGCCACTTTGTTCCCAAGAAACAAGTGTTGGTTGCCATGACGGACATAGATAAGCAAATCCTTGCGGACAAGACACCGGATTACCGTGTGCTCAATCTCGCACGCAATACGTTCAATGAATCGCAGACAAGTTATTATCACCAATCTGTCGGAGGCTATTCTCCCGCCAAGTTGCAGCGTTATCAGGATATAATTGATTATTATCTGAGCGGCAGGTTGAATCCGAACGTGCTCAATATGCTCAATACCCGGTATGTTATTACCCGTCAGGGAGTGCAGGCTAATCCTGCCGCCTTCGGAAATTGCTGGTTTGTGAACAATGTGCAGTTTGTCAATAATCCCAATGAGGAGATTGAAGCCATTGCAGACGCAGACCTTAAAGCAACCGCATTTATGGACACATGCTGGCAGCGTTATCTGCCAGAGAGCAGAATTGCTTCGGAAGGAGCTTCCATCCGTCTGATTAATTATGCCAACCCGGGCGAGATTGTATATGAGTCGCATAATCCCGAAGCAGGCGTGGCTGTTTTCTCCGAGGTGTATTACAAGACTTGGAAAGCATTTATAGACGGCGCAGAAGTTCCTGTGCTGCGTGCCAACTATATTCTGCGTGCGTTGGCGGTTCCTGCCGGTGAGCACGTTATTACATTCAAGTGCAGGGACGAAGTGTTGATTAACGCGCAGCGTATATCGGTTGCGTCTTCGGCATTGATTGTTCTGGTGGTTCTCGGTTTGTTGGGTGGCGCATACTGGAAAAAACGTAAATCGGCAGCGAACGTATGAGTGGCAAAGACGTGAGAGCATATATCCGTGACAAGTTCGGTGTGTCCTTCTGGGACACGCTCTATAAGTCTTTGTGGTATAATGACATACTGCTTACCACATCTTCTGCCTACCAACGCTGGCGGATAGCCCGTCTGCGCAAGCAGCAGCAGCGCATCGTTGAACGCCTGCAAGAAAAGAAACGGTATAAGGTGGTGTTCTTCCTACAGAACGATTCCATCTGGAAATACGATGCTTTGTACCGGCTGATGGAGGCATCCGAATTGTTCGAGCCGGTAGTTGTCATTTCGCCGTATAACGTACATATCATTTATGACAAATCAGAATGTCTGCGTGTGATGCAACGCACAGAGGCATATGCCGCGCAGCAAGGCTATAATTATATTTCCGCATATGATTATGAGCATCACAAGTGGCGGAACATAAAGAAGATGCTTCGTCCGGACATTGTATTCTTTACCAAACCGTACAAGGACACGCGTCCTGCATACCATATTTACAACTTTACCGACACGTTGACGCTGTATATCGCTTATGGTATAGCCTGTATAGATATTTACCGGCAGAACTATAATCTGTCTTTCCACAATATGCTTTGGCGTTTTCTGGTAGAGACTTCTTTCCACAAAGAACTGTCCGAGCAATATGCTCTCTGCAAGGGTGACAATGTCGCCGTTGTCGGTGCTGTATCCATGGAGAAAATAATGCGCCGTGATTATGTTCCCCAAAATGTGTGGAAACCGCAGCCGTCTCCGAAGAAACGTATTATCTGGGCACCTCACCACACAGTGGATTATTTGTTTAACTTCTCCAACTTTCTGGTCTATGCTGACGATATGCTTCGTCTTGCGGAGAAATACAAAGACAGTGTCCAATTTGCTTTCAAGCCGCACCCTGTTTTGAAGTTCAAACTTATCAATATATGGGGCGCGGAGCGTACGGAACAATATTACAAGCAATGGGACGAGTTGTCCAATTCGCAGTTGGTGGAAGGGGATTACATGGATTTGTTCATCACTTCGGACGCTTTGATTCATGATTGCGGCTCTTTCACCGGCGAGTATTTGTACACGCAGAAACCGGTACTTTTCATGGTTCGGGACCCGCAGGTTGAGAAACACTGGAATCCTTTTGGACGGAAGTGTTATGACCAGCATTACAAGGCGCATGACTTGACGGCGATAGAACACTTTATTGAAGATGTCGTTATCAAGGGTAACGATTCAATGAGCGCTTCCCGCGAGACCTTCTACCGTCAATACCTTTATCCGCAAGATGGCGTAATGCCTTCGCAAAAGATATTTACTTTGTTGCAGACAGCCTTGGGCAAATGAATTTACTGACCATCAATAGTTTCGATTGTTCGGCAGAAGCCGGCGGGGGAGTGAACCGAATGACGGTGTTGCTGTCCCGTGAGTTCCGGAAACGGGGCATCGGTTGTTATTTGGGATTCTATGAAGATATACCCGAAACGTTTGCGCGTGCGCCGTTTGAGGGACGTATCAAGTTAAGCCGTCATTTTGACGACAATGCTTTTGCTTCCTTTCTGCGCAGCAACAAGATAAATATTGTGCAGGTGAATTTCCTGAAGAAAGAGAACCTGCCGACGATTTCCCGTATTTATGCGATAGCTCGTCAGTTGGGCGTGAAAGTCATTTATGCCTTCCATATGTGCCCGGGCTTCCAGACGGTGACTTACGGTTCGTGGGAGATGGTGAAGTACTGCGTGCGGCAGAAGAAGAATGTTTCGGCAGAGACAAAGAAGTGGCTAATGACGGTATTCCGTCCGTTGATAGCACCTTTCGAGAGATTGTACCTGCGTCCGAAATACCGCATACCTTATGAGAACTGTGATGTGTTGGTTACACTTTCGGAATCTTACTTCAAGCCTTATATGCGCCTGGCAGGCGTAACGGACAATGCCAAGTTCAAGGCAATAGGCAATACTTTGCGTTTTGAGGAATATATTACGCAATCAGAGCTAAGCAAGAAGCAGAAGACCGTTATTGTCGTTGCCCGTTTTGACGAAGATACCAAGCGAATTTCCATTGCGTTCCGTGCGTGGCGGAAGATACAGAATCATCCGGTTGCTGCGGATTGGCAATTGCAATTGGTGGGAGAAGGAAGAGACCGTGCGTTCTACGAATATTTAATTGACAAATGGAACCTGAAGAGGGTGGTTTTCACAGGCTTGCAGAATCCGCAGCCGTATTACCGTGACGCGTCTTTGTTCCTGATGATGAGTTCGGCGGAAGGCTGGCCGATGGTTGTAACTGAAGCATGCCAGCAAGGCACGGTTGTTATAGCCATGGATTCTTTCGGAGCGTTGCACAATATTATTGAAAACGGATATAACGGAATGATAGTGCCGAACAACAATCTTCCTGCTTTTACCGAGGCGATAGAAGAACTTATGTGGGACGAAAGCCGACGGCAGCAGTATGCCCGGAATGCCGTGGAAAGCAGCAAGCGCTTCGAGACACCCGTTATTATTGACAAATGGTTGAAGTTGTTTAATTCGCTACTCAAATAGTATGACACTCTTTCAGAAAATAAAAAGGGCTATACCCATTGCCAAGCGTCTCTTGCGGGAGAAACTTGCCGCAGAGATATCTTATGCGCTGTTGGACAAGACAACCCGTAAGAACGTGTTCAAGCGGAAGTATGACAAGCACGTGCTGATGGTCACTTTGCCTGCCGCGTTCAACAAACATCTGCCGAAGTTCCACACCAGTTTGTTGGAGGCGCTTGAAGCGGCAAAGGCGTTTGACGAATTAGGGTATGTTGTGGATTGTACGACAGACAATAACACCCGCATTGATTTGCATAAGTACGACATCATTTATTGCGGTCGCAGGGTGCAGGCGGAAGTGTGGCGGCAGAATATTCCCGCCAAGACCATATTCTTCTCTCCAGGTGCACATCCGTTCTTCTGCTTCGAAGCAACCGTGCAGAAGAATCTGGCTGTCAAGCGTGACAAGGGAATCTGGCTGACGACGAGCAGCCGTTATCTCAATGAGTTGCTGCTTGGTTATTACGTGGATAACTTTGCAGACCATGTGATTGTTTATGGCAATCAGTTTGTGTTAGACAACTATCTGAAGCATGACAGCCGCACGGAACGTTATTCCCGCTTGCCGGCATTCTACTTCGATTGCCACCAACCGGATTTGCAGCACAAGGATTATTCGACCGCGCGGAACGGAATCTGTTGGTTCGGAAGTCTCGGACTTATCCATAAAGGTTTGGATATTTGCATTGACATCGCCCTTGCACATCCGGAAGTGCAGTTGCACATCTGCGGTGCTACTGTGCGTGAACGGGAGTTTTGGAACTACTATCGTCCGAAGATTCAGGGACGCAACAATATAATTGACCACGGTTTTGTGAACATAGAAACCGAAGAATTTGTGCAAATTATGAACCAGTGTGCGTTTGTTCTTCATCCGTCCATTTCGGAAGGCGGAGCTCCGTCCGTGCTGAATGTGGTGGCGAATGCCGGTCTGATTCCTGTTGTAAGCAAGGCGTGCGGTGTGGATTTGCCGACGGACAGCGCTTATGTGCTTGACGAGATTTCAACGGCGGCGTTCGAGGAAACGCTTCTTGCCGCCATGAAACTGTCGGAAGAGGAACTGCGAAGTCGGTCGGCTGCGGTTTATGAGTATGTGCGTGCCAACTATACGTTTGCCGCATTCCAACAGAATATACGTTCGATAATCAAGCGTTGCGTAGAATCATGATCAGCATTATCACGATCACATATAATGCGGAGCAATGGCTGGAACGAACCATGCGGAGCGTGTTGTCGCAGACGTGCAAGGAATATGAGTATATCCTTGTGGATGGTGCGTCGAAAGATGGTACGCTGGATATTATCAAGCGTTTGGAGCCGCAGTTTGGTGGAAGGCTATCGTGGAAGTCTGAGCCGGATAAAGGTCTTTATGATGCCATGAACAAAGGTCTCGCACGTGCCAAATGGGATTTTGTGTGGTTCATGAATGCCGGAGACGAAATCTATGCACCGGATACGTTGGCACATGTCACTGCTGTGGCTACGGATGATGCGGATGTCGTGTATGGCAAGGCGTGTATCGTGAATGCGGCAGGCGAGAAAGTGAGCGAGCACCATAAAACAACTCCGCCGGATTTGTGCCGGAAACACTTGCTGAACGGTCTTGTCGTGAGCCACCAGGCAATCATTGTGCGGCGGAACATTGCGGAGCCGTATGATTTGCGTTATCGTATTACGGCGGATTATGATTGGGTGATAAAAGCTGTTTCGGCATCCCGCAAAAACTGCTATATGGATGAATATGTTTGCAAGTTTCTGACAGAAGGCGTCAGCAAATCCAAACGCAAGCAGGCTTGGCGGGAACGTTTTGCCATTATGCGGCGGCATTTCGGGCTTGTCCGTACTTTATGGGCGCATTTTGTGATTGCGCTCAAATATCCTTTCTCCATTAAATATTAACGCGCGCGCGTCTATACGTGCGCGCGCTTTTTGTTAGCTATTTGCGCGATCAGATATTTGCGCGGATGTCTGCCAGTTCGCTGCGGACACGCTCCAGAATCGCTGCAGCCCGCTGACGGACATCGGAGTTCTTCGTGTCACCCGCCAATTCGCGGCGGATCGCATCAATACGGGTGATTTTCAGTTCGTCCCGGATGTATTTGATGCGCTGGATCAATTCTATGTGCGCCAAGGTGTAGTACCTGTTTCCGTGTCCGTCCTTGCGTGGATTGAGCTTTGGAAACTGGCTTTCCCAATAGCGCAAAGTAGAAGATGGAAGTCCGGTCATTGCCATCGCTTCCTTCAAGGAATAATATTCTCGGGTTATTTCGGTTTGCATAGCATTGATTTTCTCTTATACTTCTCTCATACTTGTCTCGGGGTTCGTTGCCGTCCCGTTGCCGTCTCGTTGCCGTCCCGTTGCCGTAATTGGCTGCATGGTGGTCGGTTACTTTCCGATTTTCAGTGTTGCGCCGGCACGAATGTTGTCAGATTTGAGTCCGTTCCAGGCTTTTATCTGCTTGACAGAGACATGGAATTTGGCTGCAATGCCGCCAAGCGTGTCTCCGTTTTTGATTTTGTAGTACGTGACACCGTTTACGGAGTAGCCGCCATTCAGGCTTGTTTTCTGCGCAAGGTCAATCTCTTCGCGGCGGTTGTTGATGAGTTCGTCGGCACGATAAGCGAGAATAACCTGCTGCTGGTCAATGTAATCCGTTACGCGGTCGGCAGGCAGGCAGAGTGAGTAGGTTTTGCCGCCAGGAATGATGTCTTTGGCGTACTGCGGGTTGAGGCGGCGCAGTTCATCCAGTTCGATGCCAAGAATCTCGCTGACTTGCAACAAATGCTGGCGGACGTTGGTCTGAATCGTGTCGGTCTGCATGGTCATTTCCACCGCTTCGGGACAGATTCCGTGCAAGTCGGCGTAGTTGATGGAATATGCTGCGGCGATAAAGATTGGCAAATAACCGCGCGTTTCACGTGGCAAGAAAGGATAAATGGACCAGAAATCACGCTTGCCGTCCGCGCGGTGGATGGCTTTGTTGACGTTGCCGGGTCCACAGTTGTAGGCTGCAATGGCGAGGTTCCAATCGTTGAACATGTTGTACAGCGATTTGAGGAACAGACAAGCGGCTTCGGTGGATTTGATCGGATCCATGCGTTCATCGACCAGCGAGTTGACCTCCAAGCCGTACAGGCGTCCTGTGGAAGGCATGAACTG
The DNA here is from genome assembly GCA_905234025.1 of Paludibacteraceae bacterium. GTDB lineage: Bacteria > Bacteroidota > Bacteroidia > Bacteroidales > Paludibacteraceae > Colicola. The sequence goes on from CAJOFT010000012.1 coordinate 15,564, forward strand.
CCATAATCCAGCGGCTCCTGCGTGCGAATGTGCCTGCGGATTGAGCGCTGATTCGATGACAGGCAGGTAGCAAAGTTCGTAAGGCAAATCGTGGCGTCCGAGTGCGTCATAGAACATCGGGAAATAGTATGCCGCCTTGCGCTGGATGCGTGCCAACTGCTTCGGGCTGTGTTTGACGTAACGCAAAATGAATGCCCGGACAACAGAGTTGTAAGGCATTTCGATGATGAAAGGCAACGCCTGGAGACGCGCTTTGTAAACGGAATCGGGCAATTCGGCAACCACTGTGTCGCGCGAACATGCAATGGTGTCCAACGTGGCAATGGTGCGGTCAAAGATGACGGTGTCAATCACCAGCGAATCCAGTGGCACGGCTGCAATATTGAGCGTGTCGCCTTCCTGGACTTGCTCGGCTGCCAGTGTGTCCGCTTTGAGCGTGGCGTTAATTGAATCCTGCTGCTGTGCGTATGCTGTGAGTGCACAAAAACTTAAAATAACAACTAAAAATTTACTGTATTTCATAATTTCCATTAAAATCTTATTGCAAGTTTGAGTTCAGCCGAGCGGCGCTGCTCCGAATCGAGGTAAAGCTGCGGCTCGATGTTCAGGGAGAGGTCTTCGGAGATGTCAAAGTCGAAGAGCTGTGCGTCCACGTAGGCATCAATGATTGACAGCGCATAAACGACAACTGCGACCACGATGGAGATGTCACGGTAACGGCGATAGGTGTTCTGTTTGTCCTGCAGAATGCTCGTGTAACCGGATTCTCCGCCAAGCCGTTCAATCGTGTAACCCTCGGGCAGAATGGCGTTGTAGGACTTCAGCGGGTTTGTTGAGAGATGTCCGGCATCCTGCACGATGTCGCGGTAGGCTTCTTTGTAGGCGTTGTATTTTTCGTCGTTCCATGCGATGGCAAATCCGCAGCCCATAAATCCGCCATAGACAATCGGCAGTTTCCAGTAACTGCGGTTGTAGATTTGTCCCAATCCCGGCACGATAACACCGAGCCAGACAGATTTCAGCGGGTCAGGTTTCCATGTGAGTTCGGCGGCAGACAGCACCAACGGCGGCTCAACGACAACAAGCGTGTCGTTGCTCCGGACAGCTGTGGAATCGGCGGTTTGCGCATATGCTGCCGCGGTTGCGAACAATAATAATATGGTCAGAATCTTCTTCAACTAAGCCGTTCGATTAGTTCATTCAAGTCTTTTTCGTTTCTGAAAGCAACGGTTATTTTGTGTCCGCTGATTTTGACGGCACGTCCGAATCGTTCGCTGAGCGCTTTGGTTTGCTGCGGGAAGTCGGCTTTCGGTTGTTTAGCCGGAGCTTTCGGCTGCGGTGCTTTGGCAAGTTCCTCGACTTTGCGGACGCTCAGACCTTCGTTCAAAATGCGTTTGTAGAGAGCAAGCTGCTGTTCCGTGGATTCGGAGCCAAGAATGGCGCGCGCGTGACCCATATCCAGTTTCTTCTCTTTGATTCCGAGCTGGATTTCTGCGGGTAACTTCAAGAGCCTCAGGTAGTTAGCAATGGTTGCGCGTTTCTTTCCGACACGTTCGGACATTTTCTCCTGTGTCAGGCTGTATTCGTCCATAAGGCGCTGGTATGCCAAAGCGATTTCGATGGCGTCCAAGTCCTCGCGCTGGATGTTCTCAATCAATGCCCATTCCATAACCTGCTCGTCTTTGGCGGTGCGGATATATGCCGGAATGGTTTTCAGCCCAGCCAGTTTGGCGGCTCTGAAGCGGCGTTCTCCGGCGATGATCATGTATGTGCCATCGTCGTTTTTGCGCAGGGTTATGGGCGAAATCACGCCGTGTTCGCGAATCGAATCTGCCAGTTCCGAGAGTGCTTCCTCGTCAAACGAGCGCCGCGGTTGATTGGGATTGGCGGCAATCTTGTCCAGTTCAACTTCGTTAATGCTGCTTCCACCGCGTATTTCCAAATGGTTGGTGTCAATGAGCGCGTCCAAACCGCGCCCGAGAGCTGTCATTTTCGTACTCATCTCAAAATCAGTTCTTTAGCAAGGTTCTTATAGTTTTTGGCTCCTTTGGAGTTCGGGTCGTAATCAATGACGCTCAATCCGTGGCTTGGCGCTTCGCTGAGGCGGACATTGCGGTAAATGACCGTGTTGAAAACAAGGCTTCCGAAATGGCGTTTGACTTCTTCATAAACCTGGTTGCTGAGGCGCAGACGGTTGTCGTACATGGTCAGCAGGAAGCCTTCGATTTGCAGATCCGGATTGAGGTTTGATTTGATAATCTTGATCGTGTTGAGCAGTTTGGCGATGCCTTCCAGCGCAAAGAACTCGCACTGAACGGGAATAATCACACTGTCGCTTGCCGTGAGTGCGTTGATGGTAATCAAACCGAGTGATGGCGAGCAATCAATCAGGATGTAATCATAATCGTTGCGCACCTTGTCCAGCACGCGTTTGAGCCGTTCTTCGCGGTTGTCGAGGTCGCGCATTTCAATCTCTGCGCCGACCAAGTCAATGTGGCTAGGAATCAGTTTGAGGTTTGCGATGTTCGTTGCCACGATTGCGCGCTGCGGGTCTATTTCGTTGACAAGACACTCATATACGGTATTTTCCAGATTGCGAATGTCAATGCCCAAGCCGGAGGAAGCGTTCGCCTGCGGATCGGCGTCCACAAGCAGCACTTTCTTGCCCTCGTATGCCAAACCGGCAGCCAAGTTAATGGCGGTGGTTGTTTTGCCTACGCCGCCTTTCTGGTTCGCAATAGAAATGATCTTACTCATATTTTCGTAATTATCTGGTTTTCAGTTATTTGTTTGCATGCGTAGTTGCCGTATCGGCAAATGTTGGTGCCGTGCATGGTACACGGACGACATGCCAGACCGGCAATTTGTACGCAATCTTCGGGTTTCTGTTTCCAGCCGTAGAAGCCCATTTTCGGGTGTGTGCCACACCATATACTAATCGTGCGCAACCCTACCAACGAGGCAAGGTGCTGGTTGGCGGAATCCATGCAAAGCATGACATCGAGTTTGCGCATCAGTTCCAGTTCTTCGGACAACGGCAACTCTCCCGCCACACTTACCACATTATCATGTGAGTCCGCCCACTGACGCAGCAGTTCACATTCGACTTTGCCTGCGCCGAACAGGAAAACCCTTGTGTCAGGCAGTTCGCTCAAACGGGCAAGCAGGCTTTTGACGGTCGGATAGGGAAGGATGTTCGTTTTTGATTTTGCGAACGGCGCCAAGCCAATCCATTTGCCGCGTTTCTCGCCGAAGCGTTCCACCACTTCATCGCCTGCGGAATGATTGACCGGCAATGCCGTGAACTGTTCGTCCGTTTGCAATCCGGCTCTGCGGAATGTGTCGGCATAGCGATGGAACTCTGTCTGCAGCACTTTGTCGCGGCGCAAGCCCAACTTTGTGATGAGACGTTTCTCCATACGGCCATAGTGGATGACGCTGTTGCTTACTCCGTGCAGGCGGAAGAGTGCGCGCAGTGCTTGTGTGCGGAAGACGTCCTGCAAGTCAATGACTTTGTCAATGTTATATGCTTTCAGTTCACGGAACAGCTGCATGAGGCGTTTGAGGCTTCCGTCGCCCAGATCCACTTCGTGGAAATAGACGTTGTCCAAGCCGTGAAACATGGCGTGCAAACGTTTCTTGCCGACCACCACGAACGTATCGTCCGGCTGCAGCCGACTGGCAGATTCCAATACCGGCACGGTCATAGCCACGTTGCCGACGGACTGAAAGCGCAATACAAGATACGTCATTTTTTCTTAATCTCCCATAGCCAAGCGATGTTCAAACTCAATTCCATCGGGTTGGATTTTGAGAAGTAATCGGTTGTTTTATTGCTGAACAGCGTTCCAAAGCTGTAGTTGTAGCGTGCTTCGAACTGATATAATCCGGCATTCTGTGTGCGGCAGTAGAAGCCCAATCCGCCGGTGATTCCCCAATCGAAACGGTTGTCAATGGACATGTACTGGTGCACCGAGACGGTGGATTTGTCGCCTTTGCCGCCATTGTCACTGAGGCAGTAGCCGATTTGCGGACCGACATTGATGAAGCCGCGCCAGGTCTTGCTGCCAAAGTATATGTGCATCAGAAACGGAATCTCCAGATAGTGCAACCGTCGCGAATAGCTGACCTTGTTTTCCTGTCCGTCCGAGCCTGTTTCCGTGCCGGATTCCGCCCATCCGCGCTGAAGGTAGTTCAGTTCCACTTGCACGGCGCAACATTTCTGCTCGCTGTAACGGAAGACAAATCCGCCGTTTCCGCTGAGAATACAAGCCTGTGTAATCGGGGACATGTTCTCCACTTCCGGTGAGAACGTAACCGTTGAAGCCGTTATTCCACCATGCACACCGACATACATTTCCGGTTTGCGCAAACGCGGCTGTGCGAAGGTGCATGCGGCTATGCACAGCAGTAATACTATGTGAAAAGTCCTCTTCAACGGGCGGTCGTTTATTTCCTTATCACTGCAACTTTCGTGTTGATGTAGCCGCCGTTTTCGTTCACTTTCTCGAACAGCATGTCAGATTGCAAGCCGAAATACTCTTTGCCTTTCAGCCATGCTACGAGTTGCCGTGTCACATCGTAGCCGAGCAGGTCAAAACGTGGCAGTTCCGTGCCGTGTTCGTGCCGGAAATACAAAGTGAACAGACTTTCGTAGCGCGTTAAGTCTGCCGGAACATCGGTGGCGAAGACAGAGGTGTAAATCTGCGGCAGCAGAATCTTTTCTTTCTTCCATGAATACCGGCTGTACATCGTAACCGAGTGTCCTGCTTTGCCGTTCATCACATGCGACAAAAGCAATTGCAGGTTGCTGAATTTCTCCGTGTTGAAGATGATGACGTTCTCCATGCTGTCCTTGAACGCCTTGCTGACCGAGTCAATCAGGATGTCGTGCACCGAAATACGGGTCACGGACATGCCGCGGTTGCGTACTGCCTGACGGAATTCCCGCACAGAATAGGGGATATCCGCTTCTTTGGCGTCAATAAACACGAAGTTCACGCTGTCTCTGAACGGCTCGAAATAGTCCGCCAGTGCTTTTGCCTCTTTCTTCACGTCGGGATTGAACTGGATTAGGAACGGGTTTCTGCCGATGCTCTTGATTTTGTCCGTGAACGGAACAAGCACGGGCACGGAATCCTGCATGGCAAAGTCCGCCAACGCTTCCACTTGTGCAGGATAAGCAGGACCTATGATGGCATCCATGCCATACAATGCGCTGTCTGCAATGAGTTGGTTGACAGCAGCTTCGTTCTTGCCTATGTCGTGCACAAAGAGTTCGAACGGTTGTTCCTGCTGCATGTCGTGGATGGCGAGCAGTACGCCTTCATAGAACTCCACAAAGCGTTCCATTCCAGCGTCTCGCAGCGTCAAATCCGCCTGCAACGGCAGCAGCACGGCAATCTTTAACGCTTGGACAGTGTCAGCCGGAACTACTGCTGTCACGGAATCTTCCGGTAGCGTTATGCTGTCAGCCGGTGCGGCAACTGCCGCGTCCTGAACAGCCGGAGTCTCCGGAACAGCCGGACTTTCCTGCACCTCGGGAACGGCGGCTGTTTCTGCCGGTTTGACCGGTTCCGGCTCAATGTTTTTCGCCGGAATAAGGATGGTCTCGGCATAATGCAGACCGCGTTCTTTGAGTTGCGGGTTCCACTGGATGATTTCCTCCTGTGTGACACCGAAGTTCACGCTCAAACGGTACAGACCGATGCTTTTCGGCACTTCGTACCGATACACAATCTGTCCGTTTATAGTGTCTGTCGGATAAGGCAGTAGTTCCGCTTTTACGGTCGGAACAACTGCCAACAGGCACAGCGTGAGCAAGCGTACTAATTTCTTCATTTCTTTATTCTTTTTAGCCGAGCCAGCGTACGTAGCAGAAGTCCATACGGTGCGGCAGCAGGTCGTGTTTCGGGAACATACGCACGCAGAACTTCATTCCGCCGGCATAGTTCAGTTGGTACGTGCCTTCGTAGAAGAGGTGCGAGCCTTGTGCTTTCACCAGTTCCAAAGGCATGGTAGCATAGAGTTTGTCGTTGTTGTGCAGCGAGGTACGTACTACCACGAGTTCGAGGCCGATGCCTTTGTCGTTGAGGTCTTTGACATCAATTTCAGCCTTCACGGTGTATTTGTCACCTACGTTCGGAGCGGGCGTACCTGCTTCGGGCACGTTCAGCGAAACGAGTTCGATATTATCCCAGTGTGCGGCGATGTTTTCTTTCCATGCGGCTAATTCTTTGGCTTTCTTGTAGTCATCGGCTCTGAGCATGGCGTGACGTTTTGCCAGTTTGTTGTAGAACTTGGCGAAGTAGTCATCCATCATACGCTTGGTCGTGAAGCGCGGCGTGATCTTGGTCACGCTGTTCTTGATGGTCTGAACCCATTCGGGAGAGTAGCCTTTCGAGTTCTTCGCGTAGTACATCGGAATGATTTCTTTTTCGAGCATATGGTAAATCGTAGCCGCGTCGAGTTGGTTCTGGTGATCCTGGTTCTCGTAGGTGCGTTCTTCGGTGAGTGCCCAGCCTGCGCCTTTCACGTAACCTTCGTACCACCATCCGTCTTTTACTGAGAAGTTCAGCACGCCGTTCATTTGTGCTTTTTCGCCGGATGTACCGGAAGCCTCCAACGGACGTGTCGGCGTATTCAGCCAGATATCCACACCCGAAACGAGACGTTTGGCGAGACGCATGTCATAGTTCTCCAGGAAGATGATCTTACCGAGGAACTGCGGCATACGGCTGATTTCGATAATGCGTTTGATGAGATCCTGACCGGCTCCGTCAGCGGGGTGTGCCTTACCGGTGAAGAGGAACTGTACGGGATAGTTCGGGTTGTTAACCAGTTTGTCCAGACGCTCCAGATCCGTGAAGAGAAGGTGTGCACGTTTGTAGGTGGCGAAACGGCGTCCGAAACCGATAATCAGGTTGTTCGGGTTCATGTCTGCCAGCGCACGGAGAATACGTGCAGGGTCTCCTTGTGATTTCATCCAGTCCTCGCGGAACTGAATACGGATATAATCAATCAGTTTGTTCTTCAGCTCCATACGGGTAGCCCAGATCTTCTCGTCGGGAATGTCGTTGTACGCTGCCCACATGGCGAGGTTGGACTGGTCGTGATACCATCTCTTCGGGAAGGCTTCGAAATACACTTTCTTCCACTCGGACGCTGCCCAAGTCGGCATGTGCACGCCGTTGGTCACGTAATCCACGTGCAGTTCTTCGGGGAAGTAGCCTGGCCAAACAGGAGCGAACATCTTCTTGCTCACTTCGCCGTGCAGCCACGATACACCGTTTGCTTCCTGGCAGGTGTTCAGCGCAAATACGGACATTGAGAACTTCTCGCTCTTGTCTTCGGGGTTCTGACGGCCGAGACCGATGAGGTCATCCCATGAGATGCCCAGTTTTTGGGGATATTCCCTCATATATTTGGCGAAGAGTCCTTCTTCGAAGTAGTCGTGTCCTGCGGGCACCGGAGTATGGCAGGTGTAGAGACCGGAAGCGCGAACAACCTCTTTTGCCTGGTCGAAGGTCAGTCCTTCTTCCTGCACGAGGTCAACGAGACGCTGCAAGCCCATGAGTGCGGCGTGTCCCTCGTTGCAGTGGTAAACGTCTTTCTTGATGCCGAGTTTCTTGAGTGCGAGCATACCGCCGATACCGAGCATGATCTCCTGTTTGATACGGTTCTCCCAATCGCCGCCGTAGAGTTGGTGGGTGATTTGGCGATCCCATTCGCTGTTGAGTTCGTTGTCCGTGTCCAGGAGATAGAGGTTGATACGACCTACTGCTACTTTCCAGAGGTAAGCGTGTACGAAACGGTCGGGATAAGGCACGTCAATTACCATCGGTGAACCGTCCTCGTTCTTTACTTGCTCAATCGGCAGGTTCTGGAAGTTCTGTGCCTCGTAGTTGGCAATCTGCTGTCCTTCGGGTGAGAGGGTCTGTGTGAAATAGCCGTAGCGGTAGAGGAAACCGATAGCGGTCATATCGACGTTGCAGTCCGAAGCTTCTTTGAGGTAGTCTCCGGCAAGGATTCCGAGACCGCCGCTATAGATTTTCAGCACGTGTGTCAGACCGTATTCCATCGAGAAATAAGCGATAGACGGTTTGCTGGTGTCTTTGGGTTCGTCCATGTAGGCGCGATAGGAAACGTAGAGCTCGTTCAGTTTCTGCATGAAGAAGCGGTCGTTGCTCAGTTCTTTCATGCGGTCGTAACTGATGATGTTCAGCAGCAGGACAGGATTGGACTGTGCACGGTGCCACTCGTCAAGGTCAATGTCGCGGAAGATGTTTTTCGCGTCAGAGTTCCATACCCACCAGAGATTATAGGCAATCTCTTGTAATTTTTTCAGGTTTTCCGGCAGATTTGCGCGCACGGTTACTTCGTGCCATGCCGGTTGGTTTGCATTACTTACTTTTACTTGCATTGTTGTATTGTTTTTTTAATTGTTTATTTTCAGTTTTTAATTGTTTGTTTCCGGTTTATGTTTGTGATTGATTATCAGTTTGTTTCGGCGGGATTGGTTCCGCCATAATCCTCCACATTATAAAAAATCGCGCAAAAGTACAATAAAAAAAGCGAATATGCAAATTTTTTGCAATAAAAAAACATTTGAGACGTCTAAAAACGTTTTTTTGCATTTTCCACCTGCAAAAATCATTTTTCCTTGCAAAATATTTGCATAATGCAAAATTAGCAGTACCTTTGCCGCGAATTTAGAGAAAGGGCAAATTATGGCTGTTATTACATTGAATTACGATCCGCACAATGCTGCGTCACGCCGTATGTTGAACAATCTTCTTTTAAGCGGTCTGTTTGTTGATCAGGAATCGCTGGAAGAACATCGTCGTATGAGAGAAGCTGCGCTTCTTACATCACGCCGTAACATGGCTCCGTTTATTGCAAAATATATTTGATTGTGGTGTATAAACAGCGAGACATAGTTGAGGTGGATTTTCTTTTTGCGGAAGGACAGACCAAAGTACACCCCGCGATAATTGTGTCCAACGATGAGTTGCAGGCAGATGAGATGGGCTGATTTACATGGTTTTGATTACATCTAAGATTGATATTAATCCGCAATACGGATATACCTTGAAAAAAGGTATGTGCTCTTGTGATTTTGGTAAGCCGAGTTATGTAAAGTGCCAGATTATTACCGGTTATACACAACGCGATGTAATTCGGAAATTCGGAGTTGTCAAACAACCCTATTTTGATGAAATAGTAGATAAGATCATAGCATCCATATTCTAACATTTTGTATAACAGAATGCAGTAATTTTGCTCCAATCTTTCACATAACTCAAATAGCAGTAATATAAGACAACAAAATATACAATACCGCTTATGAAACACCAGCGCAGATAGCTGCGCAAGACATATAAAATGAAGCGGACGAAAGCCCGCGCTTTTTTGTGCCATATTGTGCTTTCGCCCTTTCGCCACATCGAAATATCGATTTATCGGAATAATCAAAACTGATCCAAATATTAACCATTTAATAGTTGACGTTAGTGAAAGACGATATAGTGTAT
>CAJOFT010000013.1 GCA_905234025.1 Paludibacteraceae bacterium
CGCAACTCAGCCTCCTCGCGTTGCTGTTGTTGCTCCATTTCCCACTGGGCTTTCTTGGCTGCTTTTTTGTCTTTGCGACTCTGCGCATTAACCGGCATAGCCATTGCCAACGACATTGCTACTACTGTAGCGAATAACAAGATCTTTTTCATTGACTTATAGATTTTAGTTTTGCCTACTCACTTGTGGCTTTTCGGCGTTCTCCATTTATATAATTTGATTCTATCGTGAACAAGCATATACATAGAAAAAGCGCAGACTTCGCTATTGCTCATCTACACCCAAGGGCCTTAGCACTTGCCCCAACATAGTCAATAAACAACAATGAAACCTACGCCGATATGACAACACGCCTACCAAGAAGGGCAGGGCATGTATGAAAGTCATACCCGTAGGCATCTATCGTTACTTTGTTTTTGACTATGAATTGTGAAAAAGTGTGCTAAGCTTTTTGGGTGCCAATAACAAAGCGTCAATAAACGCCTTTCAATATATAAAGAACCCTCTCACCCACAATCTTTTGCGCCCCACCGGGCAGATTGTCTCGGCGTAGAAATGAGTACATATGTATGCGCGCGCTACGCTGATGCACCCAAATCGGGTGCAAAGGTACTGCTTTTTTTTGACATATGCAAATATTTTTTCATTTTTTTGTATTTTTCCTGAAAACACATTTATTTGTATTTTAGTGAGAAATCATTGTTATTCGCTCAACTGTGCGAACGTAGCTTCGAAGGGCCCCTTTAGGGTAGTATGTCGAAGGTACAACAAATATTTGCTTGCTTTTTTCTCAAAAAATGCCCTCTGCACGCGCATAAACACACACTTTCAAGGTACGTACTGCTTTAGCATTAGTTAATGCAGCGGAACGCCTTTCGGAATTCCGCTGCAAAAGTACAACAATTATTTGATATACAGGAAGTTCTTGTTATTTCTTATTTCGCGCGAGCGCTCAAACGATTAATTCGTTGAACGAATTTTTCTTATTACGTCTCGTTATGTCACAAAGAAAGCGGTAACCCGCATTGGATTACCGCTTGGAGAAAAAGAATTTATCGGATGGATTAGTAGAGCAAACCAAACATCCAAAGAGGGATCTTGTTGCCGAAACCGACATCAATACCATCTGCCACCACATAACTATTCGGCTCGTCGGCAATTTGTCCGAAACCTTTGCTTTTGCCGCCTACTTTGAATAGATATTGCCCATCAACTTTCAAATCTCCGGATGTGGGCATTGCAATTTTGTGCGAAGAAAGCATATTAGTGACAAACGTTTCGCGCATTGTGCCTACATCTGTTGACTCAGATAAAGCATACATCAGATTGGTGTTGTCAAACAAGATCTTCTCCGGTTTTTGGAGTATCTTCATTCCACTCGACTTTTGATATAATCGTCTGATAAGTCCTGCTTTCTGCATCAAATCGAACATCTTATACACGCTATCTCTAGACGCGCCCAGTTTGGAAGCCAAATCCGATACATTCAGCGTGTAAGGATTGATCTCGGCTAATATTCCCAATAACACTTTTATCTTATACACTAACTCATACGAGATATTCGCTATCGAAGGCATCTCTACTTGAATAATCGTATTCACCGTATTATCCAAACGTGCCGCAAAGCCGTCTCCTGCTTCTTTGTAAAAAGGATAATATCCATGCTCCAGATAGTTCTCGAAATGCTTTAATACTGGCAGTTGGTTACTGATATGCGCCGCAATAGTTGCGTGCTTCTGAAGGATATTCTCAAATGGGATGGTATCCAAATTGGCTATGTTTTCCAACTTCAGATACTCACGAAAACTGAGTCCCTGCATGGTATATACACGGCAACGACGAGACAGATCCGCTTCGCATTCAGCCAGTTGCAACATAGACGAACCCGTTATGACTATATGGAGTTTAGAGAAACTATCATACACTTCTTTTATCTCTTTATCCCATCCGTGATATTTATGTACCTCATCCAAGAATAAATGAGTCACTCCATGTGACACAAGGTATTCTGCCAAATCTACGATTGTGTGCGTAGCAAACCATGAACTATCCACCGATGCATAGAACGCTTGCGTAGGATCAGTAAACGTGCGCTGGATGTGCTGCAACAACATTGTCGTTTTGCCAACTCCTTTAGGACCCTTCAGCAAAATCAAGCGGTTGTCCCAATTGATTTGATTATAAAGATACCTTGTAAAATCCAAGGATACTTCATCCAAATAATGCAAATACCTTGCGTTTAATCTCTTCATAATTGTCGAATTGATAAGTTAATTTATTACTTAGATTGACTTTTCGAATAGTTAAAATATTAGTATTTTGTCGATTATAAAAGTCAAATTCGCTGCAAAAGTACTGCTTTATTTTGAATCGTGCAAGTTTTTTGAGTAAAAAGGTGGTATTTTTTCACCTTTAAAGGCATTTTTATCCTTTTTTACGGTAATCCAATATGCTATGGAACACAAAAATATTGCTCTCGCTTTTCTGTAAACGATTGTTACTTGTTATGTCCGGAGTGTGACAGATTGGAGACCGCCGTTATTGCCGGCGACATAAGAGACGGTGGTATGTCCTGTGAGGACGAGCTGGTCAATAAAGAGCGGTTGGCCGGTCAGGAAGAAGGTTGAGACAAAGGAGTCCCCTACATTCAATTTGGAGTTGACAGATTCCACTACCTCAAAACGCATATCGCCCAAATAGCGGAACACGCATCGGCGGTTTGGCAACCAAGTTACTTCAATACTCTGTCCGGGTTGCAAATCTTTGGTGTGAATACCTTCGGCAATAAACGGATTGCTGCTGCCGTGTTCGCCATCTTTCAAGCGGGTTGTATAATCATCCCAGTCGCGCGAACCTACATAACGCGAAAGAATATTAAGCGTGGAACGGCGCGTGTTGTCGGCTCCCTCCACATACCCCCATAGACGTTCCAACGTACTGAGCGCCAGGTTCTCGTGCAGACACTGGTATATTTGATAAGTGAGGGACTGGAAATCAGAGGGTGTTGCCGGACGCGTGCCAAAACGTGCCTCCACATCTTTACGGAGCTGAATAACCTCGGGTGCATTCTTGTTCATAATAACCAATTTTTAAAATCCGGCGCAAAGGTACTACAATTTTTTGATATACGAGAAGTTCTTATTATTTCATTTTAATGAGGCGGCAGCACGAGACTAAGCGAATCGTAGAACGCATCGTTCAAATTGAAGTAAGAAAAATATGCCTGCATGAATTCTTCATGCAAAATTGGGTCTTTAATTGATTGCTCAGTTTTCCTGAAGTTGTCATCTATGCCACCATCAAACATGCGAACTTCGGACATAGTTTTAAGTTCACCTTTCTTAACAGCCTTGCGTATGGCTGCATGGCGCGCGAAATGGATATCTGCCGCTTTCTTGCGCACCACTTCACGAGGTGATGGAGTATTGGCCTTCACAATGAGAGAATCGATAACGCGATTCAACGAGTCAACTTGTGATTGACGTTCATCATTCTTTGCCCGTAGTGAATCTATATGAGCAAATAGTTCACTCTCTTGGTCATAGTGCACTCGTTCTGAATGTTGATAACCGGTATATATTCCCCATACCGCGGCACCGGAAAGGAGCAATAGAAGTAACGACACCGGCAACCATAAACGTAATTTATCCGAACATTTTACAGCGCGCGCGACGCGCGTACATGATATATAACGGTGTGCGGAATCAGGACGAGTGCATTTGCTTGCGATGAACCGATAGCGGCGCGGAAAGAGGTGTTGGATGATTTTACCTACTGCATAGATATCTGCGCGGTTGTCAATCGTTTGACCTGCCAATTGTTCCGGTGCGATATATGCCATTGAACCTGCCGGCTGTTTGAACGTGACATAATCATCCGTATCGGACACACCGAAATCTATCAGTTTGACGGCAGAGCCGTTGCGGGTGATGAGAATATTGGAAGGCTTGATGTCGCGGTGGATGATTTGCCGTTCGTGCAAAAAAGACAGCGCATCAAGGAGTTGGAACAGGATGCGTTGGCGCGTGGTAACGGATGGCTTGGTTGTAAGGAACTGCTCTAATGTAGTGCCATCGATATATTCCATTTGGATATACCAGCCGATAGCATCCATATACCCGAAATCAAGCAGACGGACGATATTGGGATGGTCCAAACCGACACCGATAGAGAACTCCTTGCGCAGCAATTCCACATGCGGCGTGGATTGGCGGTAGGGTTCCGCCAACGTTTTGAGAATATACTTTCGTCCGAAACGGGTAGCAGCATAGATGGCGTTATGTCCCTTTGCGGACAATAACTCCGGCTCTGACCATACATCCGAAAATTCGGGCGTCAAGGGAGATACAATAAATGAGGAATCAACCATTTTATTGTTTGTGGGTCATGATGTCGAGGATGAGGTCGTCGGTCTGGCACATGCCGTCGTGGCCAATGCGGGTGAGATTGTGGATTGTGCGGTCGATGTCATTCTCTACAATGCCCTCTGTCGCTTCTGCAAAGGAATGGTGCATCGCCATAGAGGCGGAGAGTACTGCCGTGGCAACGCCGCTGGTGACCTTAAGCGCACAGCCTGGTTTGGCGCCGTCACATATCATGCCGGAAAGATTGGCTACCATATTCTTGATGGCAAAGGTTATTTCGTCATACTGTCCGCCCATCAGGTAGGTCAGTCCTGCTGCCGAACCTGTCGCCGCCACTACGCAGCCGCATAAGGCGGAAAGACGTCCGAGAGACTGCTTCATATATATGACCGTAAGGTTGCTGAGCGTCAATGCACGCAGGGTTTGCTCCTCATCGCAGTTGTGTTCCAAAGCGTACAGATAAACTGGAATAGAGCAACTGATGCCCTGGTTGCCGCTGCCGGAATTGGACATGACAGGAACCATCGCTCCGGACATGCGGGCATCGCAGGCTCCGCACGTGTAGCAAAGAATCTTCGTGAAGAGTGTGTCCCCGAAGATATTGGACATATGTGTCGGTTGTGAGTTGGTGAGATGCTGGTTGCTGACCGTATGCAGCAAGCGCCCGAGCCCGTGTCCGTAGTTGCCCATAAAGGATTTCTCGGCGGCAGCCATGTTCATCTTGGCACCGTCCATGAGGAACTGTACGTCATTGAGCGGCACCTCCATCGCAAAGTCATACACTTCCCGCAAGTTGTTTACGGAAACGTCTTCGTTGTTTTCTGCTATAGCACCAGTATGCGTTCCTTGAATGATCTCTTCGGCTTGCTTGTCCTTTCCGAGCGAAACAACCGCATGCACATACAGCATATCAGGCGCGTCCGGAGCTACAGCAATATGCACCGGAACGCGTTGCAGGAACTTCCGGGCGTATGTTACGGCTTCCGGTGTCGTGTCCCGCAGTACTTCCAACTGGTATTCGCTTTTGCCGATTGTGGCACCCAAAGCAATGGCAATGGGCAAACCTGTCATTCCTGTGCCGGGAATACCAACCGCCATGGCGTTCTTGTAAATGTTCTTACTGAGATAAACCGTGACAGCGTCCGGTTCGGCACCTAATTTTTCTTTGGCACGTGCCACGCAAAGCGCGACACACATAGGTTCTGTACAACCGATAGCCGGTATAACTTCCTGATGAAGCAGGTTCAACAATTCTTGTGTTCTCATTTGTGGAAATGGAATCTAAGGCGTATGACTGTATATAGTTTCAACCAGAATGATGCTGCAGTCCGCCGTATGGCAGGGTAGAGCACATGTTCGGCAATGGTGTTTGGCGTTGCCGTGGTTGATGTCGGATTGAGGCGGTAGTTGTAACCGATATACGGAATAATCTCGTACGTGGGTCGTTTTGCCCAGAGGTTCAGCGAGAAAATAACGTCTTCATAAATCATTCCTTCCGGGAAACGCAGGTCACGCAGCAGTTCACTGCGGTAGAGACGCATGCAAGGCGATACAAACTGGTAGAAATGATGCGGGTGCTTTGCCTCAATAATCAGACCGTCGTTTTGCACTCTCCTGTATCCGGATTGGATGACATCAACGGTCGTTCTCGGTATGGTTAGCATGGCGGACAGGAAATCCGTGTCCAAGTAGTCGTCCGCGTCAAGGAAAGATATCCATGTGTCTTCCGGACTTTCAATGAACGGCGTGCGGTTAGCCTGCTTGTCGAATACGTATGCCAAAGCAGTGTTTCGCGCCGCCGACTGACCGCGGTTCTTTTTGTGTGACAGCAAGGTAAAGCGCGGGTCAGCCTCAACAAACGCTTGTGCAACGTGGGCACAATCATCCGAACTGCCGTCGTTGACGATAATCGCTTTCCAGTGCGGGTACGTCAGGTTCCTTATGGAACACAGGCACTCTGCAAGATACGCCTCTACATTGTAGCACGGAATAATAAATATGCAAGACTGATTATGCATTGTCATATAGGTGTTTAAATATTTCTTCAAATTGCTTGGACTGACAAGTTCTGGTAAATAGCTGTTTGTCGGTGACAGGCTGGCGGGTAAAGTGCTGTGTCTGCCATTGTCCGTAGGTTTTCAATACAAAGGTTTTGATGTCTTCCGTCGTGCGTGCGGCAATGCCTATGCCTGTTTCGGCAATGAGTTGCTCCAGTGCGTCTTCGTCGGAAGGAACCAGCATGAACGGTTTCTCTGCGCCGATGGCTTCGAATACTTTCGTACCGAGAATGCCATGCTGCTGTGTGGATGCGGGTGCTCCCAAAGCAAGCAGAATGGAGGAGTCCGTAATAACCTGCTGTATGTCCGAGCGTGCCACAAACGGATGCAGGCAGAGATTGGCATCCATGCCATATTGTGCCGCCAGAGCATGTAACTCGCCGGAAAGGTTCTCTTCGCAATAGAAATTGAGACGAATGTTTCCGGCATCGATCTGGTTGTTCCGAATGAGTTGTCCGACAGCGTCAAAGAGCATTTCCGGTTGGCGGATGCGCAAGTTGATGAGCCGTCCGGCAAAAGTAATGTCAAAGTGGTCGGATGGTTTGTCAAGCGGTGTTATTTCCCGTTCGTCGTAGCCGTTGTAAATGCAGAAAACGGGTGCTTGGGTGATTTGTTGCAGCGTCATCTGGTGCCAGGGTGAGACCGTTGTCACCGCACTTGCCTGACGAAGTACGCGGTTGCGCAGTTTGATATTATGCCGCTCGTACCAACGGGCAAGGAGTTTCTCCAACCCGCAGAGCTTCGGCAGCGGTGTGTGGAAGTAGGATGTTTTGCCCCATTGCTCCACTATGTCGCGCATGTCAAGCACAAAAGGAATGTGCCATTTGCGGCTTAATGCAGCAGCCGTACGGAGCGGGAAGAAGTAATATGCGGAGCAGAAGATACAATCGAAGTCTGAAGCTTTGAATGTACGGGCAAGGAGGTTTGTGAACCGGCGTTCGCGCGCTTGGAAAAGCTTGTCTGCAAAGCGTTTGCATAGCCGTCCCAATGCGGATGTTCCAGCGGGAATATAGGTCATGTTCACCTGCGGGCAAAGGTCTGTAGTATATTCCTGTCCTGCTGGATTGTCCGCCGCCAACGTACACTGCCAGCCGTTTTCGCTCAGATAGCGAATGAGTGCCGTAAGCCGTGGAGAGTAGGAGGGCGGCGTAATGTAGTCGGACAATATGAGCAGGCGTTGTTTCATTTCAGCGTGTCAATCAGTTGTTCGTAGAGTGATTTATGCCACGGATTGCCTGCAAGGTCGATGTTGTGCCACAAGATGCAGAGATCGCCGTTGTGCTGACGCACTTTGTCAAAGAGTTGGACGCAGTAATAATAGGCTTCATCCTCGGAGAGATTCATGTAATTTGCCTGGGATAGCGTGCCGTCCATGACGGTAAGAGGATGCAGGGTGAGGTTTGTGAGCGTCATGGTCTTCGGATTGATCCAACGTACGGCGCGTGACGTTTGCAGCCGGAAGCCCGCTTTGTCGGCAAAGGACATCGTGAAATCATCGGTTATACCGGCGTCCGCGAGACGTTGCATCTGGTCAATGGAGCAGCGGAGGAAATGGCTACGGTGCAGTGTTGTGTCAATCTTTTCCGGCAATTCGCCATAGTAGCTGGAGTGAAGACCCAATCTGGCTTTCTTGGATTTGAGGTACTTGCTTAGGCGGGTCCAATCCTTGCCGCGGAGGTTGTATTGCGGGTAATCGAAACCTTTGCCTTTGGTGTGTTTTACAAAGTAAATGACTTCGGCGTTTGGAACTTTTTTGTCCTGTTTGACAAGCCACGGGAATGTGTATGCGGGATCGTTTTTGATGTCTTCAACGGCATCCAATACGGCATCCATGCCATCCCGCAACCAACCGCCGATGAAACCGCGCAGATGGCGGTAATTCGAGATCCGGTCAATGTCGTGCGTGAGATATATGTGGTTGAAACCGGACTTCGGTAATGGCAGGTCAAGCAGTTTCATCACCGAACGGGCATATTCGTCCAACAACGGAATTTGCAGATTATTGTGCTGACCGAGGATTGAGTATTTTGCAGCAAAGCGACCGTGTTCGTCGCGGTCGGAAACAATCAGTTCCTCTGCACGGGACAGAAAAAAGAAACAAGTGTAGATGATGTCGTCTTCGAGAACGATGGTGCTATCCACTTTTTTGCTTCGCACAGATTCCATGTACGGATAAACAATGTCCTTTCCCAAATGTCTGTTGGGAAGAATGACCACTTTGTAGTTTTTCCATTCGGATTGGTCAGCCGTATAGCCAATATTGGCAGCGGCGGCGGTGTCACCGTAGGTCAGAAAAGATTTAATATAGTCAATTATTCCGTTCATTCAGTGTTGTGTGTCATTATACTTCTCTTCCGCTTCTTTCTCCCTTCTCTCCCGCTAATCTATCGTAGTTGCCTCGGCGAGAGCAGGGTGCGTTTTGTGTAAAAATTTATGTTTGGTCTGATAAGATTTCCCATTCGTATAGCTTCTGTTCTATGGTGTGTTTGATGTGTTCGTATTTCTCAAAGTTTTCCGGCGTTTGGTTGGCGGGATCGTTGAGAAGAGATTCCATTTCGGCTTGTTCTGCTTCGAGGCGGGCAATCTCCGCTTCGGTGTCCGCAATCAGTTTTTCCTGTTTGCGGCGTGCTGCCGCTGCGGCTTTCTGTGCTTTGTAATCCTGCTTGGAAGAGGAGTTGGCAGAGACGTTATTCGTGGCGTTTTTATTTAAGGTGTCGCTTTTGCGCTCCAGTTCCTGAAGGTTGGTAATCTTCTTTTTGCGAAGGAAATCGTATATTCCGCCAAGATGTTCGCGGACATGTCCGCCGCCAAATTCATAGACTTTCTCCACAAGCCCGTCTAGAAAATCGCGGTCGTGACTGACGCAAATGACCGTTCCGTTGAAGTCCTTGAGTGCCGCTTTGAGGACATCTTTCGACTGCATGTCCAAATGGTTCGTAGGCTCGTCGAGAATCAAGAGGTTACACGGTTCAAGCAAAAGCCTGATCATGGCGAGACGGCTGCGTTCTCCGCCTGAAAGGACTCTGACCTTCTTTTCGGAGGCTTCGCCGCCAAACATAAATGCGCCGAGGATGTCACGTATCTTTGTGCGAATGTCGCCAACTGCCACGTAATCAATCGTTTGGAAGACAGTGAGGTTTTCGTCCAGAAGCGATGCCTGGTTTTGGGCAAAGTAACCAATCTTGACGTTGTGTCCGATTTTGAGTGTTCCGAAGTAGTCGAGTTGTCCCATAATACAGCGGACAAGCGTTGTTTTTCCTTCGCCGTTTTTGCCGACAAAGGCGACTTTCTCTCCGCGACGGATGGTCAATGTGACATCGGAAAAGACCGTGTGGCTGCCGAAATCCTTGCGGAGATCTTCAATTATAACCGGAAAATCACCGCTTCGCGGTGCAGGCGGGAATTTGAGGTTCAAGCGGGAAGTATCTTCGAGGTCCACTTCAAGGCGCTCCAGTTTGTCAAGCTGTTTGATACGTGATTGGACTTGCACCGCCTTGGTGGCTTTGTAGCGGAAACGTTCAATAAATTCTTCGGTTTCCTGAATCATCTTCTGTTGGTTGAGATAGGCTCGTACCTGCTGGTCGTGACGTTCCTGACGAAGTACGACAAAGCGGGAATAGTTGACGTTGTAATCGTATATGTGTCCGAGCGAAATCTCAATGGTGCGGTTGGTGACGTTGTCGATGAATGCGCGGTCGTGGCTGACTACAATCACGGCACTCGGTGAAGCGGCGAGAAAATCCTCCAGCCACTGTATGGATTCGATGTCCAAGTGGTTCGTGGGCTCGTCCAAAAGCAACAAATCCGGGTGCTGGAGCAAGATTTTTGCCAGTTCGATACGCATGCGCCATCCTCCGGAGAACTCGCTGCACGGACGGTCAAAGTCCTTACGCTCAAACCCGAGACCGATGATGGTTCTGTCCATTTCGGCAATGAAGCGTGCCTCGTCTTCCCCACGGAAAATTGTCAGGACTTCTTCGCGCAACGTGTGTCCGTCTTTGTGGAGCATAACCTGCGGCAGATAGCCTATTGTGAGGTCGGAATCACGTGAAATGCGTCCGGCAGTAGGCTGCTGTTCGCCTGCAATAAGACGCAGCAAGGTTGTCTTTCCGGCACCGTTTTTGCCGACCAAAGCAATCCTTTCTTTCTTGTTTACCAGGAAAGAAATGTCTTCAAGGACAGGCTTGGATGAGAATTCTATGGTCAGGTGCTCAATGCTTAGCATTCTTGTAGTCAATTACGCGCCAAAGAATGACGGTCAAGATGGTACAAATAAGAAAGACTGTTGCGGTGAGAATCCAAAAGTTCCAGTTGCGGCCAAGTATGCCGACTCCAATGAGCAGCAATGAAACAGCCATGAGTATGCCGGTTGTCTGGATATGTGTCAATCCCGTGCGGAGCAGGAGGTGATGGATGTGGTTCTTGTCCGCATGGAATGGTGACTGGTGTTTCTTGATGCGCGTCAGAGAGACACGGATGGTATCGAATAGTGGCACTGCAAGTACAGCAATCGCCACTCCAGGTGCCGCAGCCATTTGGAACTTCTCGGGCACCTGACCATAGGCGTTCAGTTCGCAGAAGCGGAAAACGAATGCCGTAAGCATGTAACCGAGCAAAAGACTGCCGCTGTCGCCCATAAAAATCTTCTGGTTCTTGCCGAAGACATTATAGCAGAAATATACCGCCAAAGAACCGATAAGGCAAATGGAAAGAATCGCCCAGTTGGTTTCGCCAACCAAGAGGAAATAAACCGTGAAGAACAGGCAATACAGCATGCCCAAACCGCTGGCAAGACCATCCACTCCGTCAATGAGGTTGATGGCGTTGATGATGGCGATGAGAACGAACAGCGAAAGAATATAAGAAGGGATAAGCCCGATTTCGGTGATGCCGAATATGCCGTGCATGTTCGTCAAACGAATGTCTGCAAAGCCAATCAGGGCAGTTCCTGCCAGTGTTTCGCCCAACAGTTTGGCTGTCGGAGAAAGAATAAGAATGTCATCCACCAAGCCGACAGCCATAATGGCAAAGACGCCGATGAGGATGAACTGGGACTCCTGGAAACTGTTGAACTCAAAGACCATGTAGGTCAGCAGGAAAGAGAAGCAAATGTCAATGCCGCCGATGTTCGGGACCTCGCCGGAGTGAGACATGCGTTTGTTCGGACGGACGACAAAATGTTTCTTCTTGGCAATCTTAATGACCAACGGCATACCTGCAAATGCCAGCAAACAGGAGACAATTCCAATGAGGAAAGGATATGTGTAGAAGAATTGCATCATTTGTCAAGTTGCTCGTAAACAGAGTTTTTGCTGATAAATTCGGGAACAATCTCCTTCATGATCTGCACCGTCATGAAGGGTTTGTTGCGGTTAGCGGTCTCAATGAGATTGTTAATCTGGGCATCCACCTCGGAGAATTCAAACTGGCGCACCTTTGCCACCATGATTTTCTCGTTGGTGGTCGGGATGGTTGTTTCCTTTTGGTTGAGCAGTTCCTCGTAGAGTTTCTCGCCCGGACGCAAGCCTGTGAATACAATAGGAATCTCCTCGCCAGGGATGTAGCCTGCCAGACGGATCATGTTCTTTGCGAGGTCAAGAATCTTGACCGGATGCCCCATATCGAAGACAAATATCTCGCCGCCGTTTCCAAGCGTGGAAGCCTCCATCACAAGGCAGCATGCTTCGGGAATGGTCATGAAATAACGGATGATATCGGGGTGAGTGACGGTAACAGGACCACCGGCGGCAATCTGTTTCTTGAAGTACGGAATAACCGATCCGTTGGAGCCAAGCACGTTGCCAAAGCGGGTGGTGATGAACTTGGTGCAGTTGGGGTTGTCCTGTTGCAAGTGCCGGAAGAGTGACTGCACATAAATCTCGGCGATACGCTTGGAAGCACCCATAATGTTGGTCGGGTTAACCGCTTTGTCGGTGGAAATCATGACAAAACGCTCCACGCCGTATTTGACGGACATATCCGCCATGTTCTTTGTGCCGAGAACGTTGGCACGAATGGCTTCGTTGGGATTGCTTTCCATGAGCGGAACATGCTTGTATGCTGCGGCATGATAAACAATGTCCGGACGGAAATCGGTGAATACTTCCTCTACGCGTGCCCGATTACGGACATCACCGATAACCGGAATGAAACGTGTGTTCGGATATTGCTGCTCCAAATCAAGACGCAGGTCATGAAGAGGAGACTCCGCTTGCTCGAAGAGAACAATCGCTTTCGGGCGGTATTTGGTAACCTGACGAACCAGTTCGCTACCGATAGAGCCGGCAGCACCAGTGACCATCACCACTTTCTTGTTGATGATTTTGCGTACGTTTTCCGTGTTGATATTGATGGTCGGACGCTCCAAAAGGTCTTCAATCTGAATGGAGTCGATGCGACCGATGCGCATGTTATCAGGGTTGGCGTCCTTGTCAAACTCCGTAAAATAAGGAGTGGTCAAGACGTGTATGTTGTTGGTGATGAAAATCTGCAAGTCCTTGGCGGGATTGAGTTCGCGCATCTTGATGGGGGAGATAATGACATTGCGGATATTTCTGGAGTGCATGTAAGCAATCAGTTTCTCGTCAAGCGGGAAGACGTGCATGCCGACAAGGTCAAAGTGACGTTTCTCTCCGGGATCACAGATGAATCCGACTGGACGATAGGGTGTATTACCTGCACTGCGGAGCATCTTGGCAATGGCGATACCGGCGGATTTGGTTCCGTAAATGAGAACCTTCGGATTGCCAGCGGATTGTTTGATGGTCTCAAATGCCGTCTTGACACCTACACGCAGACAGAATAAAAGCACGAACGCGATAAATGCGTAAATAATGGTGACCGTTGTCATAAAAGGTCTGTGCCCCTCATTGTAATACGAGTAGATGCCGTTGATAACCAGAAGCGTAGTACCCGTCAGCAAGGTGGCAAGAAGCGTTTTGAGAGTGTCCACAAAGGTCGAATAGCGCAAGATGCCGGAATAGGTGTGAAATACCCAGAAGAAGATACATTGGATTCCCAGAGTACAGAGGCACTGAATCCATAATGCCATGTCCTGACCGACTTCCTTGTAGTCAAAAATACCATGCCCGATGAGCACGCTTGCCCAGAAAGCCATAAGACACAGGAACAAGTCCAGCAAAAGCACGCCCCAGCGTGGCAGGTAACCAAAACTTGATACGTGCGACAGCATGTCGGAACGACGAACTTCATTAAGTTTAGATGTGTTGTCCATATTTGATGGTGTTAAATGTTAGTCTTTTGTATGGTTTGTTTCAGGAAGTGCCCGGTATAGCCGTCAGGACAAGCCATGAGGGCTTCTGGCGTTCCTTCAAAAACGATTGTTCCGCCATCGTCTCCGCCTTCGGGACCAAGGTCAATCACATGGTCGGCGGCAATGATAATGGCAGGATTATGCTCAATAACAATGACGGTATGTCCTTTGGCAATAAGGGCATTGAGCGCTTTGAGCAGTATGTCAATGTCCGAGTGATGCAGACCGGTGGTCGGTTCGTCAAAGACAAAAATGGTAGGATTGGTGTTTTCCTGAGCGAGGAAAGAGGCGAGTTTGACGCGCTGGCTTTCTCCGCCGGATAGGGTAGAAGATGATTGTCCGAGCTGGATATATCCGATTCCGACATCCTGCAACGGTTTGAGCCGTTTGACGATTTTGTCGCAGGCAGGGTCTTCCGAGAAGAAGTCAATAGCTTGATTGACAGTCATTTGCAGAATGTCGTAAATGGATTTGTCGCGATAATGCACATCCAACACATCCTGTTTGAAACGGCGTCCGTGGCAGGCTTCACATTCAAGGACAATGTCCGCCATAAACTGCATTTCTATGGTTATGAATCCGTCACCCTGACATTCTTCGCAGCGGCCACCCGGTGTGTTGAACGAGAAATGTGCCGGTGTAAACGCCATTTGTCTGGCAAGTTGCTGCTCGGAAAACAGTTTGCGGATTTCGTCGTATGCTTTGAGGTAAGTGACAGGATTCGAACGCGACGACCGGCTGAGTGGCTGCTGGTCCACAAATTCGATGTCTTTGACAAGATGCAGACTTCCGGAGAGGTTCTTGTAATCGCCTGTGCGTTCGGCAACGCCGCCATAGTATTTCTTCAAGGCAGGATAAAGCACTTTGCTGACCAGCGAAGACTTACCGCTGCCGCTGACACCTGTAATGGCTGTCATGACGTTCAACGGGAACTTGACATCAATGTGCTTGAGGTTGTTCTCACACGCGCCGTGCACCTCGATGAAGTTGTGCCATGGGCGGCGGTATGCAGGTATCTGGAATTTGAAATGTTGGTCTTTTGGCACGCCTTGGAAGGTTATTTCTCCGCCGTGTCTTCCTGCGGAAGGACCAATCTCGATGATATAGTCCGCAGCCCGGATAATGTCTTCATCGTGCTCGACAACCACAATGGTGTTGCCCAAATCACGCAGTTCGCGCAGCACATGAATCAGTTTTTCCGTATCACGCGGATGCAGACCGATACTCGGTTCGTCCAACACATAAAGCGATCCGACCAGACTGCTGCCTAATGATTTGGCAAGGTTGATACGTTGACCTTCTCCGCCGGAAAGCGAACTGCTTAAACGGCTGAGTGTGAGATAATTGAGTCCTACATCTTGCATGAATTGCAGGCGTGAACGAATCTCGACCAGCAACTGTTTGGCAGCTTCGGCTTCCTGTGCAGGCAGAATAAGATGTGCAAACCAGTCTGTAGCAGCGCTGATGGACATCCGGCATACGTCCGTAATGGAAAGTCCGTTGATTCGGACATAGTTTGCTTCGGCACGCAACCGGCAGCCCTCGCAATCAGGGCAAATCGCCTTGCCGCGGAAACGTGCCAGTATGACTTTGTTTTGTATGGACTGGTGCTTTTCCAGTTCGGAGAAGAAATCGTTAAGACCGCGGAAATATGTGTTGCCAAGCCACAAAACGCGTTTTTGCTCGGAGGTCAGCGCGTAGAACGGCGTGTGTATCGGGAAATCGAACAGGTGTGCATTCATCACCAGTTGGTCATTCCAAGTGCGCATCTTTTCTCCGTGCCAGCACACAATCGCGCCTTCATAGATACTTAGCGATTTATCCGGTACAACAAGGTCAGGATCAATGCCGTTTGTCTGCCCAGTTCCGTTGCACGTCGGACAGGCGCCAAGCGGATTATTGAAATCAAACAGGTGTTCGCTTGGTTCGATGAACTGGATGCCGTCCGCTTCGAAACGCTCCGAGAAGAACAGATCTTTGGTAGCTGTGTTGTCGGGTAGAATGATATGCAGCGAACAGCAACCCCGTCCCTCAAAGAACGCAGTCTGCACCGAATCTGCAAAGCGGTTCGCTGTGCTTTGTTCGCCGTCTGTGATGATGCGATCCACCAACAAATAAGTCCGGTCTGTAAATGACGCAATCCGTTCTTCGGTAGCATCGGAGATTCGCAGGATATCCTCTTCGTGCCACAGACGTGAGAATCCTTCCGCCTGCCAGATATGCAGTTGTTCCTCCATGCTCCGGCTTCCGGTAATAATCGGTGTCAGCAAATAAACCTTGCTGCCGTTTGGTAAGGCAGTCATGGCTGCCACGACATCCTGAACGGTGTGTTTGCGAACCTCGTCTCCTGAAACGGGCGAGTACGTGTGCCCCACGCGCGCGTACAAAAGTTTAAGATAATCGTATATCTCCGTAACCGTGCCTACGGTTGAGCGCGGATTGCGGTTGGTGACTTTTTGCTGGATGGCAATGGCGGGTGGAATGCCGTCAATATGTTCCACATCGGGTTTTTGCATGCGTCCGAGGAACTGCCGTGCGTAGGCGCTGAGGCTTTCTACGTAACGGCGTTGTCCTTCGGCATACAACGTGTCAAACGCCAGCGATGATTTACCGCTACCGCTGACACCGGTCACGACAACCAGTTTGTTGTGCGGAATATCAACCGATATATCCTTCAGGTTGTGCGTGCGGGCTCCCTTGATATGGATGTAGTTTTCGCTTATAGCTGTTTGTATTCTTCTGCAAGTCGGTCAACTAATTCGCGCAACTCGGGGTTGCTCAGGTCGCGCAGTTCTTTCGGAAGTTTCGGAATCCGGATCAGCGTTCCGACCTCGATAAGTGACGGGTGGGCAATTACGTTCTTGTTGGCTTCGTAAATGAATACCCAGAGGTCGCGTTCATTGTAGTACTTGCGTGCCAGCCAAGCCAGACGGCTGCCTTCGGGCAGATACTCTTTGGCAATGAACTCCTTGTACTCGTACGGATAGGGCAGACTGCTCGAAACAACGGACAGATTACTGTCATCCGTCATTTGCTCGTCACTGGTGATGTCATCCGTGATAACATCCGTTTCCGGCGCAACGACAGTTGTCGTGTCTGTCATTCTGTTCTGCAGGTCTTCTACCCACTCTACGAAACGGTTGCCTAAGAACAGGAACGCCAACGCTGCCAAGATGGCAAAGATAAGCACTGTAATGCCTACTACAAGCCATGTGCGGCCTTTCTTTCCGTCCTTTTTCTTTTCTTCTTTTTTACTGGAACTCGTAAACACGAATGGTTCCTGAATGTTGTTTTCTTCACTCATATTTGTTTCTTTTGGTTCTTCTTTCGGTTCTTCTGCGATAGGTTCCTCTATTACAGGTTCCTCTGCAACAGGTGTTTCCGTTACAGGTTCTTCTATTACAGGCTCTTCAGGCTTGTTCTCTTCTACTGTCGTTTCTTCAGGTTTCTCGGGATTTTGTCCGAGGTCGTTCAGTATGCCGACAATTTCATTTGCCTGCTCGCCTAATTTCTGCAAAGGTGTGGCATTGTCCTCTGTTTTGCTGCTCGGCGCGGCAGTGCCGTTGAGATTGCCAAGCAGTTCCTTCACGGATGACTCCGGCGTAAACGTCAGTTTGTCGTAGCCGGGTAGCGTGAATGACTCGCCTGTCGCCACATTCACGCTCTTGCGGGGGGCGATGGTTTGCAGTTTGAAGGTTCCGAAGTTCGAAATCCTCACTTGACGGTCTTCTTGCAGTGCCTTGATGATTGCCGGTGCGAGTGCATTCATGAACTGACCGACTTCTTTTTCTTCGGCATTGATTCGTTGTGCGATTTCTTTGCGCAATTCTGCCCAGTATAATTTCTCCATGATTGTGTGATTTAGCGGTTATACATCAGGCTTTCAATATTTCCTTCATTCCTGCGGTGGGACGCAGAACGAGTTGTTTCTTCGCGGGAACGAATGTCCGTTCTCCGGTTTTCGGATGCACGACTGTGCGTGCATTTTTCTCTTTGACTTCCAATGAGCCAATGTTTTGCAACTGCACGGATTTTCCCTGCAGCAGGTTCTCAAGCACGACGGATGTTGTTGCATTTAGCAACTCTTCGGTGCGGCGTTTGGTCAAGCCGCTTTGTGCTGCAATTTCTGAAATTAAATCTTTCGTTAGCATATTTTTCCCTGGAGGTCAAATTCCTCCGCTTTGGTTATTGTTACATTGTAAAATCCGCCGACTTCCAGCGTCTCTGCCTCAATCAGCACCTCGCAATCCACTTCCGGCGAGTCGTATTCTGTCCGTCCGATATAGTAATCATCTTCTTTCCGGTCAATGATTACCCGCATGGTTTGTCCGACTTTCTTTGCCATCAGTTCCGCAGAAATCTCCTGTTGGATGGCCATCAGTTCGCTTAGTCTCCGTTGCTTGGTTTCTTCCGGCACATCGTCCTGATAGTGCAGATTGGCATATGTCCCTTCCTCGTCCGAATACGCAAATGCGCCCATACGGTCAAACTGCATCTTCCGTGTCCATTCTTTCAGTGCTGCAAAGTCCTCTTCTGTTTCGCCGGGATGCCCGACCATTAGCGTCGTACGGATACAGATTCCCGGCACACGTTCACGGATTCTGGCAATCAGTGCGTCCTGTTCGGCTTGTGTGATATGCCGCCGCATCAGTCCGAGCATATGATCCGTGTAGTGCTGCAACGCGATATCAAGGTACTTACACACGTTCTTGCGTCTCGCCATCACATCCAACAACTCGTCCGGAAAGTCCGTCGGATAGGCGTAATGCAACCGAATCCATTCAATCCCTTCAATCTCCGCCATTCGGTCTATCAGTTCCGGCAGCAGATGTCGGTGAGCGATATCCAGTCCGTAACTTGACAGATCCTGTGCAATCACGTTTATTTCCTTCACGCCTTGATCACGCAGCCACCGTGCCTCGTCCAACAGCTCTTCCATCGGTCTTGATTGGTGGCGTCCTGTAATCAGCGGTATAGCGCAGTACGAACACATCCGGTTGCAGCCTTCCGAAATCTTCAGGTACGCATAATGTTTCGGCGTCGTCAGCTTCCTCCCGCAGTGCAGCGGTCTCACAGCGTTAGCGGTCTCACTTCCAACAGCGTAGCGGTCCAACAGCGCAGCAATCCCCTCAAAATCAAACTTCCCGAACCATCCGTCCACTTCCGGTATTTCGCCTTTCAACTCTTCCAAATACCGCTGACTCAGACATCCCATCACATACAGCTTCTCCAGTCTGTTCCGCTTGGCTTTTTTCCGCAGCGCCTGTTCCAGAATCATGTTGATGCTTTCTTCTTTCGCATCACCGATGAATCCGCAGGTATTGATAACCATCACCGGCGAACTTGGCTGTTCAGGGTCATGGTGGCACATCCAGCCTGCCGCTTCCAGTTTGCCCATCAATACCTCACTGTCGCACAGGTTCTTCGAGCAACCCAACGAAATAATATCAACGTCCCTAAATGTCAATTCCCCAAGTCGCTATGGAATTTTATCCGCACAAGCCGCACGTGCAATTCGTCAAAATCATCCTCGCCCAATTTCTCCATTGCTAATTTGATATTGTCGTTTTCGGCGTTCTTGAAGTATTCGTAAATTTCTTCTTTCTCGTCCGGATCAACCACTTCGTCGATGAAATACCCGATGTTCAGTTTCGTGCCGCTATAAACGATTGCCTCGATTTCTTCGAGCATCTCGTCCATCGACATGCCTTTGCTTTCTGCAAGGTCGTCCAATGCCACACGCCGGTCAATTGCCTGAATGATACTGATTTTCCGTGCCGAGTCTTTTGCCACGGTGCGTACACGCAGGTCTTCCGGACGGATAATCTCGTTTTCCTCGACATATTCTTTGATGACCCGCAGGAACTCGTCTCCGTAGCGTTTGGCTTTGCCAGCTCCGACACCCGGAATGTTCTGCAATTCCTCAGTCGTTATCGGATAGGTCGTCGCCATCGCTTCCAGACTCGGGTCTTGGAATATTACGAACGGTGGCACATCCATTTTCTTGCTCAGTTTCTTGCGGATGTCTTTCAGAATCGCAAACAGCACCTCATCGGCTGCCGAACTGCCGCCTGCGCCGGGTGTCATTTCAACCTCATCTTCGTCCTCTTCCATTTCAATCGGCACCTCGAACTTGCCCGGACGTTTCAGGAACTTCCGTCCTTCGGCGGTCAGTTTCAGGTCACCGTATGACTCGATGTCTTTGCTCAGGTAGCCGCTCAGCATGGCTTGGCGGATAATCGCATGCAAGGTTGATTCTTCCTCGTCTTCTCCGGCTCCGAAGTTCTCCAACTCGTTGTGATGGTAACTCATCACAGCTGCGGTCTCGTTGCCTTTCATGATATTGACGATATGCGCGGCATTGAACTTCTCGTTCAGCTCTTGTACCGTCTCCAAAATCAGGCTCAGCAACTCCGACGCGTCAATCATCCGGTACGTCTTGCGGCAGTTATCGCACATGCCGCAGTTGTCCTGCGTATAATCTTCGCCGAAATAATGCAGCAGCAGTTTCCGGCGGCAGATGGTCGATTCGGCGTAACTCTGCGTCTCAAACAGCAACTGGTTGCCGATTTCCACTTCCGCAACGGGCTTGCCTTGCTGGAAACGGCGCAGACGCTCAATATCTTTCGGGCTGTAGAAACACAGGCAGTGTCCTTCGCCTCCGTCACGACCAGAACGGCCTGTCTCCTGATAGTATCCTTCCAACGACTTCGGAATGTCATAGTGTATCACAAACCGCACATCCGGCTTGTCGATACCCATTCCGAACGCGATGGTCGCTACGATTACCTGACATTTCTCCATCAGAAAATCGTCCTGGTTGCGTGTCCGGCTGTTTGCGTCCATGCCCGCGTGGTAGGGCAGGGCACTGATATTGTTCACCTGCAAGGTCTTCGCCAAGTCTTCCACTTCTTTGCGTGCCAGACAATATATAATACCCGATTTTCCTTCCATCTGGCGGATGAAACGGATCATTTCCTTGTCCACGTCATCTTTCTTCGGACGCACTTCATAGAACAGGTTCGGACGGTTGAAACTCGACTTGAACACGGTTGCGTCAAGCATGTCAAGGTTCTTTTGGATATCATGCTGTACTTTCGGTGTCGCAGTAGCTGTCAGCGCGATAATCGGTGCTTTGCCGATCTTCAGAACCATCGAACGGATGTTCCGGTATTCAGGACGGAAGTCGTGACCCCATTCAGAGATACAGTGAGCTTCGTCAACCGCATAGAATGAAATCTTCAGTCCTTGCAGGAAGTCGATGTTTTCGTCTTTCTGCAATGATTCGGGAGCCAGATACAGCATCTTGGTCTTACCGGCAAGCACGTCTTCTTTCACCGCGGCTATTTCCGGACGGCTCAGCGACGAATTGATGAAATGCGCCACGCCGTCTTCTTCCGAGAAGTTCCGCATGGCATCGACTTGGTTCTTCATCAGTGCGATGAGCGGGGAGATAACGATGGCCATGCCGTCCATCAGTAACGATGGCAGCTGGTAGCACAGACTTTTTCCTCCGCCGGTTGGCATCAGCACGAACGTGTCTTTGCCGTCCATGACATTGTTGATAATGGCTTCTTGATTCCCTTTGAACGAATCAAATCCGAAATGGTGCTGCAACGCAGCGATTAGTTCTTCATGTCTCGACATCTCGTCAAACATATATTCCTTGCATTTATTTGCGTTAATTCTTTTTTATTTCGTTTCTTTTGTTGTTTTGGCTCCGCGGGTCTTTTTGGCTTCTTCTTGGATACGCGGGTGTCCTCGCCCGCGACTTCTCCGCTTTGACCCGAATTCTCCAATTAATTTGCAAAGGTAATGAAAATTTTCCGACCCTCCAAATTTTTTTCGCAAAAAAATCAGAAAAAAATGTTTTTTCTGTCATTTTTAGTCATTTTTCTGTCTTTTTTCATTGTTTTTGGTCTTTTTTTTGTTTGTTCTTTTGTTATTAGCTGTTGTTCTTTTGCTGTTTTTGCAAGCTTGTAAATCAGCACTTTTTCTACTCAAAAATCTGCTCTTTTTTGTTCAAAAAATGTCATTTTTCTCCGATTTCACCGACACTCTCGTTTCGCTCTCACCGATACTCTCGTTTCGCTCTCACCGATACTCTCGTTTCGCTCTCACCGATACTCTCGTTTCGCTCTCGCCGACACTTTTGTTTCTTGCTTGCTGCGTTCTTTCATTGTGCATTTCGCCGGCATTTTTGCGGGCGACGTGTTTGCCTACACCTTACACCTTACACCGTACACCGTACACCATACACCATACACCGTACACCGTACACCGTACACCGTACACCGTACACCATACACCGTACACCGTACACCATACACCGTACACCATACACCATACACCTAAATTTCACCTAATCTTGCACGAACGATATACGAAGGATAAACGAACGATAAACGAACCGTAAACAACGCATAATTATAAGAGCACCGTAAGAGAACCGTAAGAACACCATAAGACAACCGCAAAACTCCAACCGCTGCCCGCCGCTTGGGTTTCCAGAAAGTCCGATGCCCTGTTTTTCGTGCAGTAGGGTGCTGTATTCCTCCTCAAAACGACCTCTTTTCAAAAAAAATGCAGAAAAATGCACTTTTTTCTTGCACGTTCAAAAAAAAAGCAGTAATTTTGCGGCGCAAATCTTAAAAAACTTAAAATCGGTACGTATGGAAAAACGTGACTTGTCCTTTGGACAGTTGTTTAACCTCAGTTTCGGGTTCTTTGGTGTTCAGATTGCGTATGCACTCCAATCCGCCAATATCTCCCGCATTTTCGCCACACTTGGCGCTGACCCGCACCAGCTTTCTTTCTTTTGGATTCTGCCCCCGTTGATGGGTATGATTGTGCAGCCGCTGGTCGGTAAGTATTCGGACAAAACTTGGACGCGCCTCGGCCGTCGTAAACCCTACCTGCTTGTAGGTGCTCTCATCGCTGTTGCGGTGATGGTTCTCCTGCCCAATGCCGGTAATTTTACCTTTGCGCAGAGTGCTTTCCTTGGGCTTAATGCCGCCATGTGGTTTGGCTTGTTCAGCCTCATGTTCCTGGACACCTCTATAAATATAGCCATGCAGCCCTTCAAAATGATGGTCGGCGACATGGTCAACGAGAAGCAGAAAGGAACAGCTTACGCCATCCAGTCCGCGCTCTGCAACGCCGGTTCTATCGTGGGGTATCTCTTCCCGATATTCTTCACATGGATTGGTATTGCCAACACCGCGGATCCCGGGGTTATTCCGGATGATGTCAAATGGTCGTTCTATGCCGGCGCAGCGATTCTTATTCTCTGCTCACTCTATACGTTTGCTACAGTCAAAGAGCTTAATCCGCAGGAATATGCGGAGTTCCACGGCATAAAAGAAAAGAAAGAGAACGAACCGAAAGAGGAAAGGGGCTTCATACAGCTTCTTCGCGAGGCCCCGTCTGCTTTCTGGACAGTCGGGCTTGTGCAGCTTTTCTGCTGGGCGGCGTTCATGTATATGTGGACGTATTCCAACGGTATGATTGCTGTCAATTGCTTTGATTGGGACGGTGTTAATGCTGCGGATGCGGCTTTCCAGACTGCCGGAGGCTGGGTCGGCGTTGCGTTCTGTGTGCAGGCTGTTGGTTCGCTACTGTGGGCGGCATTCCTTCCGAAGCTTGAGCATTGGACGGGTAACAAAGGTGCTTATGCTATTTCGTTGCTTGTCGGCGCGCTCGGATTTATATCGGTATTCTTTGTGCATGGCAACGTTATGATAGTTGGCAAGGTGTTCCCGAGCATATGGCTCTTCGTAAGTTATCTGCTTATCGGTGCTGCCTGGGCTGCAATGCTCGCATTGCCTTTCACGATTGTTACCAACGCCATCAAAGGTGGCAGCATGGGATACTACCTCGGCTTGTTCAACTGCACGATTTGCATCCCGCAGATTATTGCAGCCTTGTGCGGTGGCTTACTCCTTAAATATATATGTAATAATGTACAGGCGGGTATGCTGGTAGTTGCGGGTGTACTTCTTATACTCGGTGCCGCCTCCGTCTTTATTATCAAAGAAGGCAAAGAATAATATAACAAAAATAATTAACCAAATTAACAGTATGATGAAACACAAACATTTGTCTCTCGTTCTGATGGCTGTAGCGATGGCATTTGCCACTCTCGCACAGGCACAGATTAAGGGTACCGTTTATGAGGAGTCAACAGGTGAACCGATTATCGGTGCGTCGATCCTGCAAGTCGGCACTACCAACGGTGTTATCACCGACTTCGACGGTAACTTCGAACTGAATGTTCCCGAAGGAACAGAACTCCAGTTCAGCTACATGGGTTTCCAAGCACAGACACTCCCCGCCAAAAACGGCATGAGAGTGAACCTGAAAGAGGATGCCATTGAAATCCAGGAAGTCGTTGCCATCGGTTACGGCTCCCAGAAAAAGAAAGAGGTTACAGGT
Source organism: Paludibacteraceae bacterium (assembly GCA_905234025.1). Lineage (GTDB taxonomy): Bacteria > Bacteroidota > Bacteroidia > Bacteroidales > Paludibacteraceae > Colicola. Next base: position 24,129 of record CAJOFT010000013.1, read on the forward strand.
TCCGTTACTTCCATGAAG
>CAJOFT010000014.1 GCA_905234025.1 Paludibacteraceae bacterium
CGTTAAGGAGCAAACCGGTCTTGGTCTGAAAGAGGCTAAGGACATCGTTGACGCTGCTCCCGCAACCGTAAAGGAAGGTCTTGACAAGGCAGCTGCTGAGGCTCTCAAGAAAGCTCTTGAAGAGGTAGGCGCAGAGGTTGAGCTCAAGTAATACCGGACAGTAAGAAACTGTTTCCAGGTTTAGATCCCTTCACAAAAAAGGGGTCTAAACCTTTTTCTCTGAAAAAGACAGAGTGTTAAAAAGCATTAAATTTTGGTAAAAATATTGCTAATTTGGTTAAAATACCTTAAATAACAATAAATGGCTACAAATAACAAGACTCAGAGAATCAACTTCTCGGCAATGCAGCAGCAGATGCCGTATCCTGATTTTCTGGACATTCAATTAAAATCCTTCCGCGAGTTCGTTCAGATGGATGCAACGCCTGAACAGCGCCGCAATGAAGGTTTGTTCAAAGTGTTCTCGGAGACATTCCCGATTGCGGATACCCGGAACAACTTTATTTTGGAATTCCTTGACTACCAGGTGGATCAGCCCCGCTACACCATTGAAGAGTGCATTCAGCGCGGTTTGACCTACAGCGTACCGCTCAAGGCAAAACTCAAACTCTATTGTACCGACCCCGATCACGAGGACTTTGACACGGTTATTCAAGACGTGTTCCTCGGTACAATTCCTTACATGACCCCCAAGGGAACGTTCGTAATCAACGGTGCCGAGCGCGTTATCGTAAGTCAGTTGCACCGCTCTCCGGGCGTGTTCTTCGGTACTTCGATGCACTCGAACGGCACAAAACTGTATTCGGCGCGTATTATCCCGTTCCGCGGTTCGTGGATTGAGTTCGCAACCGACATCAACAAAGTCATGTATGCTTACATTGACCGTAAAAAGAAACTCCCTGTAACCACACTGCTCCGTGCCATCGGTTTCGAGTCCGACAAGGACATTCTGGACTGCTTCGGTCTGGCGGAAGAAATCAAGGTTAACAAGGAGAATCTGCAAAATATCGTAGGTCGTACCCTTGCGGGTAACGTACTGAAATCATGGGCGGAGGACTTCGTGGATGAGGATACCGGTGAGGTTGTTTCCATCGAACGTAACGAGGTAATTATCGAGCGTGAGACCGAATTGACTCAGGAGCTCTGCGACCGTATTCTGGAAGCAGGCGTGAAGACCATTCTTCTGCACAAACAGGAGTCTCGCGAGGCGGATTACTCGATTATCTTCAACACCTTGCAGAAAGACCCTGCCCGTTCTGAGAAAGAGGCGGTGCTCTATATTTACCGCCAGTTGAGAAATGCGGAGCCGGCTGATGATGCAACGGCACGCGAAATGATTCAGAACCTGTTCTTCTCGCAGAAGCGTTACGATCTTGGCGAAGTAGGACGTTACCGTATCAACCGCAAGCTCAACATGCGTATTCCCGAGGATGTCCGCGTGCTGACCAAGGAAGATATGATTGAGATTATCAAATATCTCGTCGAGTTGATCAATTCGAATGCCGAGGTAGATGATATCGACCACCTTTCCAACCGTCGTGTGCGCACTGTCGGCGAGCAATTATACAACCAGTTCGGAATCGGTCTGGCACGTATGAGTCGCACGATTCGTGAACGCATGAACGTTCGTGACAACGAAGTATTTACGCCGACCGACCTGATTAACGCCAAGGCGATTTCCAGCGTTATCAACTCGTATTTCGGTACGAACGCATTGAGCCAGTTCATGGACCAGCAGAACCCGTTGGCGGAGATTACGCACAAACGTCGTATGTCTGCTCTTGGTCCCGGCGGTTTGAGCCGTGACCGTGCAGGTTTCGAGGTGCGTGACGTACACTATACCCACTATGGTCGTCTCTGCCCGATTGAGACACCGGAAGGTCCGAATATCGGTCTTATCTCCAGTCTCTGTATCTATGCGAAGATTAACAACCTTGGTTTCATTGAGACTCCGTACCGCAAAGCTGCTGACGGCGTGGTGAACCTCAAGAATGAGGATGTTGTTTACCTGACCGCCGAGGACGAAGAGGACAAGACTGTTGCACAGGGTAATGCACCGCTTGACAAGGACGGCAAGTTCATCCGTAAGAAGGTAAAAGCACGTTTTGAGGCAGATTTCCCGGTTGTAGCCCCGGACAAAATCGACCTTATGGACGTTTCGCCTTCACAGATTGCGTCTATCGCAGCTGCTTTGATTCCGTTCCTGGAGCATGACGATGCCAACCGTGCGTTGATGGGTTCAAACATGATGCGTCAGGCAGTTCCTCTGCTTCGTAACGAGGCACCGATTGTCGGTACCGGTATTGAAGGTCAGTTGATTCAGGATAGTCGTACGCAAATCGTGGCGGAAGGTGCAGGTACTGTAACCTTCGTGGATGCAGACCACATCCGTGTTCAATATGACCGTAGCGAGGAAGAAGCGTTTATCAGTTTCGAACCGGACGAGAAGGAGTATCTCCTTCCGAAGTTCCAGAAAACGAACCAGAATACAACCATAGACCTCCGTCCGATTGTCCGCAAGGGCGACCGTGTGGAAGCCGGTCAGATACTGACAGAAGGTTTCGCAACGGAGAACGGCGAATTGGCTCTTGGTAAGAACCTCAAGGTAGCTTATATTCCCTGGAAAGGTTACAACTACGAGGATGCCATTGTGCTGTCGGAGCGCATTGTACGCGAAGATATGTTCACTTCCGTTCACGTTGTTGAGCAACTGCTTGAAGTTCGCGAGACCAAGCGTGGTTTGGAAGAGTTTACCGCTGATATACCGAACGTAAGCGAAGATGCCACCAAGGATTTGGACGAGAACGGTATTATCCGTATCGGTGCCCGCATTACTCCGGGTGACATCATGATCGGTAAGATTACCCCGAAGGGCGAAACCGATCCGAGTCCGGAAGAGAAGCTTCTGAAGGCGATCTTCGGTGACAAGGCGGGTGACGTGAAGGATGCTTCGTTGAAGGCGAGTCCGTCTTTGGATGGTGTGATTGTGGACAAGAAACTCTACTCGCGTGCCATGAAGGACCGCAAGCAGAAGATGGAAGACAAACTCCGCATCGCCCAGATGGATGACCAGTTCAAGGCAAAAGTGGAGCATCTGCGCGAGCAACTCGTTGACAAACTGGTGACCCTGCTCAAGAACCGTCAGTCTGCCGGCGTTTACGACCTGCTTGGCACAGAACTTATCGCGAAGGGTGTTATCTTCTCGAAAGAGCGCATTAACCAGATTGACTTCATGTCTGTAATGCTGGACAACTGGACTCTTGACGAGCACAGAAGCGACCTTGTTCGCCGTTGTGTGATGAACTATATAAATAAATATAAGGAGTACGACGCCGCCCTGAAACGTGAGAAATTCAACCTTACCATCGGTGACGAACTTCCTAACGGAATTATCCAGATGGCGAAGGTTTACGTGGCAAAGAAACGTAAAATCCGCGTGGGTGACAAGATGGCAGGTCGCCACGGTAACAAGGGTATCGTCAGCAAGATTGTCCGCGTGGAGGACATGCCGTTCCTGGCGGACGGTACGCCCGTGGATATCGTTTTGAACCCGCTGGGCGTGCCTTCACGTATGAACATCGGTCAGATCTTCGAGGCTGTCCTTGGTTGGGCTGGTCGTGAGCTGGGCGTTAAGTTCGCTACCCCGATTTTTGACGGTTGCACACTTGATTCACTCAACGAATGGACGGACAAGGCAGGTCTGCCGCGTGCCGGTAAGACACAGCTTTATGACGGTGGTACCGGTGAGGCGTTTGACCAGATGGCAACTGTCGGCGTGACGTACTTCATGAAACTCGGTCACATGGTCGACGACAAGATGCACGCACGTTCGATTGGTCCGTACAGCCTGATTACCCAGCAGCCGCTTGGCGGTAAGGCACAATTCGGTGGTCAGCGTTTCGGTGAGATGGAGGTTTGGGCACTTGAAGCACACGGTGCCGCTCACGTCTTGCAGGAGATTCTGACCGTCAAGTCCGATGATGTCACCGGTCGTGCCCGCACCTACGAGGCTATCGTCAAGGGCGAACCGATGCCTACACCGGGTCTGCCCGAATCCTTAAATGTATTGTTACACGAATTGCAGGGCCTTGCTCTGTCGATTACAATGGAGTAACAGCTCAATTCATTAACCCTTTAATAACAATACAACTATGGCTATTAGAAAAGAAAACAATACAACCACTACAAAGAAAACCGGTTTCACCAAGATTTCTATCGGACTCGCTTCTCCCGACGAGATTATGGCACTGTCCAACGGTGAAGTGCTTAAGCCGGAAACAATTAACTACCGTACCTACAAACCCGAACGTGACGGTCTGTTCTGCGAGCGCATCTTCGGTCCTACGAAGGACTACGAGTGCCATTGCGGAAAGTACAAACGCATCCGTTACAAAGGTATCGTCTGTGAGCGTTGCGGTGTAGAGGTAACCGAAAAGAAAGTGCGCCGTGAGCGTATGGGACACATCCGTCTCGCTGTGCCCGTGGCACACATCTGGTACCTCCGTTCGCTGCCTTCGAAAATGGCGGCATTGCTCGGTATCCCGACCAAGAAACTGGAGTCGGTTATATACTATGAGAAGTATCTTGTGCTGCAACCCGGCGTGATGGACGGGCAAATGGTAGGTGACGTGCTTATCGAAAAGAATGCGCTATTAGAGGAGGACGAGTACGAAGAGTTGATGGAGCGTCTGCCCGAGAACAATGCACAACTTGAGGACACTGATCCCGAGAAGTTCATTGCCCGTATGGGTGCAGAGGCTATCTACGAACTGCTTGCCAACCTTGACCTTGACGCGCTCAGCTATGAGCTCCGTCACCGCGCTGACACGGATTCTTCGATGCAACGCAAGCAGGACGCGCTCAAACGTCTGCAAGTTGTTGAGTCCTTCCGCGCAAGCAAGGGCAAGAACAAACCCGAGTGGATGGTGTTGCAGGTTATTCCTGTAACGCCGCCTGAATTGCGTCCGCTCGTTCCGCTGGATGGTGGACGTTTTGCCACTTCCGACCTTAACGACCTCTATCGTCGCGTTATTATCCGCAATAACCGTCTCAAACGCCTTATCGAAATCAAGGCGCCGGACGTTATTCTGCGTAATGAGAAACGTATGTTGCAGGAGGCGGTTGATAGTTTGTTCGACAATTCCCGCAAGACAACGGCGATCAAGTCGGACGCTAACCGCCCGCTGAAGTCGCTCTCTGATTCGCTGAAGGGTAAACAGGGTCGTTTCCGTCAGAACCTGCTTGGTAAACGTGTGGACTATTCTGCCCGTTCGGTTATCGTCGTAGGTCCGGAACTGAAGATGCACGAGTGCGGTCTGCCGAAAGATATGGCTGCCGAACTGTACAAGCCGTTCATTATCCGCAAGCTCATCGAGCGCGGAATGGTCAAGACGGTTAAATCCGCGAAGCGTATCATTGACCGCAAGGAGCCCGTTATATTTGAGATTCTGGAGCACGTGATGGAAGGTCATCCTGTGCTGCTGAACCGTGCACCGACCCTGCACCGTCATGGTATTTTGGCGTTCCAACCTCGCATGATTGAAGGTAAGGCTATTCAGTTGCACCCGCTGGCTTGCGCCGGATTCAACGCTGACTTCGACGGTGACCAGATGGCTGTGCACTTGCCGCTTTCCAACGAGGCAATTCTTGAGGCGCAGCTCCTCATGCTTGGCTCGCACAATATTCTTGACCCTGCCAACGGTAACCCGATTACGGTTCCTTCGCAGGATATGATTCTCGGTCTGTATTACATCACCAAACCGCGTTCAGGCGTCAAAGGCGAAGGTCTCTGCTTCTACAGCCCCGAAGAGTGCACAATTGCGCTTAACGAGGGTAGAGTGGATATCCACGCCAATGTCAAAGTTCGTATTAACGGTGAACTGATTGAGACCACTCCGGGTCGTGTCATGGTGAATGAATTTGTGCCGGAAGAGGTTGGTTATCAGAACGTTACCCTGAAGAAAGGTGAGGTTAAGAAAATCATCTCCAAGGTCATCAAAACCTGTGGTGTGGCTCGCACTGCCAAGTTCCTGGACGACATCAAGAACCTCGGTTACCGCAAGGCGTTCGAGGGTGGTCTGTCCTTCAACTTGAACGATATACTTATTCCGGAAGAGAAAGCCGAACTCGTTGCCGAGGGTAATGCCGAGGTCGAGAACATCACCGAGAACTACAACTTCGGTTTGATGGGCGATGACGAGCGTTACAACAACGTCGTTGGCGCATGGAACAAAGTCGATGCCAAAGTTACCGACGTCCTCATGAAGCACATGCAGGAGGCTGACCAGGGCTTCAACTCCGTATATATGATGATGGACTCTGGTGCCCGTGGTTCCAAGCAGCAGATTAAGCAGCTTGCAGGTATGCGTGGTCTTATGGCGAAGCCGCAGAAAGCTGGTGCCGCTGAAGGTCGTCAGACCATTGAGAACCCGATTCTTTCGAACTTTAAGGAAGGTTTGTCCGTGTTGGAGTACTTCATCTCTACTCACGGTGCCCGTAAGGGTCTTGCTGATACGGCATTGAAGACTGCCGACGCAGGTTACCTGACCCGTCGTCTGGTCGATGTATCACACGATGTTATCATTACCGAAGAGGACTGCGGTACACTCCGTGGTCTAACCGCACGCGCTATCAAGCAGAACGATAACGTGGTTGCCACCCTGACACAGCGTATCGTCGGACGTGTTTCCGTACACGACATCGTTGACAACGAAGGCAACATTATCGTTGAAGCAGGCGAAGAGATCCGCGAAGCGGCTTGCGAGGCTATTGAAGCAGCTGGTATCGAAGAGGTGGAAATCCGCTCGGTACTTACCTGCGAAGCCAAACATGGTGTCTGCGCAAAATGTTACGGTCGTAACCTTGCTACCCGTCAGATGGTGCAGAAAGGTGAGGCGGTCGGTGTCATTGCTGCACAGGCTATCGGTGAGCCGGGTACGCAGCTTACCCTCCGAACCTTCCACTCCGGTGGTGTCGCTGGTAACGCCGCAACCCAGAATACATATGCACTTCCTCATGCTGGACGTGTTGAGATTGACGAACTCCGCACCATCAAAACGGCTGCTGGTGACACAATCGTTGTCAGCCGTCTCAATGAGATGCGTCTCGTTGACGAGAACACAGGCGTCATTCTTACCACCTTCAATATTCCTTACGCTTCCAAACTCTTTGTGGAGCCCGGACAGGTTTACGAAAAGGGACAGCAGGTTTGCGAATGGGATCCGTATAAGGCTTCACTCGTTATCGAGCAAGACGGTAAACTCCAGTATGAAGACGTTATTGAGGGCGTAACCGCTAAGACCGAGACGGACGAGCAGACCGGTAAGAAGGAAGTTCACATTACCGATTCCAAGGACAAAACGAAGATGCCTGCAGCGCATATCGTTGATGCCAACGGCAATATTCTCCGCACATACAACCTGCCGACAAAGGCAATGCTGGTACATCCGGACGGTGCGGACATCAAGGTCGGTGACCTTCTCTTCACCATCACCCGTGCATTTGGTACGGCAGGTGATATTACCGGTGGTCTGCCTCGTGTAACCGAGCTCTTCGAGGCACGTAACCCGTCCAACCCTGCTATCGTGGCAGAAATCGACGGTGAGGTTACTTTCGGCAAGATCAAACGCGGTAACCGTGAATTGTCCGTTACCTCCAAACTTGGCGAGGTTAAGTCTTATCTCATTCCGCTCACCAAGCAGATTCTGGTGCAGGAAGGCGACTACGTACGTGCAGGTGTTCCGTTGTCAGACGGTGCTGTAACGCCGGACGACATCCTTGCCATCAAGGGTCCCACTGCTGTACAGGATTACATCGTCAACGAGGCACAGGCGGTTTACCGTCTGCAAGGTGTGGAAATTAACGATAAGCACTTTGAGATTATTGTCCGTCAGATGATGCGCAAAGTTCAGATTCAGGAAGCCGGTGATACCCGTTACCTTGAAGGTCAGATTGTGGACAAAATGGACTTCATGGACGAGAACGACCGTATTTGGGGCAAGAAGGTTGTTACCGATGCTGGTGACAGCGAAGTGCTCCACGCAGGTCAGATCATCACCGCGCGTCGTCTGCATGATGAGAACTCGTCACTCCGTCGCCGTGACAAGAAAGTCGTTGTGGCACGTGACGCTGTTTGTGCAACTGCTTCGCAGATTCTGCAAGGTATCACCCGCGCAGCCTTGGGTACGAAGTCCTTCATGTCGGCTGCATCCTTCCAGGAAACAACGAAGGTGCTCAACGAAGCGGCTATTCAGGGACGTGTGGACTACCTCGACGGTATGAAGGAGAACGTTATCTGCGGTAACCTCATTCCTGCGGGAACGGGCTTGCGCGAATTCCAGCGCATTGCCGTCCACAACGTGGAAGAGTACGCTGCAATGCAGGCTGCTCGTGAGGCGGCGGAAGCCAAATCAGCCCAGATGGACGAAGAGTAATACAAAAGAAAGCGGCTCAAACGAGCCGCTTTTTTTTATGTCATGTTTTCTCAGAAACGTACGCCGAAAATCAGATCAAATTTCCAATCCCAGGTCATAAGATTTGTGTTGATGGTGGCGTTGTATTCGAGTTCAAGGTCTTCGCGGTCAATTTCAAACATTTTGTCCCGCATGCGGAACCGTATATTATGGCATACGCCCGAAAGGGCAAGAACCAAACGGTCGTTGATGTTCCATACGAAAGCAGCGCGTGCCATGCCCGTGAAGAACACTGGATAGCGCGGTTTGAGTTTGCGGCTGAAAACAAGATTGAAATTATACTCGTCGTTATGCCAAAACATCCGGCTGTCGCCTGTCATCAACATTTGGTTGAACACGGTAAGCATCGGAATAAAGGTCAAATGGAGTAGCACCTTGCCGTTGTTGGGCGTGTAGTTATAGCCATAGCCTACTCCCACGGCTATTTGGTAGAGTTCCATGTTTTTCGTACCGCCGGCTTGAACAATACGGGTTTCATCTTTGAACATCAGGTCTGAATATCGGAAGTCTGCATACAGCAACGGTGCTCCCGCTGATTTGCGCTGAATATACGATTGCTTGAGTGCTGCCGGCATAGAGAATTTTTTATTGTTAAATGCGTAGTAAGCGGATACAAACAATGTCGTCATGGAGATGTCACCGGCCTCAATCTCGCTCTTGCCTTCTATCTCGGAGGAATCAAAATATCCGTGTGCATAAAACGTCTTGCGACGTTGGATGTCAAGTCCCCAAGCGTTCTGAACAAATGCAAGACCAAAGTTTGAATACCCCTTGAAAAGATCCACCATGTAGCCGAGATTAAAATTGCGAAATGCAATATTTGCACCCATTTTCGGGGTCGGATTAGTGTGGAAACGAGCCGTAAGATTCCCAAAATAGGGCAAATCCTCGGCATCCAGTGAGGTATGTGCGCCTCCAACTTCACTCCTATATGCAATACGGAACGGGTACTTCGGCAGGGCAAGATAAGTCGTATCTATCCCGCGCGAGAACCATCTGTCAGCAAACGCGAGGAACTTGTTCCAACGCAGTTTGGCTTTGGGAATATTCGTCGAATCTTGCTCCGCAACAGGCTGCTCTGTCTTGCGCGCAAAGGCACTCTCCGGACGAACGAAGAGACACCCTAACACCACAACTATAAGCAATAACTTTCTCATTTTCGCCGCAAAGGTACGACATTTTTCGCAAATAGACAAAAAAATTTGCAGATTTCGGAAAAAAGCATTACCTTTGCCCAAAATTTCCGAATTATGGCATGGCAACGTCTCCATATAGTATGTATCGCAGCCTTCTTTGCTGCATGTCTCTGTGCGCAGAATGAGTCAGAGATTCCGCGTGATTCCGTCCCTGAAGACCATTTGGCATGGCTGGGCTTCCGTGGCGCGGTGAAGGAAGTGCACGAGTACGATTACGGCGGCTACGGCAAGACCGTTTACCGCTTTGACCCGCAGGGACGGCTATTGGAGTATATCGCTTATGCCAATCCTTTCTTTGGCTCCGGCGGCTGTGTGTTCGGCGTGTTTGACCATTACCGCTATGCCTATCAGCCCGATGGCAAAATCATCTTCCTCGAAACCTATAACGCGGACAATACGGTCGTGGACGCCTACGCAGACCTCATTCTGGAGCTTTTCCCGCCGCAGAACAAAGAAGCAGACCTCTTTCCCCAGGCGAAAATGGAATATGGTGACACAACGTTCTGCTACTCCAAATGGACGGCGGAAGACAAGTCCGAGCATTACCTCGGCAGGTGTTTTGACCGCCGTGGCAACTGGATAGAGACCGTCTCGGCGGACTTGGCGGAAGAAATGCAGGACAACGTCCGTGTGCGCGAGATAACCTACTACCGCGACATCGAGGTGATGGGCTTGTCCGTCGGCGTGAAGACCGTCACCCACAAGTGGAAAGCCGATGACAAAAACTGGTCTAACCGCTATGACTTTGACCGCGAAGGCAACCTCATCCGCTTCCAGAGCTGGTGCGAAAAAGAAGCCCTCTTTGATTGGTCTCCCGACACATCGGAAGAACCCGGCTCCGATCTCATTACGTGGGAGCCGGATAACAATAACCAACGCAAAATAACCTATTGGAAATGAAAAAACTTCTTTTGATAATTGCCGCCGCAGTAGCCATTCAGGCGCATGCCGGGGCACAGCTCAGCCACGTGGATGAACTGCCAGCAGGTTGCAGCGAAGAAACCGCTTTCGGGCTGATATTTGCGTATAATGGTTATGTGTTTGAGGGGTCTTTGTACCCGTTGCACAATAACCGGTGGATCGTCTTGTCCTACTGGTGTCTGGACGAGGAGGAAACGATTTACTTGGCAAATGAGTTGGATGAGAACGGCGAACCTGTTCAGGCGAAAAACCGCTACAAGAATCCGTTTGAGGGTATCGAGTACCCTGTCCTCACAACCGATTCCGTGAGCTTCGGCACGCGCAATTATGGCGGACAGACCATCAAACTCTACGCCAAACCGAAGGGCGGAAGAGTGCTCAGTAAACTGGATGTGGAGTGCAGCTTGGACGTCTTGGACGCTGACCCGAAAACGCGTCGTTTGTATTGCCGTTCGAACCCAGACGATTGGACTTGGAAAGAACAGCCCTTCAAATCTGTCATCGGCTGGGTGGACGAAGAATGGGTCTGCGCAAACCTCTTAACAACTTGCCCGTAACATGGTAACGATATGTCTCCTCATAATCATCGGCACGCTCCTCTATTCCTATTATCAGAAGACGCAGAAGGAGAAACAGCAGCCTGAATCCAAAGCCAAGCCTGAGTCCCAGCTGGAGCAGAAACCGCAGCCGGAGCCTAAACCGGCTCAAAAACCTGCTCCCAAGCCCGAACCCAAACGTCCTTCCAACATCATCTGGGAAGACAGTTCGAACCTGCTGTCCTTCGAACCCGATGGCTTGTCTCTCAATCACAACGGCAAAATTTACCGTTTTTCAGGGGATGGACACGAACCGATGGCGATAATCCTGCACTGCGGCGAGGCAGTGGCTTATATCCATAACTCCTTTGACATCGAGTACGAGTGCCAGCAGTTCCGCCGCAACCCGGACTACAAGTGCACTACGATTACCGGCAGACAACACGATGCCAAACATTTCTGCCTGCTCCTCACTACTGCCATCGACCACGGTTATGATTGGCAGATTGATGAGCTCGAAAGCCAGATGGACGAACTCACCCGTTACGACTCTCGCGAAATTTGGTATCGCGAGGACGGCATTGAGTTCGGACGCTATGGCAATGATTCCGGAGAGCGTGAGCAGCATCACTACGAGCACGAAATCCTTTACATCATCGTCGATGGGCATAAGTACCACCTCAACGATAATGTCAATGAACCGAATGCGTTGTATCTGTTCTGGCCAGGTGGTTACGGTCGCAGACAGGCTGTTTTGCGCATACACGGCACCAACGGCGCAGTGCTTGCTGCGTATGCCGATGATTGGAAGTCTGGCCATACTTTCACGCCGTTTGGTCGTCCTTGTGACACAAAAACCTTCTGCGCCATGATTGCTTATGCCCTTCGTTCCGGCAAGAAAGACTTCAACCTCCGCGAACTCGAAAAAGCAATGACGAATCCGCAGGAAGAAAAGATTGACAAAATCATCTACGAAGACGACAACTGCCGCCTCTATTTAGCGGATAACGTAGCCCATTTGATTTATCTCGGGCACGAATATTCCTTTGGTTTCGATGGTCGCCAGCCTTTTGCAACCATTTGCGGCAACGGCGCATACGTCATTATCCGCCAAATGGATAATATTGACAACGATTGCCGTTTCTTCGCGAAGAACCCCGAAGGCAAAGTCTCTACCATCACTGGCCGCACGCTGAACGCGCAGGAATACTGCAAACTTCTCTGTGCTGCTGTCCATGGAATCAACGGCGACAGGGATTGCTATATTGACGACCTCGAACGTCAGGTTTATGAGTTGGAAAGATACCGGAAGTACCGCAAGAAAATGGATGAGGAGCTCAAAGCCCGCAGCAAGTATATTTACTTTAGATATAGCCGTAAAAGTGTCTGTGCTGCAGACGATTACATCAACAAGTCGCTCAAATTCGAATTGTTGGATTACGCCACGTTGGAGGAACTGATTACGTACATCACCAACTACCACGAAGAGGCAGGCTATGCGGCCATTCCTTATACGGGTGGAGATGCGCGTTGGTGCATCACTTCGGACGACCGCGAACTGGCGGAAGTCACCGACTCCGGCCGCATCCTTTCCTTCTTCTCCTACGCTCCCGACATCCGCCTCCTCGACCTCTTCTCCTCTTATCCAGAGTCTTCCGTTGCTTCTCCCATCTCCCTCCGCGCCTCCCGTCCCTAATTTCCTTCCTCGTCTCTCTTCCTCATCTCTCTTCCTCATCTCTCTCCTTGCTTGTCTCTCTTCCTTTGTCTCTGCTCGCGGCTTTTACGTCTCGGTCACTGACCGCTCCGCGGCTTTTCTTTGGATTCCGCGGAATCTGATTCCGCGCTTCTCTCATCGTGCATTTCGCCCGCATTTTTGCGGGTGGATTATTCGCCTTTTTCACCCTCTCAATATAAATATATATATATATATACACCCTCTTTTTATTGCACTATTATTGCACCATTATTGGACTATTACTGTACTATTATCGCACCATAATGCTCCCTATAGCCTGCCGGCGAGTACCCGCCTTTGATTTTGAATAATATTTTTCAGAGAAAAATATATATATTATTTCACTTTTCCTCATTTTTATTTGCACAATCCACAAAAAAGCATTACCTTTGCACGCCAAAAATATGAATGAAAGTATGAGACGAGTCCTCGTTATTATTGTATCCCTGCTTGTCGCTGTCCAACTCAGCGCGGTGGAGACGTATGCTTACGCGCAGAAAGACAGTACGACGCTCTATCTCGATATCCATCGTCCAACGCAAGGCTCTCAAACCGCTATAGACAGTGTGCAGAAGCCGGTGATACTATACCTCTTCGGCGGAGGGTTTAAGTCGGGCAGCCGTAATCAGGTATACCTCTTGCCGTGGTATCAGCTTCTGAATGACAACGGCTATACCGTGGTGGCTATCGATTACCGCTTAGGTATGAAGGACTATAAGATGGGCAAAGGCTTTATCGGCGTTGCCAAGTCGGTCGGTCGTTTCTGTGAATCACAAAACATGGGTGTGGAGGATGTGTTCTCTGCGATCAGTTACCTGTCCGACCATGCAGAAATAGGCATAGATGTGAATAACCTGGTGCTGTCCGGCAGTTCCGCCGGCGCTATCATCAGTCTGGCGTCTGTGCAGACGCTGTCAAACGGAGTTCCTGAAGGACTGCCGGACGGCTTTACGCTACGCGGCGTGATGAGTTTTGCAGGAGCTATCATCAGCGAGCACGGTGCGCCTAAGTTCAAAACAACACCTTGCCCGATTCTGTTCTTCCACGGACTCAACGATAACGCCGTGGCATATAAGCATTACGGCGCTTTTGGGAAAGGTATGTGGGGAAGCAGTTACTATGCCGCCCGATTAGCCAAGAAAGGGGGCAACTACTGCATCTACCGCTTTAAGGATCGGGCACACGACGTCGCAGCATATATGAACCTCTTGTGGCCGGAAGAACAAGCCTTCCTCGAAAAGAACGTCATGAAGGGTGACCGCCGAATTATAGACGCGTTGGTGGATGATCCGGCCTTGCCCGTGTGGAAAGAATGGAGTACTATGACTCCGCAAGAAATGTATAACGGAAAATAGAATGTTACGATTATAAAACATCACCACTATGCAACGCACTTTAATCCTTATTCTTTGCTCTTTATTCTTTATCTCCTCCTTTGCCGCCAAACCGACATCGGTGGATATAACCTACAACTACTTGTCCAACGACCGCAACGAGTCGCAGGCGCAAGCCGAACAGCACGCCATTGAGCGCGCGAAGCAGCGAGCCCTCGAAAACGCCTTTGGCGTTGATGTCAGCAGTATTGTTGTATCACTGGATACAGAAACACAGCAGAACGGCACATTCACCACCGGCAGCGACTTCTTCTCTCTTGGCGGAACGTCTGTCCGTGGTGAGTGGCTGACTTCGAAAGAGGAAAAAATCCTCTCCTCCCGTCACAACGGCGAATACTGGGAAATCAAAGTCTATGTGTCAGGCACAGCCCGCGAGAAATCAGGCTCGCCCATAGACCTCAAATATGCTGTCATTAGCCAGCCGACCGACCGGGAAACGCGTCCGCGCTTCTTTGATGGCGAAGACCTGCTCTTCCGTTTCTCCTCGCCTGTGGATGGAGCGCTCTGTGTCTATCTGGTGGACGAAGCCAAGAACGCCTTTTGTCTCTTGCCGTATGCATCGGACGGCAAGGGTTATGTGGCTGTAAAGGCGAACACGGACAGCCTTTTCTTCAGTTCGAAGACTAACCCCGATGCGGATGAAATGGTGATGACCGCGGAAAAAGACATCGAGCACAATGTGATGTATATCATCTTCTCGCCGAACAAGTTCACTAAAGCACGCGACAAAAAAGGTGGCAAGAACTGGCGCGAACAGAACCTGCCCCGCAGCCTCTCTTACGAGGATTTCCTGCGTTGGTTGGCAAAGAACCAGACCGCAGACGAACAGATGACTGTCCGCACCGAACTGATCGAAATTCGGAAATAGACTAACCCAGTATAAACAAGAAAAGCGCCGACCGGCGCTTTTCTGTTCTTCAAATAGTACAATCTTTCAATCGTCCGATAAATTGCCAAATCGTAAATCGCAAAATTATAAATTGCCAAATCGTAAATCGCAAAATCGTAAATTAAAAGATGTTCTCATCTTCAATCTCAGGATTGATCGGTGCCTCTTGCGGCTGCTGGGCGGGTGAATCCTCGCGACCGAGGTTGCGGTATTCCTCCGGACGATACAATATCTGTACATTCTCGGCTATCACTTCCGTCTTACGGCGGATTTGTCCCTCTTTCTCCCACGTACGGGTCTGGAGTTTGCCTTCGATGTAGAGTTTCATTCCTTTGCGCACGAAACGCTCTGCCCATTCGGCAAGATTGCGCCACAGAACAATCGCGTGCCAGTCTGTCTTGTCGGGCACTTGGGTGCCGTTCTGCATGGTGTAACCGCGCTCGGTCGTTGCCAGGTTGAAGTTCGCGATGGCAACACCGCGGTCAAGATAACGTACTTCGGGGTCTCCACCCACATTTCCGATTAAAATCACTTTGTTTACACTGCTCATAATTCTCAAAATCTTACTATAAATCTGTTAATTTTCACAAAAACGCTGCAAAAGTACAAAAAGTTTTGCATATATCAAAATAATGTTGTAACTTTGCGCAAATTTTTCGGAAAATATGTATTAACCACTAATAAATCAATTCGTATGAAGCACACTTCTTTCTTGCTGGGCTTGGCTTTGTGCCTGTCCTTGACCCTCTCGGCACAGTCCGAGAAAATGATTCGTTGTATCGCGTTTTACAACCTTGAAAACCTCTTCGACACTATTCACGACGAGGGCAAAAACGATTATGAGTATCTACCCGATGGTGGTAACCACTGGACGGGGCTCAAGTACGAGCACAAAGTGAAGAACATGGCGTATGCGCTCTCCCAACTTGGAACCGACTATGACCCGCGCGGTGCCGCTTGTATCGGCGTCTGCGAGGTGGAGAACATGCGTTGCCTTCAGGCTGTAGCAGACAAAATGAAAGAGTATGGTCGTAACATGACCCCTATTCTGCTGGAAGGTCCAGACCGTCGTGGTGTGGATTGCGGATTCCTCTACAATCCTGAAATGTTCAAAGTGGCCAACGTCCGCGGTCACGAACTCAAAGCCCACTATGAGGACGGTGGAGTGGTTAAGACCCGTCTCCAACTGCTCGTAACGGGCTATCTCATTGGCGAAGGCAAACCCGAGAAAGTTCATATCATCGTGAACCACTGGCCCAGCCGTTACGGAGGCGAACTTCGTTCGCGTCCCACCCGCGACTCTGCCGCGATGCTCACACTCTCCATCTGCGATAGTATCTATAAGAAAGAACCGCGCGCTAAAATCATAATCATGGGTGACTTGAACGATGATCCGTACAACCATAGCTGTGCCGAAGTGCTCAAAGCGCGCAAGACCCGCGAGGAAGTGGAAGAGCAGGGATTCTTCAATACTTTATGGCTCAAACTCGACCGTGGTATCGGCTCGCTTGCATACAACGGCAGCTGGAACCTCTTCGACCAGATCATTATCTCCGAGCCCCTTATGAACGAGAAACTGGAGAGCGGCAACTGGACATACTGGAAGTCGCAAATCTTCAACAAGGACTTCCTCACCATTCAGGACGGCAAGGACAAAGGCACGCCCCTGCGTACTCACAAAGGCGGTGTGTGGCTTGACGGTTACGGAGACCACTATCCCACAATGATTTACCTCATAAAAGAGAAAAAATGAACCAGATTCATCGCAACACGACGCCCATAAAAATGCGCAATTACGGGCGTATTATTCAAGATACGATTGAGTATGCCTGCACGCTCACTAACAAAAGTGAGCGGCAGGCGCTCACCGCATATATAGCGCAGTGCATGAGGCAGAAGAACCTCGTCTGGAACCGTGACCAGGAGTCTGGTATAGAGCGCATAAAAGGCGACCTGCACATCCTGTCGAACGGAAGATTGGACGAGGACATCGCAGAATTGAACCTCGACCAGATTAAGTTCGCTTCTGCGCCGCAACAAGGGCAATCAAAGAAAAAGAAAAAATAACATGTCTGGAGAAGCATCTCAGTTCAAGGTATTTGCCGGATGTCAGGGCGAAGCGATTGCGCAACGCATCTGCGAGCATCTCGGCTGCAAACTCAGTAAGGTCACAGTCTCGCATTTTTCCGACGGCGAGTTCTGTGCCGCTTTCGATGAAAGTGTCCGTGGACAATCAGTCTATCTTGTTCAATCTACCAATCCCAGCAGCGACAATCTTATGGAACTGCTGCTGATGATTGACGCAGCAAAGCGCGCCAGCGCGCAGAAGGTCATTGCCGTTATCCCGTATTTCGGCTGGGCGCGGCAGGATAGAAAGGACAAGCCGCGTGTGAGCATTGGCGCCAAACTCGTGGCGAACATGCTTCAGGTCGCAGGCGCTGACCGTGTCATCACGCTCGACTTGCACGCAGACCAGATTCAGGGCTTCTTCGACATCCCTGTGGATCACCTCTACGGCGGCAATGTCCTGGCAAGTTATATCCAAAGTCTCAATCTGCGCAAACTTATTGTCGCTTCACCTGACGTCGGCGGCTCCAAGCGTGCTGCGGCGTTCGCCAAGAAAATGCACTTCCTCACTGACCGCGAAGTCCCGATGGTAATCTGCTATAAGAACCGTCCCGACTTCAACAAAGTGAGCGAAATCCGCGTGCTGGGTGACGTATATGGCAAAGACGTCGTGCTCATTGACGACATTGCCGACACGGCAGGTACAATCTGCAAAGCGGCGGCTGTTATGAAAGAAGGCGGTGCCAAGAGTGTCCGTGCAGTCGTCAGCCACGGAATCATGTCCGGCGAGGCGTGCCGGCGCATTATGGACAGCGAACTGGAGGAACTTATCTTCACGGATTCTATACCGTTTGATGTCTCGCGTTGCCCGAAAGTCAAAGTCATCAGTGTCTCTGAATCGTTTGCAGATACGATCCGCGCAATTCAGGAACATAAGTCCATTTCTGAAATCAATGTCAAGTAGGAGCATCATACTGCTGTTTGTTGCGGCATTGTTTCTCTCGTGTACCAAACCGGTCACGACTAACGTTACGCGTCCTGCTTTCAGTGGAGATTCCGCGTTTATGTTTGTGGAGAAACAGTTGTCTTTCGGACCGCGTGTGCCGAACAGCAAAGGGCACACCGATTGTGCCGTCTGGCTTATACAGCAACTGCGTCATTTCGGCGCGCAGGTTGAGCTTCAGAAAGGTTCCTTGCCCGACTACTCCGGACGCGTGCAGCCTATAATAAATATAATAGGTCACTTCTACCCCGACTCAACGGCGGGTAGTCTGCCGGCGGTGTTGCTCTGTGCGCATTATGACACGCGTGCCTGGTGCGACGAAGAGGAATTGTATGAAGACAGGATGTTCAACGTCCCGGGCGCTAATGATGGCGCAAGCGGCGTAGCAGTGCTGCTCGAAATCGCCCGCCAACTCGGACAGAAAGACAGCCTGAAGCAGCCGGTGGATATAGTGTTCTTTGATTATGAAGACCAGGGTACGCCGCGGATTTACACCGGCGTACAGCGTGAAAACACTTGGTGCCTCGGTTCCCAGCTCTTCGCCATGCAATACCCTGACCGCCAAGTGCGATACCGTTACGGCATCTTGTTGGACATGGTAGGTGCACCGGACGCTTCTTTCCCGCGGGAGATGTATTCCATGCAGTATGCGCAGAACTACGTCGAACTGATTTGGCGCAAGGCGCACCAACTCGGCTATGGACGCTATTTCTTGGACAAGGCGTCCTTCCCGATTACGGACGACCATTATTATCTCAATCTTGCCGGCATTCCCTGTGTGGACATCATCCACTATGATTCCCGCAACGCAGCGGGTTTTGCCAACTGGTGGCACACACGGCAGGACGATATCCAAAACGTGGATAAAAACACCCTGCAAGCGGTCGGAGAAGTTGTACTTGCAGTAATTGAATAAATGAACAATCTACTTGAAATACAAGACCTGCACGCGTCTATAGCGGGCAAGGAGATTCTGAAAGGGATAAACCTTATTGTCCGTCCGGGCGAAGTACATGCTATTATGGGACCCAACGGCGCAGGTAAATCTACCTTGTCGGCTGTGCTGACAGGCAATCCGCAGTACGAAGTGACTGGCGGCACCGTAACGCTCAACGGCAAGGACCTTCTCGCTATGCCGCCTGAAGTGCGTGCGCGCGAAGGCGTATTCCTCTCGTTTCAGTATCCGGTAGAGATTCCGGGCGTGTCCATGGTCAACTTCATGCGCACGGCTGTGAACGAAAAGCGCAAGCATGAGGGCAAACCGGCTCTTTCCGCTACGGAGTTCCTCAAACTCATGCGCGAGAAACGTGCCCTGCTGGAAATGGCGGACAAACTCAACAACCGCTCTGTCAACGAAGGCTTTTCCGGCGGTGAAAAGAAAAAGAACGAGATTCTGCAAATGGCGATGCTGCAACCGTGCCTGAGTATTCTGGACGAGACAGACTCAGGCCTGGACATTGATGCCTTGCGCATTGTGGCGGAAGGCGTGAACCGCCTCAAGACACCCGAAAATGCTGTCATCGTCATCACCCATTACCAGCGGCTTCTTGATTATATCGTGCCTGACTTTGTGCACGTGCTTGCAGACGGACGCATTGTCAAGTCCGGAGACAAAACCCTTGCTTTGGAACTCGAAAAGAATGGCTACGCTGAATTTGAATAAGGGCGGGCACCGTGACTTGGTTTTCATTGACGAAGCCTTGCCGGATTTCCATTGCACACAGGACGAAGGTTCTGTGCTGCGGCTCTTCGTGTTCAATTTCAAGTCTGCGGAAAACGTTCTGCACATTGACCACCTTGCCCCAAACTGTACCACCGAAATATATCATCTTGCTTTCCTCCACGGAACGGACAAGGTGACCACGCACACGCGTATGCACCACGATGTAGGCGGCGGCATCAGCCGTCAGATGGTGAAGTTTGTGCTGGATGACCACGCAGCGGGTGAGTTTTTGGGTGAACTGCGCATCAAAAAGGATGCACAACACGTTGATGCACAGCAAACTAACCGCAATCTTCTCCTTTCTCCGACAGCTACGATGCGCACACGTCCGCAACTGGAAATTTACGCCGACGATGTCAAGGCATCCCACGGCGCAACAACAGGTCAACTCGACGAATCGGCACTATTCTACATGCAGCAACGTGGCATCGCGCCTGAAGAAGGGCGGAAAATGCTCCTTCACGCGTTCATGGCTGATATAGTGGAGAAAATAAGTGATCCGGCGTTAGTGGTTGCGGTTGACCGCATACTCCAGCAGCGAGAGCAATGCCTTTTTGGTTAGCGAATCACGGAATACGGACAGCGCCTCAACGGCGCTTTTTTTATGCTCGTGCATCCGCGCAGTAGCATAGCGCACGCCTTCATAGCGCAGCACAAAGGACTTTATTTCCTGCTCAGCGTCGGATGCTTCTACAAGCCCGTTGACCAGATCTTCGGCGAGTTGGCGGATATGGTCGGATTCTGGTTGTGGAGCGCGTTGCAGGGAAACAATCAGCGGCAGTGTCGCTTTCCCGTCGCGGATGTCGCTCATGGTTGGTTTGCCGAGTTCCTCAGCATCGGAATAATCGAAGATGTCGTCTTTTAGTTGGAAGCAGATGCCCAACTCACGTCCGAACTCACGGAGGGCGGTTGTCTGACGCATGGTGGCAAGGCAGGATTCGGCTCCCGCTTCGGCACAGGCGGCAAACAGTTGGGCGGTCTTCTGGTCAATGATTTGGAAGTATTGCTTCTCGTCAATCCACATGCTCGAATTGGCGTGCAGTTGCATGATTTCGCCACTGCTCAGGTCACGTCCGAGTTTGGCAACGATATTGAGAATGGGTGTATTGCGGATTTCTGCTGTGATGCCGATTACTTTGGCAAGCATGTAATCCCCGACGAGCACGGCAACTTTGTTGTTCCATTTGGCATGTACGGATTTTGCGCCGCGGCGGGTGGGGGAGGAGTCCACGACATCGTCATGGACGAGGCTTGCATTATGCAATAGTTCAAGTGCAACGGCGGCAAGGATGGTCTTGTCTGTCACACCGCGGCTGATGGCTGCTGACAGCAATACAATCAAAGGACGGAGTTGCTTGCCTGCTTTGGCGCGAATGTAATCAAGCACTTCGTTGAGCAACGGATGGTCGCTCTGCATTGTTTGTGCAAACGCTTTCTCGTACTGCTCGAACGCGTCTCGCACCGGCTGCCGTATGTCATCAAGATTTAGCATTCTATAACGTTTCGCGTAGCGAAACCATTTTAACTCTTTAACTCTTTAACATCCGCAAGGACTAACGCTGCCATCGCTTCCACAACCGGCACTGCCCGCACTGCAATACACACATCGTGTCGTCCGCCATACTCTTTCATCTTGGTTGCTGTGGCTTTGAACCGGCAACGGAATACAATCTCTCCGCCATCGCTGATGCCGCCTACAATTCCGCCTTCGTACGCAAAACTCCGGCAACCGTTGATACTCATAATTGCGTATGCCAACCGCGCCTGAAGTTTGTCAAATATTGGTTCGCCGATACCCGCAGGAACGCCTTTAATTCGGCATTCAACAATTCCGCCGATAGAGGTTCCTTCTTCCCGAATCTGCTCCAACAACGCCTTGAAGTTCGCTGGATTGGTCTCGTCTCCTACTTGCACCAACGCCCCTTCCACGCGGATGCCTTGTTGCGCTAACAGTTGTTTGGCGATGCTACCTGCCACGACACGTGCAACTGTCTCGCGCGCCGAAGCACGTCCGCCGCCGCGGTAGTCGCGGATGCCGTATTTCTGCTCATAAACCCAGTCGGCATGTCCTTCGCGGTAAACATCCTTCAGCGCCTCATAATCTTCCGCGCGCGCATCTGTATTCCTTATTATATAGGCAATCGGCGAACCGAGTGTCACGCCGTCAAGCAATCCGCTCAGCCATTCCACTTCATCCCGTTCCTCTTTCGCGCGTGCGGAAACAGCAAGGTCGCCTGTTCGTCCCGCGCGGCGGTCAAGGTCATGCTGGATCGCGTCAAAGTCAATCTTGAAACGCGACGGCACACCGTCCAAAACGCCGCCGACAGCAACGCCGTGAGACTCGCCAAAGTCCGTAAAACGTATATGTTTACCTATCGTATTCATCGCCTTGGGCACAAATTTCACAAAAAGCGACCGCAAAGGTACTACATTTTTTTTATGTACGCAAAAAAAAGTGCGGCTTTCCCGCACTTTTTTGTTTGAATGATTAAAATCCTATATAAAACACGCCTATTAATAAAAATAGACGGATTTGGAGGTGGAAGTGCTGGTCTTGGGGTTGGAGTTTAGATCGGAAGTCCTGTTAGTTTTCTGCCACTTGATGAGGATATTACCGTATTTGTCGTAGATGTAGGTGTATGTATCTTCTATTCTTGTATAGTTGCCCTCAACATAATAACTCGAAATAGGATTCCCGTAGATGTCATATTCAAAGGCTTGTTCATATATTCCGTTCGCAGGGGGAGTGCTATCCGGTTTACAAAAATAATATGTCTCATATATAAGATCGCCGTCAGAGTTATAGGTATAGTTGCCGATTTCGTTTAGCACCCATTCTTGTCCCCATCTCTTAAAAATTACACATTGACAATGTGTGTCATCTTGCCATGTGTAATTTCCCTTTTTCCACGGTTCTTCATCCATATCATCGTGAAAACCTTCATAAACTGTCGTTGTCTTCCGTTTGTTATTGTCGTCGTAAGTATAAAGCCATTTTAGAAAGCCCAGCCATTCATCGAAGTAACTGCTATATTCATATCTTCGCACCTCAACAAGATTATTGTGACCATCATACTGTCTTTCTTCTCTTATGTTCGGTTCGCGTTCGGAAATAACATTACCGGTTGCGTCATACGCATAATAAATGGTACAGGTGTACTTTTCAGTGCTGTCAGCGGCAATTTTATAGACCTGGATGCTGTCTGGATGGCTGATGTGTCTTGACGGAACAGGGGCGTTTGTGACATTGGTTTCAAGCAAGTCGGGATCGTTGTCGCAAGATGCAAACGAAACAGCACACACTACTGCCAGTGCGGCAAAATAATTTAAGGATTTCATAAAAATAAAACATATTTAGTCCTGCTCTTACGCCTTTGCAGGTCTTGGCATAAAATAAAAACCATCCTAAATATGTTTCATAGGCGATATGCGTTTTGGAAATTTGCTGCAAAAGTACAACAAGTATTTGGATTGTGCAAATTTTAAATGACATTTTCCATAAAAAATGACAAAAAATGCGGAAATATTTGCGTATATCAAAAAAAAGCAGTACTTTTGCGCACTTTTTTGGCTTTGAGTGTCGGAAAAGCAAACAATATTAACCATTTTAAAAACAAAAAATCAATCATTTATGTTAAATCATTACGAAGCCGCTTTCGTTCTTACTCCCGTTTTGTCTGAGCCACAGATGAAGGAAGCGGTTGACAAATTCGAGAAACTTC
>CAJOFT010000015.1 GCA_905234025.1 Paludibacteraceae bacterium
ACCAACGATGCGCTGGCTGAATGGACGAAGGAGTACACCCGTTACAAGAACATCTATCCGTTCGGAATGCGTCAGGACTGCTATGACAAGACCTTCCGTCGCCGCATGCGGTGGGCAATAGAGGCAAACGAGGCATACGAAGACAATGCCGCCAAACTTAATCCGCAACGCAAACGCAAACACTGGCATGACCTGAAACTGACATTGCAGTTCTCGAATATGTACAGTGCCAATTATTGTTATGCCGTGTTGCGCCACACGGAAAAGCAATACCATGCCCGTCTGGAACACCAGCGTTGGATGGCAGAACGGCTGCTGTTAGGCTATAAAGCCATGAACAAGGAAGACCGTATGCGTATAGAGCATACGCCAGAGCCGGAACGTCAGCAACTGATGAATGAATGCGAACCGTACTTTATGCACCCGAATATCCAGCCGTTTGAAGAACTGACTGCTGAAAGCGTTCACAAAGACGAAGTGATGACGGAATGTCTGAGCAATAAAATGAAGAATCTATAAATTCACGATTATGGAAGAATACAAATACTATGCGTTTGTCAGTTACCGCAGTAGTGACGAAAAGTACGCCAAATGGCTGCAGGACAAGATTGAAGCATACCGCCTGCCGACTACTGTGCAGAAAATGAATCAGGCACTGCCTAAGAAGAAACTGCGTCCCTGTTTCCGCTACCATACGGATATCCAGCCCAACGAACTGAAAACGGAACTGCGCAACAAACTGGAGCAATCAAAGTATCTTCTGGTCATCTGTACGCCCCGTTCCGCACAATCGCCATGGGTGGGAAATGAGATTGACACCTTTGTGGAACTTGGCCGCCGCGACAGGATTATTCCGGTTATCGTGGAAGGCAAACCTTATTCGGGAGACCCTGCTACCGAGTGTTACAATCCATCCCTGATCAAGCATTTCCCGCATTCGGACAATATCGCCGAAGACCGTGAGATTCTTGGTGTGAATATCCATGAAGAGGGCAAGGGAAGCGCCTATATGAAGCGTGAACGGGCTGTCATTCAGATTGTCAGCCGTATGCTGGATGTCAATTATGACCAATTATGGAACCGTCAGCGCCGCCGTCTCATTACCCGTTTCGTTCTTTCAGCATTGCTGGCAATATGCTTTATAGCCGCCGTAGCGTTCACATGGCATATTAATCAGCCGTTCCATGCCCAAGTCCGGTTGACGGAATCATCGGAGCACAATGCGAATCTGCCCGCATTGCATGACGCCATAATAACGCTTTCTTTGGGAGATGAAACCAAGAGAGACACACTCAAAAGTATCGGTGAAATCGGCGATTTTTGCAACTTGCCTGCCCGGATGATGGGTAAAGAAGTGCGTCTGACCGTTACCGCTCCCGATTGGATGACAACGGATACAACGGTTGTTCTTTCTGAAAACATGGAAATATCCGTAGCCCGCGATCCGATGATATATGGTCATGTTACGCTGTCCGTATTGCAAGACGGAAAACTGCTTTCGGATACGGAACTGCAATTGGCGGGACATCCGGTGAAATCGAATGAAAAAGGATATATAACCTGTGATATCCCGCTTGCGGAACAGGCGTTGGAATATCCGCTGGTTAATCCTCTGAATGGCAAGGCGACGATGGTATTTCCTCCGTTTGGTCCGAATGACGCAGTGGAACTTTGAGTATTACATCTATACAACAAAATAAAAAAAGGAGAGGCGCAATGCGTCTCTCCTGTCATTGTTGAATGACGATGCTGTTTTACTCAGCAGCCGGAGCTTCAACAGGAGCCTCTGCGGGAGCCTCTTCTACAGCTTCCTCCTCTACGGGAGCAGCCTCTTCAGCAACGGCCTCTACTTGCGCAGCTTCTTCGCACTTCTGCTCGCAGCACTTGTTGTCAGCTTTCTTGCAGCAACCCATTGCGCAAAGAGCAATGGCAGCAATGAATAATACTTTCTTCATACTTTTAAAGCTTTAAAAGATTCCCGGGGTGTTTTCAAGCCACAAAGGCATGATTATTCCGAAAAACGGCGGCAAAGTTAATACATTTTTTGTGAATGTCAAAAAAAAGTAGTAATTTTGCGCAATATTTTTGAATTTTTATGAAATTAAGTACATTTTTGAACCAAACAAAGGCAGGTTTTGTGGTAAAAAACCTTTTTGCGGCACTTGTTGTGGTGCTCATTGCATTGTTTGTTTTGCTGGCATGGCTCAAGCGTTACACGGAGCATGGTATTGAAATCGAAGTTCCAAATATCACCGGTATGTATTTGGAGGAGGCGCGGATGGCAGTGGAGAGTAACGGTCTGCACATCGAAGTGATAGACTCGACCTTTTCCCGCAAAGTACCGCTTGGCACGATTGTGGAGCAGAATCCCGTAGCAGAAAGCCATTCCAAACATGGCAGGACGATTTATGTCATCATCAACTCCCAAACGGTTCGTCAGATTCCGTTGCCGGATTTGCACGACATCAGTTATCGTCAGGCGGAAGCCACACTCAAATCTTTGGGAATAAACGTGGCGGATTATGAATATGAGCCTTCGGAGTACAAAGATCTTGTGCTGGATGTGCGTCAGAACGACCGCACGGTAGCACCAGGAGAACGCTTGGATGAGGGAAGTTCCGTAGTGTTGGTTGTAGGTCGCGGCAAGGGAACCGAGAAAGTGACGGTTCCGCAGTTGTGCGGCAAGCATTTGCAGGAAGCACGTTCATTGTTGCTCAGCATGTATTTGACACTCGGTATTTATGAATACGATGAGAATCCGACACCTGAAACAGCCGATTTGTATGTTGTTTACAAGCAGGAACCTACTGCCGGCACGGTTATTGTAGAAGGTTCTCATGTAAACCTCTATTTGTCGAAGGATATTGAGAAGGCGATAGTAGTTTCCGAAGACGGCAATGACGAGGACTTCTTCTAAATACAGCCAATGAACAATATGCAGGACATAGAACCCGAAGAAGAGTTGTGGGAGCGCTGGCGGTGTGAAGTTGACAAAGGACAGACCCCTGTCCGTGTGGACAAATACCTCACCGAACACATGGCAGGCACTTCGCGCAACCGCATCCAAAATGCTGCGGATGCCGGAAATGTGCTGGTCAATGGCAAACCTGTGGCAAGCAACCACAAGGTCAAACCGTTGGATGTCATTCAGGTGCTGCTTGACCATGAACCGCACGATTACACCATTCTGCCGGAGAATATTCCGCTCAATATTGTTTATGAGGATGATGATGTGCTGGTCATCAACAAACCTGCCGGTCTGGTGGTGCATCCGGGGCACGGAAACTATGAACATACGCTTCTCAACGCATTGGCATACTATTTTGGCGACAAACTGGACATCAACAATCCCAATATCGGGCTTGTTCACCGTATAGACAAGGACACTTCCGGTCTGTTGCTGATTGCCAAGACACCGGCTGCCAAGACGAATCTTGGTATTCAGTTCTTCGAGCATACGACCGAACGCACTTACAATGCGCTGGTTTGGGGCACTTTTGCTGAAGACAGCGGCACCATTGAGGGGGCGCTTGCCCGCGACAACCGTGACCGTACTATATATAAGGTGTGGAATATTGAGGACAATCCGAACGCCAAAGAAGCGGTTACGCACTGGCGGGTATTGGAGCGGTTTATGTATGTTACACTGGTCGAATGCCGTTTGGAAACAGGCCGCACCCACCAGATTCGTGTCCACATGAAGCACATCGGGCATCCCTTGTTTTGTGATGAAAAATACGGGGGGACCGAGATTCTCAAAGGATTGCCTACGCAAAAGTACAAACAGTATATCCACAACTGCTTTGACCTGTGTCCGAGACAGGTCCTGCACGCCAAAACATTGGGTTTTACCCATCCTGTAACGGGCAAACGCATGTTTTTCGACAGCGAATGGCCTGCTGATATATCTAACTTAATTGAAAAATGGAGGAAATATGAGCCGAATACTTTGGGCTGACGACGAGATTGATCTCCTCAAGCCGTACATCATCTTCTTGCAGGAAAAAGGTTATGAAGTCTTGACCGCCAACAACGGACAGGATGCGATTGACATTTGCCGTACAGAGCCTTTGGATATTGTGTTTTTGGACGAGAACATGCCCGGACTCAGCGGACTTGAAACGCTGGAAACGGTAAAATCGTTGCGTCCGAACTTGCCGGTTGTCATGATTACCAAGAGCGAGGAGGAACGTATTATGGAGCAGGCTATTGGTGCCAAGATTGCCGATTATCTCATCAAACCGGTCAATCCCAATCAGATTCTGCTGTGTCTGAAGAAGCACATCCATCAGCGTGAAATCGTGGAGAAACACACCAACCGCGGTTATCAGGAGGAGTTCTCCGACATCAGTTTCATGATTGATACTGCCAAGACCATCGACGAATGGATGGCGATATATAAAACCTTGTCGCACTGGGATTTGGAGTTGCAGAACGTCGATTCTTCCATGCGTGAAATGCTGCGGATGCAATCGCAGCAGGCAAATGCCGCATTTGCGAAGTTTATCACCAAGAACTACGAAGATTGGTTTGCAAACGACCAGCGTCCGCTCATGTCGCCGGATATTTTCAAGCGTGTGCTTTTCCCGATGCTGGACAACGGCGAAAAGATTTTCTTTGTGGTCATCGACAATTTCCGCTATGACCAGTGGAAAACCATTCAACCGCTTGTCAGTGAATTTTTCAGCGTAACGGAAGAAAACACTTACCTCTCCATTCTTCCGACGGCTACCCAGTATGCCCGCAATGCCATATTTGCCGGACTGATGCCGCTGCAAATACAGGAAATGTTTCCGGATTTGTGGGTGGATGAAGATGAGGAAGAAGGCAAAAACCTCAACGAGAAAGAACTTATCCGTACGCACTTGGAGCGTTACCGCAAGCACTATGGCTTCTCTTACTTCAAAATCAACGAATCCGAATTCTGCGAAAGAATCATCAAACAACTCAAAGGGCTCCAGACACCGCTTAATGTGCTGGTTCTCAATTTTATAGACATGCTTTCTCACTCGCGCACGGACAGCAAGATGATGCGCGAACTTTGCAACGATGAAGCGGCTTACCGCAGCCTTACGCTCAGTTGGTTCAAGCATTCGCCGACATATGAACTCTTCCGCAGAATTGCCCAGCTCGGGTATCGTATCGTTCTCACGACGGATCATGGCACTGTCCGCGTTCAGAATCCGGTGCAGATTGTCGGCGACAAGAATACCAACACCAACCTCCGCTATAAAGTCGGCAAATCCTTGAATTTCCAAAGTAAGAACATCTATGAAATAACTCATCCGAAGCAGGTTGGATTACCTTGCCCGAATGTCAGCAGCAGCTATGTGTTCTGCACAGGAGAGGACTTTTTCGGCTATCCGAACAACTTCAACTATTACGCCCAGTATTACCGCAACACCTTCCAGCACGGCGGTATATCCATGGAAGAAATGATTATTCCGCTTATCACGCTGGATCCGAAATAACCGCCAATGGCAAAGAAAAAACATAAACATGGTCTTTTGTGGCGCCTTATCCCGTCCGTCATTGCATTGGCAGCTTTGGCGTGGCTGTGTTCGTTGTTTTTCTCACACGGCTCGCCCAAAGTGGATGATTATCCGAACCGCCTTTCTGTGCTGACGTACAACACGCACCAAATGGGGATGTACGCCAAAGCTCATGAAAACATGGTAATCCGCTATCTTCAGCGCCAGGATGCCGATGTGGTATGCCTGCAGGAAGTGGATGTCTATAAAAATGAAAAATACCTGACCTTGCCCGAACTGAAAAAGGCGTTAAACAAATACCCGTACACCTATTTCGATTTCAAGATTTACAACAAACGTCACCAGTACGGCATTGCTGTTTTTTCCAAATATCCGCTTCTCAACAAGACAACAATCCGTTACACTTCCCGCGGAAATATCTCCGATTTTTGCGACGTGGCGGTAGGAAAGGACACTTTCCGTCTCTTCAACAATCACCTCGAATCCAACCGTTTGGACGTACACGATTTGCCCGATACGTTGGCAACGGAATCGCTCAAAGCCTCCGCGCAGCGCATATCAGACAAACTGGAATCGGCGCGTACCATTCGCCATAATCAGGCAAGAGCAATCCGTGAAGAAATAGAAAAGTCGCCCTATCCGGTTATTGTGGTGGGCGACTTTAATGATATTCCTTTGTCTTACACTTATCTCAAGATGCGCGGTTCGGATTTGCAGGATGCGTTCCTCAAAACAAGTTTCGGACATTGGGGAGCAACGATTTCCAAACGCCATCTTGGTGTGCGGATTGACTACATTCTCTGTTCCAAGTCGCTGCATCCTGCCTCGACTCACATCGACCGCGTCAACTGTTCCGACCACTTCCCGATGACATCGGTGCTCGCGTGGTGATTACTTTCTCTTTTTCTCTTTTTCGCCCATTTCGGGGTCAACGAGAATACGTCCGCAGAACTCGCAAACGATGATTTTCTTGCGCTGCTTGATATCCAACTGACGCTGTGCAGGAATTTTCGAGTGGCAACCGCCGCAGCTGTCGCGCTCAACTTTCACTACTGCCAAACCGTTGTGGGCATTCTTGCGGATACGTTTGAATGCGGTCAGCAGACGCTCGTCGATATGTTTTTCCAAGTCTGCCGAACGGAGCATCAGTGCCTCGGTTTCTGCTTTTGTTTCTTGAAGGATGGTATCAAGTTCGTTTTTCTTCTGGTTGAGGTCAACGGTCTTTTCCTCAATTTCGGCTACGGTCTTTTGCTTGTCTGCCTGACGTGCTTCCAGATCGGAGGTGTAGTTGCGGATTTTCTTCTGGCTCAACTCAATGTCAAGTGTCTGATACTCAATCTCTTTGCTCAGGTTGTCGTATTCGCGGTTGTTGCGGACGTTGTCCTGTTGCTCTTTGTAACGGCTGATGGATGCGTTGGCATTCTCTATACGTACGCGGTGGTCGGAGATATGGGTTTCCAACTCTTTGATTTCGTTCTCGATGTTGGTCAGACGGGTCTTCAGACCTTCCAATTCATCGCCCATGTCTTTCACTTCCTGCGGCAATTCGCCTGCAAGGATGCGCAACTCGTCAATTTTCGAATCAACCTGTTGCAACTCATAGAGGGCTTTCAGTTTTTCCTCTACGGTCAGTTCTTTTTCTTCTTTCTTTGCCATAACTGTATGTTTTTAAAATTAAAATTCTTTTCTCCTTTTACTTGCTTTCACCCTTCCAATATTGCGTGATTATTGGGTGATTATTGCGTGATTCACCCGAGAGAAACGGGACTGAAGTCTGATTTCGCTATAATAGTCCTCACTTTTCCGTCCAACAGTTCGCGGAAGATGTCGCGGGTAAAATGCTCGCTCACCCAGTGATCCATATCCACCAACATGATTTGTCCGTCATTCTCTTGGAACTCATGATATTTCACATCCGCAGTGACAAACGCATCGGCTTCCTGTCGTATCGCAATGGAAGCAAACTCCGAACCTGCTCCGCCGCAGAATGCCACACGCCGGATAGTGTCTTTGGGTGATTTGGTATATCGCAGCCACGGAGCGCCAAACGCCTCTTTGAGTTTTTTCAAAAACGCTTCCGGCGATAGTGCTTCCGGCAGATTGCCGATAACGCCCAAACCATAAACTTCCGCCGCAGAATTGCTGAACAAACCGTCAGGGCAGAGAATGGAGTATGCGGTTATTCCCATCTTTTCAGCCATTCTGCCGCTCACGCCGTGAAGGTACTTGTCCATGGACGTGTGCGCGCTGTAAATGGCAACATTGTGACGGATGGCTTGTTCCACGCAACGGGCTTGCGGCGTTTGTCCGCAAACCTGTTTCAGCCCGTGAAACAGTAACGGATGATGGGAAACAATCAGATTGCAACCGGTCTCAATAGCCTCATTGACAACAGCTTCCGTTACGTCTGTTGTCAACAAGACAGCCTGAATGTCTGCACTTGTATCACCCACCTGAAGCCCCGAATTGTCCCACGTCTCTTGCTTTCCCCGCGGAGCGACAGATTCTATGATATCGATAATGTCTCTAAGTATCAAATAAATTGTCCGATTGTCAATTGTCTAATTGTCCATACCTTCAGATCGTTCTCCGAAGGAGATAAGAATTGTCCAATCGTCAATAATATTATCCTTTCTTGGCACCGACTCCGGTCTTGGCTGCGGCTCCTGCCGCTTTGCCGGATGTCTTCGCCTGTACTTTCTGGGCTGCTTTCTTTTGACTTGCCGCACCATCCGCTTTTGGCTTTCTTTCCGCCTCGGTCGCAGCCAGATCTTCTTTCTCTTCCTCTACCGTAAAGTCCGTGATTCCGGCATTCACAAGGATATTGTACCACGAAATTAACTTGCGGATGTCCGATGGATAAACACGGTCACGGTCGAAGTTCGGCAGTACGGCGGCAAAGAATTTCCGCAGTTCGTCGTTGTCTGCCTTTTTGGCATCAATGCTTGCGGGTTTCAATCCCTCTTTGCTGCCTAATTTGGTCAGTACATCACTCAACGGAACGTCTTCGTCTTCGGTAAACATACTTACATCGGCAAGCGAAATGATTTTGTCACGACCATAAGTCGGCATGCGTTTGCCATCTAAAAGTGATTCTACAATCAGCATGTTGTTTCCGTGGGAAACTAACTTGTACAGCCCGGGTTTTCCCGTAATGGCGAGGATTTCTTTAAGCATATTCAACCAAATTTTATGAATTTGGCGACAAAAGTACTGCTTTTTTTGCATATATCCAAAAAAAAGTGTAATTTTGCAGCGTTTTTATGAGATTAAAGTCAGATGTAAATATCAAAAACCGTCGCGCTACCTTTGATTACACCATTTTGGAGCGTTATACGGCGGGTATCCAGCTCTTTGGAACGGAGATTAAATCCATCCGTGAATCCAAGGCGTCTTTGGCGGATACGTATTGCCAGTTCACCGGCAACGAATTGTGGGTGAAGCAGATGCATATTGCCGAATACAAGTTCGGCTCCTACAGTAATCATGAAGTCCGTCGTGACAGGAAGTTGCTGCTTACGAAGCGTGAACTGCGCAAATTGCTGCGACAGACCCGCGAAACGGGTAAGAGCATTATCCCGCTGCGGCTTTTCATCAATGACAAAGGCTTCGCCAAAATGGAGATTGCACTCTGTCAGGGCAAACATACTTACGACAAGCGCCAATCCCTCCGTGAACGCGATGACAAACGGGAAATCGACCGTCTGATGAAGCGATAGAACGAAAAAAGTGAGACAAATAACACTTTTATTTGCATATGTCAAAATTTTGTCGTACCTTTGCGGGCTGAAACAATGAGACATTATATTCCGCAATATTTCAATTCGAAGCAGAATGTAATCCTGCTGCTTTGGGTGACGTTGGTATTTGGAGAATTGTTTATCCTCTTTTTCCAGCCGATGGAATCACGCACGTGGGTGGAAAGCGATTGGGCGTTTCTGCTTTGGGCGACGATTATTGTGCTTGTGGCGGTCGGCGGGATTGCAGTAAGCCGGACCATCATGTACCACTATGCCAAGAAGCACCGGATCAGCTATCTGGACTTTGCCATATGGGTATTGGGCGAAGTGAGTGCCATATCTTTCTTCTACGCATTCTTCCCCACAGTGGTGATGCGTAGTTTCTCCATGGAGCGCGGTCTGACCTTATTTTATTTATATAAGGAGGCTCTGATGGCGACGACATTCACGCTACTCATTCCGTATC
The DNA here is from genome assembly GCA_905234025.1 of Paludibacteraceae bacterium. GTDB lineage: Bacteria > Bacteroidota > Bacteroidia > Bacteroidales > Paludibacteraceae > Colicola. The sequence continues at coordinate 9,699 of CAJOFT010000015.1, forward strand.
TGATTGTAATACTGTGGACAGGACTGAAAGACCGCGATGCCCAGATTCTCAAACTGACCGCCAAACTGAAGCAGGCGCAGGAACCTGTGGAAGAAGTTCAGCCGGAGATGTTCAATTTCTATGATGAACGCGGAGAACTGAAATTGTCGGTGAAGCCGGAAATGGTCTATTACATAGAATCGGCAGACAACTATGTCCAGATTTACTACATGAACTTGGGCAAACTGGAGAAACTGATGTTGCGGAACAGCCTGAAAAATATCGAGTGGCGTTTCCACGACAAAGGATTGGTGCGTTGCCATCGGTCGTACATCGTGAACATGAGTCAGGTCAAGATGTTCAAACGGCAGGATGGCGAAGTGATTCTGGAGTTCGGTAATGAACGGATTCCCGGAATCCCTGTATCAAAGGGCTTCGGAGAGAGTGTACTGTCGAAATTGGTCGAAAGTTAAAGTACGAAGTACTATGAAAGTAATAAATTTATCGGAGAGCAATTCGCTGCTGAATCAGTATATGAAGGAGATTCGCAGTGTCGCGATTCAAGGTGACAACCTGCGTTTCCGTCGTAACATTGAGCGTATTGGCGAAGTAATGGCTTTGGAAGTCAGCCGCACACTGGAATATGCTGCTGAGGACGTGAAAACACCGTTAGGCATAGCCAAAGTACCAGTTATTCAGGACAAAATCGTTCTGGCAACGGTAATGCGTGCCGGTCTCCCGCTGCATATGGGATTCCTGAACATGTTCGACCATGCGGAGAATGCCTTTTTGAGTGCCTATCGCCGTGTAAACGAAAAAGGAGAACTGGAGATTGTTTCAAAGTATCTCGCTGCACCGCGGTTGGATGGAAAGACGCTTCTCTTGGTGGATCCGATGCTGGCAACAGGCATGTCGATGGAGATTGCCTATAAAGCATTGCTGACGCATGGCGAACCCAAAACCACACACCTTTGCTGCACAATCGGGACACCGCAGGCAATTGAATATTTGCAGAAAGCCCTGCCGGAAGATATAACATTATGGTGCGCAGCCATTGATCCGATACTGAACGAAAACAAATACATCGTTCCCGGATTGGGAGATGCCGGTGACTTATGCTTTGGCGAAAAGCTTTGATATACAAAGAATCAATCATTGTTGCACTGATTATTCTGTATGCGAGTTTGATTCGTACACCGCATATCCGGCTGCCGCAAGTGGCATTTATTGATAAATGGAGCCATATGCTGGCATACGCAGTACTTGGAGCAGTTCTGGCTTGGAACCTGATAAAAGACAAACGTAAATGCTTGTGGGTGTGGATATTGGGATTGGCATTGCCGATTGTCTATGGCGGATTGATTGAGATTCTGCAAGGAGCGTTCTTTGCGCCAAGAACCGCCGATTGGTGGGATTGGCTGGCAGATATAATCGGAACGGTGATTGGAACGGGATTGGTTGCAGGAATATGGCAGGCGAGGAGTTGAAATATGTGATTGCGCTGGGGTGCTTGAACTTGAACAACGTGCACCGCGTAAGGACGCTCCTCGAAACGTACGGCAGTGCGGAAAGAGCATGGTTTGAAACCGCTGGCGACTATAAAGCCGAAGCGTTGGCACACGCAGAACGGGAATTGGAATTTATTGCGCGGCATGGCATAAACACGTGGTATTACAAAGACAGCGATTATCCCTACCGCTTGCAGAATTGTCCCGATGCACCGGTGTTACTGTTCGGAAAAGGCAATTTGAACTTTAACGAAGGAAAGTTTGTGTCGATTGTCGGAACACGTGGCGCAACGGAACGGGGAAAGGAACTGACCAGACGGCTGGTGTTGGATCTGGCAAAACTGATTCCGAACGTAACGATAGTAAGCGGCTTGGCATACGGAATAGATGTGGCGGCGCATCGCGCAGCGCTTGAAGCAGGATTGCCAACAATTATCGTTCCGGCACATGGATTGGACAGAGTTTATCCGGCAACGCACCGGCAGGTAGCGGTAGAGGCTTTGGCGCAAGGAGGAATATTGACGGAGTATCCGAGCGAAACGGAACCGGAACGGCTGAACTTCGTAGCACGGAACCGCATTGTGGCTGGATTGGCGGATGCAGTAGTGGTTGTGGAATCGAAGATAAAAGGCGGTTCGTTGATAACGGCTTCGCTGGCAAACGATTACAACAGAAACGTCTATACCTTCCCCGGACGACCGGGAGACGTGAATGCACAGGGCTGCAATGCGCTTATCAAGAATCAACGGGCGGCACTTATTGAAGATGCGGAAGACTTGATTCTTGACATGCAATGGGAGGCAAAGCAACTGGCTGTGCAAACGGAAATAGAAGACTTGTTCGCTGATATGGATGACTTGGAGCGGAAACTTTTGCAATCGCTCCGGAATGCCGAAGAGGGAAAGCTTGTCAACGAACTGGTGGCAGAAACAACAGAGACGTATAGCCAGGTGGCATCTGCGTTGATGATGCTGGAGATGAACGGATTTGTCAAAGCACTACCCGGAAGCATCTACCGCGCAATGAGATAGCTGACCACTGACAACTGATTACTGATAACTGAATACTGAAAACTAAAATCCAAATATATGAATACCTTATTGAAACACTTGGGAATTATCCTTGTTTTGGCAGGCGTGATCTGCTTGGTAATTTACTACTTCGGCGCTCAGGAAAACTGGCTGCTGGCAACCAGCCTGGTGCTTGAAGTTATTGGAATTCTGGCATATATCTTCCTTAACAAGCGGTTTGAATAGTGGCGGAAGACAGTATCAAATACCACTTGACCGGCATGTACCAGGATTGGTTCCTGGACTATGCCTCGTACGTTATCCTCGAACGTGCTGTTCCTGCTGTTGAAGATGGTCTGAAACCTGTTCAACGCCGGATTCTCCATGCCATGAAGTGTGTGGATGACGGCAAAATGAACAAGGTGGCGAACATTGTCGGTCAAACCATGCAGTATCACCCGCATGGCGATGCCAGTATCGGTGATGCGCTGGTGCAACTCGGACAGAAAGACCTGCTTATCGATTGTCAGGGAAACTGGGGAAACATCCTGACCGGTGACGGAGCTGCTGCACCGCGTTATATCGAAGCGCGGTTGAGCAAGTTCGCCCTGGAAACGGTCTTCAATCCGAAGACGACAGAATGGATGCTTAGTTACGACGGACGCAAGAAAGAGCCGATTCACCTGCCGGTGAAGTTCCCGTTGTTGCTGGCACAAGGTGTAGAAGGTATTGCGGTAGGCTTGAACTCAAAGATATTGCCGCATAACTTTAATGAATTGTGTGATGCGTCGTTGTCGTACTTGCGTGGCGAAGATTTCCAACTGTATCCGGACTTCCCGACAGGAGGAGAGATTGATGTCAGCCGTTACAATGACGGCGAGCGCGGCGGAATGGTAAAAATCCGCTCGAAGATTACCAAAACGGACGATAACAAGACGTTGATTATTTCGCAGGTTCCGTTCGGAACGACAACGTCAAAGATTATTGAGACCATTCTTAAAGCGCAGGAGAAAGGAAAAATCAAAATCCGCAAGGTGGATGACTTCACGGCGGAAGAAGCAAAGATTGTGGTGCAACTCGCGCCCGGCAGTTCATCCGACAAGACGATAGATGCGCTCTATGCTTTCACGGATTGCGAAGTAAGCGTTTCTCCGAATTGTTGCGTCATTGAAAACAAAAAGCCTATATTCACCAACGTCAGCACGCTGCTTAAAATGTCGGTGGACAACACCAAGTCGCTGCTCAAATGGGAACTGGAGATTCTTAAAGGCGAACTGGAAGAACAATATTTCTATACATCGCTGGAGAAAATCTTTATTGAGAACCGTATCTATAAGGAGCAAGGTTACGAGAATGCGCCGGACAAAGAGAAACTAATAGCATTCGTAGATCAGGCACTCGAACCGTGGAAAGCGAAACTGATACGCGAAGTACGCAGGGAGGATATTGAGAAACTGTTCGAAATCCGAATGATCCGCATTACGAAGTTCGACTCCAAGAAAGCGGACGAATTGATGAAAGACCTTGACAGGCGCATCAAAGAAACTGTCAAGAATCTTAATCACCTGACCGATTATACCATCAAGTGGTTCGAGAACCTCAAAGCCAAATATGGTGACAAGTACCCGCGCAGAACGGAAGTGCGCAACTTTGCAAGTATCAATGTCAAGACCGTTGTTGAAGCGAATGAGAAGTTGTACATTAACCGTGAGGAAGGCTTTATCGGTACAGGATTGAAGAAGGACGAATACCTCTGCAACTGCTCTGATTTGGACGATATCATTGTCTTCCACAAAGACGGCAAGTACAAAATCATGCGTGTCGCAGACAAAATATTCATCGGAACGGACATTCTGCATGTCGATATCTTCAAGAAGAACGACACGCGCACGATTTACAATGTCGTTTATCGTGACGGCAAGGGCGGAGTTTATTTCATGAAGCGCTTCAACGTGACCGGTGTAACCCGCGACAAAGAATATGACCTTACGCAAGGAAAGCCCGGCACCAAGGTGGTTTACTTTACGGCAAATCCGAACGGCGAGGCCGAGGTAATCCGCGTGACACTCAAACCTTCGATACATCTCAAGAAACTGGAAGTGAACAAAGACTTGAGCGAATTGGCGGTTAAGAACCGTAGCGCAAGAGGAAACGTCCTGACCAAGTTCGAAGTGAAGTCCATTACGCTCAAGGCAAAAGGTCATTCCACGCTCGGCGGACGAAAGGTTTGGTTTGATCCTGATATACTGCGCATCAACTACGACGGACAAGGCACCTATCTCGGCGAGTTCCACGATGAAGACCGCGTGCTCGTCATTATGAAGAACGGCGATTACTTCCTCAACACCTTTGAGGAAACTGCCCACTTTGAACAAGACTGGCTGCGGATAGAGAAGTTCAATCCCGACAAGGTTTGGTCGCTTGCCCTGTGGAATGCTGAATTAGGGTATTATTACGCAAAGCGGTTTGCACTGGATGCAATTGCCAAGACCCAGAACTTCCTCGGCGAAAATGCGGACTCGAAACTTGTTGCGCTCAACGACCGCGAAGAAGCGGTATTCCGTGTAACATTTAAGGACGAGTTCCGCGAACCGATGGAACTGGTAATGGCTGATTTCATCGAACCAAAGTCCCCGAAAGCGAAGGGCAAACGCATCAGTACACTGGATATAATCAGCATAGAGGATATTACCCCTGAACCGCAACCGGAACCAGAAGAGCCCGAAGAATCTGAAGAGCCGGATAATACGGAAAATGACGAAATCGTAAATGGTAAAATCGTAAATAACGAAATCGTAGATGATGTTCCGTCTGTTCCGTTGATTATCACCAATCCTGAAGTCCCCGAAGACTCCAAACCGGTCGATGACCAATTGAGCTTGTTCTAAAAATAACCGTCCTTTCTCCGAGACGTTATACTGGAGAAGGCGCAAAGCGTTGCGCTGACATAGAAATATATAACTTTGCTGTTTATTCCAAATTGTTAACTACCACAAAGACGAAATGAAACGGAATAAGTCGTAAAGCACTGCGTGCAGTGTGGATGACTTGTGTTTCATAAGGTGTGGTAGCCTGACAATTTACAAGGAGTCCACACTTTTTGTATCTACGAACATAAACAATATTAATCATTAAAACCGACGAGGCGATGGGATATAACCGCCAACAAAATCTATGAAAAAATCAATCTTTATTCTCGCAACCCTATTTGCGGCAACACTTGCAAATGCACAAATCGTATTGAAACACACTTTTGATGGATGGATAACTATATCGGCAGATTTCTATGGTGATTGTTATCACTATGTGCAAGCTCCATATTTTTATAATCTCACTTTTCCTACAGCAAGTCCGATTGAACCTGAAGATCCTCCGATGAATATGCAACTTCGTTCGGATAAAAAATTAAATGAAAATAAGTGTGTCTTGAATTTATATGATATTGAAGATTTTTCTTTGTATAAAACGATTGAAATAGATAATACATCTGGTTCTACAGTATGTTTAGTTTCAAGAAATATTTTATCTACAGATGATAAAGTGTGTTTTTGTATTATGGGTGAAGAGCAATCTGAAATATATAACGAAGATGGAGAGTTGATTGCCACAATCAAGGGAAATAATCCGGCATTAGTAGAAGTAAATGATAAATATCTTTTGATATCCAGACAAGAGAATGATAAAACTTATATCTATTCTGTTCCCGGCAATGGGGAATTGGCTAATGTAAGCAAAGTATCTGCTCCGCGTTACAATACACGCAAGTATTTGCACGACAACCAAGTGCTGTTTGACAGCAATGAAAGAACCTATAATATGCAAGGTCAGCAAGTTAAATGACAGGATATTATAGTTAAACACAAGCGCGGAGCATTATACTTATGCCCCGCGCTTTGTATTTCTGCCGATTGTCAATTAGCATTTATGAATTAAGCGAAGTGTTTGAGTGCGGAATAGACTTTCTCCACGGGAAAGCCCATCACATTGAAGTATGAACCGTTCATGCCGCAGACACCAATATATCCGATAAATTCCTGTATGCCATATGCACCAGCCTTGTCCAACGGACGGTATTTTTCGACGTAATAATCAATCTCGGCATCAGTAAGATTGCGAAATGTTACATCGGTGCAATCTACCAACGACTCCATAACCGATTGCCATGTCTGCGCATCAAGATGCGTAAAGGTAACACCCGTATAGACCTGATGCGTCTTGCCGGAAAGAAGACGCAACATCCGTCGGGCATCGTCCATATCTTTCGGTTTGCCAAGCATCTGTCCGTCCAGCCAGACAATCGTATCCGCCGTAACAAGCAGTTCGTCCGGTTTGAGTTCCGGCAAATATGCCTGTGCCTTCTCGCGCGATATATATATAGGTATATCTCCCGCCTTGAGATTGGAAGGATACAATTCCGACGAATCAATCGTAATCGCCTTGAAAGGGATATCCAAACCTGCCATCAGTTCGCGACGGCGCGGGGATTGGGAACCAAGTATCAGATTCATAACGTCCGCAAAATAACGAAAGAATATAAAACGCCGAGGAACATGATAAACTTCATGAGCATTTGTGCGTGGCGGTAATCGGAAGGAATCTTCGCCGCCCATAACAGCCATAGTTCGCATGCCAACGGAATCAACAGTCCGAGCACCACATACCGCGTGCTCAAACTTCCCCATGTGTGCGGGAACGGAATCAGCACAAATCCGAAGTAACAAATCAATCCGGCTGTGCCGCAAATAAGTAACGTCAGAATAATCTTCGTCCACATCTCTCCGGCAATAATCGGCAAAGTATGGCACTCCAGTTCGCGGTCACCGGTCTGATCCTGCAAGTCCTTGATAATCTCCCGAATCCAAGTTGTCAGAAACGCAAACAGAGCAAAACCTCCTGTCCACAGGAACAAATCGCGTCCGACCGTCAGATAAGGCATCACCTCCGGATAATGCAGGTACAGGTAAGCGGCGTTTGTTTGTGCGACCAATATCGGAGGCAAAGCCGATGAAAAAGAAATAATCAGGTTGCCCAAAAGGAACTGGCGTTTGTAACTGGAGGAATAGAACCACAGTAATCCGGGAACGATGAGAAACACCAATGCAAGTTGCCAGTCACGCACTATCCAAGCGACAGCCAGTCCAAGCAAAGCACCTGCCAGAACTAATATCCGATACAGCATCATCGCCTGTTCTTTGCTGATTGTCTGCGTGACAATCAAGCGGTCTGGACGGTTGATGCGATCAATCTTGACATCGAAATAATCGTTGATGACATAACCTGCTGCTGCGGTCAATACAACCACCAGCAGCAGTAGCCAGAACAGCCACCAGGGCAAAACCTCATAGAAACGCACGGAATCCAAAATGGGCACACACACCCATTTCTCCATTACCCAGACAACTATGCCGAGAAACAGAAGATTCTGCCATCTGATGAGCCGTAACCAATCTTTCATTATCTCTTTTTCTTCTTGTTCGCGTCAACAATCCGATAAACTGCTCCTGTCCATTCGGGCAGGTTCAAAACTATCGGCTGATTGGCGGTAAATGCTATCGTTTTCTGTTTTTTGCCTTTCTCGTTAAGCGATGTAAGCACCGTATCGGTAATAAGTTCCGTTGCGGTTGCTTTCTCCAATTGGGGCTGTTGCAGATAATGGAATGCGTCCTCTGGAATGGTGACGCGGATATCGCGCTGTTTGTCATCAAAATTGACGGCTATCAGCAGCAACTCTTCGTCCGCTTTGCGGAGAAATGCAAACTGTTTGTGCTTGTCAAAGCCTTCGCCCTGGGCATATTCAAGGTCATACATCTGACCGTCAGTAACTGCTTTGTTGTCGCGGGCAATGGTCAGCAGCGACTGGTAGAACTTGCGCAGTTTCTTTTGCTCGTCAGAAAGCAGTTTGCCGTCAAACTTGCCGTGGTTTGTCCATGCCTGCAAGGATTTGACTCCCCAGTAATCGAAAATGGAAGAACGTCCGTCCATGCCAGAAAAGCCTTCGGCATCCATGCCTTTCTCGCCCAATTCCTGTCCGGCGTAAATCATCACAGGATTGCGTCCGAGCAGTGCCGCTATGGTCATAGCCGGTTCGGCTGCACGTCCGCTTCCGCAGAAGAAACCGCTGGCGATTCGTTGTTCGTCGTGGTTCTCTAGAAAATACAGCATATGGTCTTTGATGTCATCGACGGACTGCCAGTAATGGGTAATGCCTTCCGCTGCCCAAGACTTACTGGTTACGCCGCGCAGGTAGTCGTACATGCCGACTTTGTCGTACAGATATTTGAAACCTGCATTCAGGAACTCTCTGTATAACAGTGGGTTATATACCTCGCCGAGAAACTCTGCATCAGGGAAGAACGTGTGCACATAAGGAATAACCCAGCGCCAGAATTCAATCGGCACCATCTCTGCCATATCTACACGGAACGCATCTACGCCTTTGCGTGCCCAGTAACTGAGAATATACAGCATCTTCTGCCACGTTGAGGGAATCGGACTGAACTGTTTCTCGCCGCCGCCCTGATAGAATACACCATAGTTGAGTTTGATGGTTTCATACCAGTCCTCACGGTTCGGATGCGCCGTGAAACAATCGTTGCCGGTCACTTTTGCGGGATATTCTTCATAGTTGCCGATGTCAAAGGACGGCTGGAACTTCTCGCCCGGAATATAATAGAAGTTATTTAGCGGAGAGAATGCCCATTCTGGATGATCGTCTTCGCCCAAATCCTTGAAGCCTTTCGGCTTGCATGTCGATTTGTATTCGCGGGCGACATGGTTCGGCACAAAGTCAATAATGACTTTCAAACCTTGTTTGTGCGTACGGCGGATCAGGGCTTCAAACTCTGCCATCCGTTTGTTCTCTTCTACTGCCAAATCGGGATCAACATCATAGTAATCCGTTATGGCATACGGACTTCCGGCTTTGCCCTTTGTGATTTCGGGCGTGTTGTATTGCGCCGTGGCATGGCGGATTACGCCTGTGTACCATATATGCGTCGCGCCTAAATCCTGAATGGCTTTCAGTGCTTTCGGTGTGATATCAGCGAACTTGCCGCAGCCGTTTTCCTCAAGCGTTCCGTTGGGTTTCCGCGTTTCGTTGTAGTTGGTGAACGTACGCGGGAATAATTGGTATATAATCGGTTTCATGTTCAGGCCTGAATCAGTGCTAACGTGTCTCTTGCAATCATCAGTTCTTCATCGGTCGGGATAATAACCACCTTGACTTTGCTGTCCGGCGTTGAAATCACAATCTCTTCGCCGCGGGTTTTTGCATTTAGTTCCTCGTCTATCTTGATGCCCATCCATCCCATTCCTTTCAAGGCGTCAGAACGTACACCGGCTTGGTTCTCGCCGACACCTGCGGTGAAGACAATGATATCCAGTCCGTTCATTGCTGCCGCGTACGCACCGATATATTTCTTGATGCGGTAGTTGTACATATCCAGACCAAGTTGTGCCTGACGGTTGCCTTCTGCACAGGCTGCTTCAATCTCGCGCATGTCGGACGAAATGCCTGTTACGCCTGCCATACCGCACTTTTTGTTGAGGAAGTCGGACATCTCATCCGGACCGAGGTGCAGTTTCTTTTGCAGGTACGTAATCGCACCGCCGTCAATATCACCCGAACGGGTGCCCATCATCAGTCCTTCCAACGGGGTCAGACCCATCGTCGTATCAATACATTTGCCACGTTTGATGGCAGCAATCGAAGCACCATTGCCGATGTGGCAGCTGATGATCTTCACTTTGTTGATATCTACGCCCAAAAACTCGCAAACGCGCTGGCTTACATAACGGTGGCTAGTTCCGTGGAAACCGTAACGGCGCACTCCGTAGCGGTCGTACATCTCATGCGGAATAGCATACATATAGGCATATGCCGGCATCGTCTGGTGGAAAGCGGTGTCGAATACGCCCACTTGAGGCAGACCCGGCATCAATTCATAAACGGCACGGATTCCTTTCAAGTTGGCGGGATTGTGCAACGGAGCCAAATCGCTGACTGCCTGGAATGCACGGATAACACGGCTGTTTATCACTACGGATTCCGTAAACTTCTCTCCGCCATGAACCATACGGTGACCGACTGCATCGATTTCACTCAACGACTTGATGACACCGTTCTCGGGGTCGGTCAGCAGACTGAAGATGAACTTCACGCCTTCCGTATGTTCCGGAATGTCGTGCATCACATTGCGTTTTTCACCCGGATACTTGATTTTAACGAAAGAGCCCTCCATACCGACACGTTCTGCGCCGCCGGCGGCCATTAAAGTTTGGTCACTCATGTCGTACAGCGCATACTTGATGGAAGATGAGCCGCAATTCAAAACTAAGATTTTCATACTATATTATATTTAAGGTGTTTATATTGCTTGATTTGCTGTAATGATTACCATTTGTACAATGTCTTGCACTTTGCACCCCCGGCTCAGGTCATTCACCGGAGCTGCGATTCCTTGCAGAATCGGACCGATTGCATCGGCTCCCGAGAACCGCTCCACTAACTTGTAGCCGATATTTCCCGCTTGCAAATCCGGGAATACCAGCACATTGGCTTTGCCGGCAACTTCGGATCCGGGCGCTTTCTTTGCAGCCACACTTGCAATCAGCGCCGCATCTGCCTGCAACTCGCCGTCAATAGCCAGATCCGGTGCCATTTCTTTTGCCAACTTGGTGGCTTCCGTCACTTTGTCTATCAGTTCGTGCTTGGCACTGCCTTTCGTTGAGAACGATAGCATGGCAACTTTTGGCTCGATGCCGGCAAGCGAACGCGCCGTCTCTGCCGTTGTAACAGCAATCTGTGCCAATTCTCTGGCGTCAGGACACGGATTCACCGCACAATCCGCAAACATCAGTACGCCGTTCTCGCCAAGATGCTTAGCAGGGGTAAGCATGAGGAACGCACCGCTCACGATGCCGACTCCGGGCTTCGTTTTCAGAATCTGGAAAGCCGGGCGGATGGTATCTGCCGTTGTTCCGCGTGCGCCTGCCAACTCGCCGTCAGCATCACCCGCTTTAATCATCAGGCACCCTAAATACAACGGATCCTGTGCTTTCTTCGCAGCCTCTTCTTCCGTCATACCTTTTGCTTTCCGCAATTCATACAGCAAACCTGCGTACTTCGCCAAATCCGGATTATGCTGAGGGTCAACGATTTTCGCCTCTCCGATATGTGTCAGACCGCGTTCTGCCGCCATCTGGTGAATCTTCTCCGGATTGCCGATTAAAATCAGGTTCGCAACTTTGTCCTTCAACAAAATATCTGCAGCCTCAAGGGTACGTTCTTCGTCTCCTTCAGGCAAAACTATGCGACGTGGATTTGCTTTCGCACGTGCCAGCATTCGTTCCAAAATATCCATAATTGAAAAATTTACCGCTAAAAAACTGCGCAAAGTTACACTTTTTTCTGCATATACACAATAAAAAACAAGAAAAAAATATTTTTTTTGCAAAAAACTTTGGTATTTAAGAAATTTGTTGTACCTTTGCGGCTCGAATTGATTATTTGCACCAAACTACTTAAATGTTGGCCTATGTGTAAGAAAATTTACAGTGTATTACTCGTCCTGCTCTGTTCGGCAGGTATGTTTGCCGCGGAAACAGGTGAACTGAAAGGAGCACACCCATGGAAACTGGAGCAAAACGAAAACGGCGTAGCTCCCAAATTTGCTCACTGGACGATTGCTATTGGAGCGGGATTTAACTCGTTCGACGGTGATTTCGCAAGTGAAATGAAGCATCCGGTATGGTATCCGGCAGCAAACTTTGCTATTGAGTATAACTTTACGCCGATGTGGTTGCTCGGTGTCGAATATACCTTCGATATGTACCGCGTTACTGGTCTGAATAACAACCAGCACGCAAGCATTCTTTTGGAAGGTATGATGCACAAAGCAGACGCATATCTCGGATTTGACTTGATGTCAGCTTGTTATCCGCGTTCCCCGAAAAAGATTTTCATTCTTGATCTTTTTGCCGGTGGTGGAGCAGGTTGGTTCCAAAATAGCACATACTATCCGGATGAGGCACGTCAGCATACAGCAGATTATACTCCTCTGAAGGATGACAAATACCGCGTTTATCCCTGCATCACCGCAGGTGTTCTCTTCGGTTTCAACCTCGGACGTGTTACCGCACTCGGAATTAAAGGTGAATACTCATACTTCGTTAAAGACTTGATTGACGGACGCGGTAGCTCATTGGCTTCCTCAAAGAACAACGATGGTATTTTTGATATCACGCTCAATCTGCGCTTCAAACTCGCTTCTGTCAAGAAGACACACGTCAAGAACATCTCAAGTTACGATATGTTTGACAAGATGAACGAGCAGGACCGTCTGAAAGATACGCTGGTTGTTTCGCACGTGGACACCTTATATATGATAGCTGAAAGTACAGCCACTGCCGGAATGGCAACCTTCCGTGAGGATGACTACTTCTTCATTTATTTTGACCACAACAAAAACGGTCTGGATGACAAAGCGCTCATTGATGTACAGCAGATTGCTACCCGCATGAAACACGAGCCGGACATGTGTGCTGAAATCATAGGCTATGCTGATAATACCGGTGCTGATGAGCATAATCAGAACCTCGGTGTGGCACGTGCGCAGAACATCCGCGATGAACTGGTGGAAGAGCATAACATTGACCCGAGCCGCATCACCTATTCTTCAGGTGGTACTATCATCGGTGGACGTAGCACAGGTGCTTATTCTCCGAACCGCCGTGCTGATGTACGCTTGATGCCGTGTGGTGGTGAGTTTGAGTCTCTCAAGCAGGCGAACGATGACCGTTCCGCTATGGCTGCGGAGGCACAGGCACAGGCAATGGCAGAGCGCGAAAACGGTGTTATCACGGCACCTGAAGGCATGACGCTCAGTGCTATCGCTCGTAAATATTATGGCAACACATATTGCTGGGTATTCATTTACGATGCCAACAAGACAACTCTGAAATCGCCGAACTATATTCCTGCCGGAACTCGTCTCGTCATCCCTGATTTGGACGAGGATCAGATTAACATCTCCAAGCGTAATGCCGAGATATTCTACGACAGCATAAAGTAAAGGTCTGATAAAAATATTCGACAAGAAAAAACGAGTTTTTTCGATGTCGATGGTCCCGTAGCTCAGTTGGTTAGTAGCACCTGACTCATAATCAGGGGGTCCTTGGTTCAAGCCCAAGCGGGACCACAAAGTGAGCAAGATATTCTTGCTCACTTTGTCCTTTGGTAGGATATAGTTCTGCTTTATCTAAAAGTCCTAAAACATGCAAATCCATAATGGTCGAATAGCCGCTTCTTGCAATGATATGCTTGGCTGTCCGTAGTTCCTGCACGAGTTTGTCATCCGGCAGATGTGGAACCAGCATAATATTCCGATGCATAATATGCGTCATCGGTTCGTCTGTTTTGCCCCGTACAATAAGTACCGTATCTTCTTTCTCCTCATATCGCGCCATAATCTCCTGCTCGAATAACGTTCGTTGCGGCTCAGGACCCGACAACACTGCCACGACATCGTATTTTCCTCTCTCATCTTTTTCTGCCTGTACAGAGGCATATCTCTCAAACCTTGAGAGCGGACCGATATATTGCACGCGTTTGTCCAATCGTTTCGGATGTCCCAATAAACCAGACAGATTCGGCTCACCTTCATAATCAGGCACCCATATCTCCTTATATTTATTATATAGGTGTGCATGGCATTTGCTTGCGAACGGCTCCAGCCACCGCCACCACTTGGGCAGACAAACATGCAACTGGTGTGTCATATACACGCACTTGCATTTGTCGGAATACACGCCGAAACAATTGTCCGAAATAATCAAATCGAAAGAAACGGAAGATTCCAATTCCTTTATTTTTCTGCGGTTTCCTCGTACGAACCGAATCAGTTGCGGCAAGGCGCGCAGCATGGCGGTCACTTGACTTTTTCCGGCATTGTATCGGATATCAAGTGGAGCCAGTTCGATACTTGTCTGTTCAGGAAAATACGATTTCAGCAATCGCAGCGAAGCACCGGTACCGCCAAGCCATACTTCCGCGCCTTCCTTTATATAGAGGCGGACAAGGGGAATACAGCGGGTGGCATGTCCTAATCCCCAGTTCAGTGGAGCAATTAAAACTCTCATGCGCTGATGCTTACGGAAAAACCTTTGTCTATTAGTGGTCGGGCTATCATTTCCATCTGTTCCCGCGAAATCTTCTCCAGCGTCTGCACCGGTGTTGCGCGGTCAATGACATACATCATGATCTGCTTGGGCTTCAATTCGTCCACCGCCTGATACCATGCTGCCAATTCATCTTCTGTTGTATTGTCAATATGGGCAAAACTTTCTCCGCAAGGGACTTCACCGCGCAAAAAACAGGTTTGCAGCGTGAAATCTCCGTCAAATTGTTGCAGCCAATTCACAATTTGCCTTACCGTCAATTGCCTGTTTACTGGTCTGTCAATGAGCTGCATGGTGCGGTCAATGGCTGAATCCAATTTCAGAATCCGGTTGTCGGCTTGTCTCAATGCCCGAACAACTTCCGCACGTCCTAATTGCGTGGAGTTGGTCAGCACGCTTACTTTGGCATTTGGGCAGTACTTGTCCCGTAATACGCAGGTATCAGCGATAATTCCCTCAAACTCAGGGTGTAACGTCGGTTCGCCGTTCCCACTGAACGTAATCACATCTGGCGTTACGGTCAGTGCCTTCAGTTTCGCCTCTAATGCTTTCGCCACTTCTTGCCGTGTCGGCAGCTTCGGCTGATGCACTGGATTGTTGAACCCGCATTCGCAATAAACGCAATCAAACGTGCACAACTTGTCCGCTACCGGCATCAGGTTCATGCCTAACGAAACGCCTAAGCGGCGTGAATGAATTGGGCCATATACAATGGAATCAAACAGCATCTCAAATGGTTATTACGCGGTTGCCGAGTTGGCGGCTAATCTGGTTCTTTATCTCTAACAACGCCGGTTGGCTTGCCAGTAACTGCATCACCAAATCGGAATCTCCGCTTGTTTCTGCTTCCTTCAGCATTTCCTTTAGTTTGTCAAGGCGTATGTTGATGATGGTATATTTCAGTTCAAGCAGCAACTGCGGCACCAATTCCGCCAAATGGTCCGCATCTGTTTGCAATCCGACTTCCTGCACTACATTCTCCGACACATTCTGACGGCTGTATATCCGGCTCAATTGGTACTTGTCTGC
>CAJOFT010000016.1:0-4781 GCA_905234025.1 Paludibacteraceae bacterium
CGCAATGAAGGTCTGATTGAGCAAAGTCAGTCATCTGTAGCCATCATCGGTTTAACAGATAGTAAAGGAGTCGGATGTAGAGGCGGTGGCTTCTGTTGGCTCAATGATATCCACGGTACGATTCGCGAGTGTGTAGCTACGGGTAATATAACGGCTACAGCTGCCAGCAAAGGTCAATATTATGCAGCCTCGGGTTTCTGTGTTGTCAATATCGGACGAATCGAGTCTAGTTATTGTACCGGTGATTTGATTGATATCTCTGCTACAACCGGTGCTGAGCCTTCGATGGCTTCTTTTGTAGGCCAAAACGGAGATGCAGGAGACGCAACGTACCGTGGCCCCGGTACTATTTTGAACTGCTTCTCTACCAGCAAGTATATCTATAATTCGGCCAATTTTGGTGCGGGAGCATGTGGCTTTTTGAAGGGTAGCGGCTATCAGACATATTCTTGGTTATACCCTGAATCCTTTATCAGCCGGAATGCGTTCTGTTGGTACAATGACGATGAGTTGTCTGCTACCGACCAGATTGATATTCGTCCTTACGGCGAAGCGCGCAGCAGTGCTTATCTGCATAGCCAGGCGTTTGTGGATACGCTGAACCTTTGCGCTTCGTTCTTGGGTACAAGTCAATGGGAGTTGCGTGACGGTCTTCCGCAACCGACAGGAGTGTACACAAAAAACACCGGTGTCTTCTTTGACGGTGGTGAAGGTACACAAGACAATCCGTATCTGATTTCCAACAAGCAGCAACTGGAGAACTTCCGCTGGTTGCTCAACCACGGCTGCTATGATTTCTGCGGCGAGTATATCAAACAGACAGCAGATATTGCGCTCAACGCACCGATGTCTGAATGGGGAATCCAAATGCCGGAGGAATGGATTCCTATCGGCGGGTTTGTACACTCCCACCCGCATTTCAAACGCTCAGGTGATGTGGAAACGGCTTTCCGCGGTGTCTATGACGGAGATTTCCATGAGGTCCGGAACATGTACATTGACAATATCCGTACTTGTCAGGGTTTCTTCGGCAGTATCGGCGGTACCGGATTTAACGGAACGACCAATATGGTGGCGATCCGCAATCTCGGCGTCACCGATGCCTACGTAGTAGCAAGTAATACTTCCGGTATCTTGGCTGGCGCCGTAGGGGCAACGGTTAACTTCCCGCAAGTACTCTTCTTGCAGTGCCACACGTCCGGACAAATCACTTCTGTGAACGGATATGGTTCTCCGGTGGGGGCAATTGCCGGAGCGGAGAGTGAATGTTTGTGGCTGAACTGTACTTCGTCTGCTAAGGTAAGCGGTCACGCAAGTGATATCGGTGATATATGGGGAGACAAGGTTTATCTGCATAATGATACGATTGTCAATTATCTCTTTACGGGAGTACTGAATGATGGTTCATCAGCAGGAATTAACTATGCGTACGGCTATAATAGGAACGTGTTTGAAGACGGTGCTGCGGCAAATATTACCACGGACGGTCATAACCCTGAAGGAGTACGTACAACGGCTTACCTGCAATCGAAAGAATATGTCAACGTGCTCAACTACGCCGTTTCGTGTTGGAATGCTTCGCACAGAGAGGAACTGCAAATGGATTACTGGGAGTGGCAGGAAGGTAACTATCCGAAACTGACAAAGAATCCGAGTTATACACCGGCTGTCGTGACCTTTGAAAGCAACGGCGGTAGTGCTGTTGTGTCCAAAACGGTTGTTCCGGGCAGCCGTGTTGAAATGCCCGTTCGTCCCTTGAAGGACGGACAACTCTTTGTGGCTTGGTACAAGGATGCCGCGCTCACGCAGATCTTCGATTTCTATAAGGACAGCGTGCAAAGCGACATGACGCTGTATGCTCGTTGGCGTAACGACCAGCGTTTCGATGTGGATCTCACGCCGTTTGATAATAAGTTCACCAGCACGTATCATATCCAAACGGCAGCTCAACTGCGCGGCTTTGCAGCCCTGCAGAACGGTCTCTACGACTGGAGTAGCGGCAGTGCAGTACAAACAGCAGCTCCGCGTGATTTCACAGGTAAGACTATCGTGCTCGACAACGATATTCTCTTGTGCGATACCACCGACTGGCAGTACTGGGGACGCGGCGCGTACGGTCTGCCGTGGAAATCCATCGGTTCTATGACCGGCTATACAGGTGAGAGTCGGTACACCATCGCCTTCAACGGCACGTTTGACGGTCAGGGACATGTCATCTATGGCTTGTATGTGGAGCAAGGAGGTATGCCGGGTATAGAGTTGAGTGGTTTGTTTGGATGGACGGGTGACGATGCTGTTATCCAAAACGTAGGTGTCGAAGCATCCGTTCTTGACGCACAACACCATAATACGATTGGTGTTGCCGATGACCATTCCTGGTATTATAGCAGTACGCAGGATATGGGGGCTCTTGGCATGTTGGGAGGTAATGCGTATAGCGCAAAATTCAAGCAATGCTACGGCATCGGACGAATATATTCTTCAACTCTTGGTGGGGAAGCAGGTTTGATCTATAGTGTCTTGGATTCTGTCGTCAATTGTTACGCACGTATCGATATGTATCAGGACGACAAGACGCAACGCGATACGCTCAAACAAGTTGGTAAATTTGTCTATGGAGGTGAGCCTCCAATGGTTAACTGTTATAACGCAGGTCGAACGAGTAAAGTCGGTATGTATGGAACAACCAGTTATTACAACAAGGAATTGGTTGCTAAACCGGAAACCACCAGAGGCGCTAAGACCACCTTCGAGATGCACACCATGAACGCTTATGCCGGATGGGATTTTGAAAATGTTTGGGCACGCAACGACAATTACAATGACGGCTACCCTGTTCTGCGTATCTTCCACCCGGGCATAGAGAATACGCCCGATCCGGTTACCGTAACAGGTATCACACTCCAGGAGACAAAAGTGGATGTCCTTGGCGGTGACAGTATTCAGCTGCACGCATCAGTTGTTCCGGCAAACGCCGCTAATCAGAAGATACATTGGAGTATTGCAGGTGAGGTCTCCAAGAATTCTATAACAATAGATGAGAACGGTTTTGTACGTACAATTTATAAAGCAAACTTAAGCAATCAGACATTCTATGTTACAGCAACTACGGATGACGGAAGTTTCTCCAAGAAATGTACGCTAAATATCCAGTATCCGACGATAACTATTGTCAAAGCACTTCAGTCACGCCGCATCGGCGAAACGGAATGGGGAGCAGCACAAGGTTCGTCAATTAACAACTTCTACCATGTCCTGAACTGGGAGTATATCGTTGCCGCTTATACCAAGCCCGATACCGCACATCTGCCGTTTACTTGGGAAACAAGTGACGAAACGCTTATGACCATTGCACCGTTGGCGGCGGACACCACTATTACTATCAACAATTATACGTATCGTGGCTCTGCGGCTGTTATCCGTTGTATCGGAAAAGGCAGTGTGAGCATTACAGCCACGAACGGGAAAGGCGGTTCCAAGAGTGCCAGCACCACCATTCAGCAGTACAATGCAACCGGTGTGTCACTCGCGTCCTCATCCGTATCCGTAGCTATCGGCAAGACGGCACAACTGACGCCATCCGTGACTCCGAAATACGTCTCCTATGCACCGGAATACACATGGGCTTCCAGCGACGAAACGGTCGCAACTGTTGCCAACGGACTGGTTACGGCTGTGGCAAAAGGCAAGGCAACAATCACCGTAGGCATAAAAGATACGGAACTCTCCGCAACCTGCGAAGTAACGGTGACTGACCCGCAGCCGACCTATTACACCATCCGCTTCCTCAATTACGACGGCACGGAGTTGCAGAAGAGCCAGGTCAAAGAAGGTGATATGCCTGCTTATACAGGTGCCACACCTGCCAAACCTGCCGATGATACCTATACCTACTCCTTCAAAGAGTGGTCACCTGCCATCGTGGCGGCAATTGCTGATGCCGATTACACCGCGCAGTTTACCGCAACAGAGAAACCGGTTGGCGCCGATTGCGAACCGTATGTCTGTGACTTCACCAAGCAATCCTCCAGCCACGCCGCATACAATGACAGCTGGACGTACAATAACGACTGGACTGTTTACGGCGGTGCAAACAATAACGGACAGTGGAACTATGTCAAGATGGGCGGCAAGAGCACAACCATCTCATCTGCCAATCCCGTCTATGTGGTCAACAAGAACGCGTTCGAGTGTGAGATTGCTTCTGTCAAAGTGACTTTCCCGGCTGGCTCGTTCTCCAAAACCGGCATGAGTTGCAACAGTTGGGGAGTGAAGGTCTATTCAGACCTCGCCTGCAAAACCCTGCTTTACACCGTCACCGGAGGCACCATAACCAAGAACGCACAGGAACTGACCATCAACGCCAAGTCCGGCGAAACGTGGAATGCAGGCTATGCCGTGCAGGTTTATTGGGATCTTGCGAACAGTTCTTCCACGAACGGCGTAATCCTCGTCAGCAAGATTGAGTACATCCCTGTCTCAGGTTCAATCGGCGCAGACATTGACCAAATCACAAATGATAAAATGAGTAAATGTGAAAATAGGAAAATTCTACTTGATGGTCACATCTACATCCTCCGCGACGGCAAGACATACACCATCCACGGGCAGGAAATAAAATAACACCGTCTTATTCAGAGAAATCTCTCAATTAGGCATACTCAATTAGGACCGGGCATTTCAAGCCTGGTCCTTTTTTGAAAGGTTTGTTGGAAAGGAAAATGTGGCTGTGAGAATAGCCATGTTAACAATGGAACAGATGGAACGCAGGAACAGCTCTG
>CAJOFT010000016.1:4887-27199 GCA_905234025.1 Paludibacteraceae bacterium
GTTTTGCAAGAACACTTCTCTTTAACGCTTCATGAAATGAGACCGTTTTTAACTAAAGAAATGAAGGATTGACTAAAAAAAGAAGGATTGTCATCACGACAACCCAATCTTTACTTAACCTTAAATCTAATACCATGAAAAACACGGTGCAAAAGTACTGCTTTTTTCAATACCCACCAAATATTTTGAAGAAAAAATATGTTTTATAACATGTTTTTCTGTTTTTTGATACATAGAAATTACAAAAAAAGCGATTTTTTTTGTTTTTTTGCTCCCAAATTTTGCAGATTGAAAAAAATGCAGTACCTTTGTAGTCGCTAAAAAAGGCACAGATAAAAATATCCATCAAAAACAACCCTGAACAACCCTGAACTATATTAAACAATTCTAAACAATATATCTTATGGCAACAAAAAAACAAGAACAACTTGATTTGACCCAGTACGGCATTACTGGTGCTACCGTTAAGGCGCACAACCCGTCTTACGAGTATCTCTACACTGAAGAGACTAACCCTGCGCTTACTGGCTATGAGAAAGGTCAGGAGACTGAACTCGGCGCTGTAAACGTTATGACCGGTATCTACACCGGACGTTCGCCCAAAGACAAATACATCGTTATGGACGAAAACTCCAAAGACACGGTTTGGTGGACGACGGACGCTTACAAAAACGACAACCACCCCATGTCCGAAGAAGTTTGGGCTAAGGTGAAAGAACTCGCTGTTAAAGAACTCAGCGGCAAGGAACTCTATGTCGTGGACGCTTTCTGCGGTGCCAATAAGGACACCCGCATGGCTGTGCGTTTCATCGTTGAGGTCGCTTGGCAGGCACACTTCGTGAAGAACATGTTCATCCAGCCTTCCGAAGAAGAACTCGCAAACTTCAAACCCGACTTCATCATCTACAACGCTTCTCTCGCAAAAGTAGAAAACTTCAAGGAACTCGGTCTCAACTCCGAAACTTGCGTAGCGTTCAACACCACAAGCCGTGAGCAGGTTATCCTCAACACCTGGTACGGCGGCGAAATGAAGAAAGGTATGTTCTCCATGATGAACTACTACCTGCCGCTGAAAGGCATCGCAGCTATGCACTGCTCCGCCAACACCGATATGGACGGCAAGAACACCGCTATCTTCTTCGGTCTCTCCGGAACCGGTAAAACCACCCTTTCAACCGACCCGAAACGTCTCCTTATCGGTGATGACGAGCACGGATGGGATGACAATGGCGTATTCAACTTCGAAGGCGGCTGCTATGCTAAGGTTATCAAACTCGACAAAGAATCCGAGCCTGACATCTACAACGCTATCCGTCGTAACGCACTTCTGGAGAACGTAACCGTGGACAAAGACGGCAAGATTGACTTCGACGACAAGTCCGTTACCGAGAACACCCGCGTTTCCTATCCTATCAACCACATTGAGAAGATTGTGAAACCCGTTTCTGCCGGTCCCGCTGCCAAGAATGTTATCTTCCTTTCTGCTGACGCATTCGGCGTACTGCCTCCTGTTTCCATCCTGACTCCCGAGCAGACGAAGTATTACTTCCTCTCCGGTTTCACCGCAAAACTCGCAGGTACAGAGCGTGGTATTACGGAGCCTACTCCAACCTTCTCCGCTTGCTTCGGACAGGCATTCCTGGAGCTCCACCCGACCAAATATGCCGAGGAACTCGTTAAACGCATGGAGCAATCCGGCGCAAAGGCTTACCTCGTAAACACCGGTTGGAACGGTACAGGCAAACGTATCTCGATCCGCGACACGCGTGGTATCATTGACGCTATTTTGGACGGCTCGATTCTCAAAGCAGAGACCAAGCACATTCCGTTCTTCAACTTTGAAGTTCCGACCGCTCTGCCGGGCGTAGATCCGAACATCCTTGACCCGCGTGACACATACAAAGATGTTGCTGAATGGGATGCAAAGGCTAAAGACCTTGCAGCACGTTTCATCAAGAACTTTGTGAAGTACGAAGGCAACGCTGCCGGTAAGGCGCTTGTTCCTGCCGGACCGCAACTCCCCGAAGAGAAACCCGCAGAGGCTCCGAAACCCGAAGCTCCCAAAGCAGAGCCGAAAGCTGAACCCGAAAAGAAAGTTTGCTGGTTCAAACGTCTCTTTGGCTGCAAATAAGACTGACCGGATATAAAAAACAGAGAAGCACGTAATCGCGTGCTTCTTGTTTTTTGCGTCCGTTTGTAGCGGGGCCCGGGATTGAACCGGGGACCTCATGATTATGAATCATGCGCTCTAACCAGCTGAGCTACCCCGCCATCGCTTTTTCAAAAGCGGCTGCAAAAGTACTGCTTTTATTTCATATACACAAATTTTTCTGTGTTTTTTTGCAAAAAAGTACCACTTTTGCAGGAAAAACCTCAATCTTTGACGGTCAACGGAACGATTTAGCCTACCGAAACACCGTCATGGACAGGGCGCGAAACAGTAGTCACCACCAACTTGCCATCGGCGTCAACTGCCGACAAAATCATACCTTGGCTCTCGATTCCCATCATCTTCCGCGGCGGGAAATTGGCTATAAAGAGTACCTGCTTGCCGACCAGCACTGACGGATCCGGATAAGATTGTGCTATACCGCTCAATATGATTCTTTCGCCGGTTCCATCGGACAACTTGAACTGCAGCAGACGTTCCGACTTCTTCACCGGCTGGCAATCCAGCACAGTTGCTACGCGGATATCCAGTTTGTCAAAATCCTCGATGGATACGGGTGTTTTTATCCCTTGCGGCTTCCAGTTGGCTAATTCGGCTTGCTTGGCTGCTTCTTCATTCTCTTTCTTGATGCGGGCAAGACGGTCCAACTGATTTTGAATGACAGCATCTTCCATCTTCTCAAAGAGCAGGCTGACCTCGCCAAGCGGAGCACCTGCAGGCAACAAATCAAGGCTGCCGAGCGCATTCCAATCCACGTCTTTCAGCCCGAGCATATTACGCAGTTTCGCCGATGAGAACGGCAGGAACGGCTCAAAAGCAATGGACAGGTTAGCGGCGATCTGCAACGCCAGATTGAGTATGGTTGCCGTACGTGCCATGTCCGTCTTGGCAAGCTTCCACGGTTCGGTATCGGCAAGATACTTGTTACCTATGCGCGCCAAGTTCATCGCCTCCTTGAGCGCGTCACGGAAACGGAACTCCTCCAACAACGATTCGAGCTGTGCCTTGACGTTCTTGAACTCATCGATTGTCTGTCTGTCATATTCGGTGAAATCGGAAGGATTTGGCACTTTTCCCTCAAAATACTTGTTGGTCAGCACCAGCGCACGGTTCACGAAATTACCGTATATAGCCACCAATTCATTATTGTTCCGTGCCTGGAAATCCGCCCACGTAAAGTCATTGTCCTTTGTTTCCGGCGCATTGGCAGTCAATACATAACGTAACACGTCTTGTTTGTCAGGAAAATCATCCAGATACTCATTCAGCCAGACTGCCCAGTTGCGGGACGTGGAAATCTTGTCGCCTTCAAGATTCAGGAACTCGTTGGAAGGCACGTTGTCCGGCAGGATGTATGACCCGTCCGCTTTGAGCATGGCAGGGAACACGATACAATGGAAAACAATGTTGTCTTTCCCGATGAAATGGATTAAACGTGTCGATTCATCCTTCCACCATGTTTCCCACTTGCCCCAACGTTCAGGCTGTGCATCGCAAAGTTCTTTCGTATTGGAAATATAACCTATCGGCGCATCAAACCATACATACAGCACCTTGCCTTCCGCTCCTTCCACCGGAACGGGAATACCCCAATCCAAATCCCGTGTCACGGCACGCGGACGCAAACCGCCATCCAACCATGATTTGCACTGTCCATAGACATTCGGACGCCATTCCTTGTGTCCTTCAAGAATCCATTTCTCCAGCCATTCTTGATATTGGTCCAATGGCAGATACCAATGAGAGGTCGGTTTTTTGACAAGTGCATTGCCGGTTTCGGCATTATACGGATTGATCAGTTCCTCCGGCGAAAGTGTCGAACCGCATTTCTCGCACTGGTCACCATAGGCACCTGGCGCGTGGCAATGCGGACACTCGCCGCGGATATTCCGGTCCGTCAGGAAATGTCCTGTTTCCGGATCATAAAACTGCTCGGTGGTTTGCTCAATGAACTTTCCCGCATCATAGAGTTTGCGGAAATAATCGGAAGCAAACTGGTGGTGAATGGCACTGGTCGTACGGGAATAGACATCAAACGATATCCCGAAGCGCTCAAAACTCGATTTGATCAGTTCATGGTAACGATCCACCACCTGTTGGGTGGTCACGCCTTCTTTACGGGCACGGATAGTTACCGGCACACCGTGTTCATCACTTCCGCCGACAAACAACACGTCACGACCTTTGAGACGGAGATAGCGCACATAAATATCTGCCGGCACATAAACGCCAGCCAAATGTCCGATATGAACGGGCCCGTTGGCGTAGGGCAGAGCTGTTGTAACAAGAGTTCTTTTAAACATATTCTATTTTTGTTTGATATTCTTGAGGTACATATTCTTCAGATTCCATGTGCCTTCGGGTTTGCTGACTGCAAACACATCCGAAACCAAAGCAATCAACTCATCACGGTTAACTGCACGGATTTTTGCATCCTGTGCCACGGCGATCTGACCGGTTTCCTCCGATACGACAATGGCGATAACATCCGTGTTTTTCTCTGCCAGACCAAGTGCTGCACGGTGCCGCAGACCGAAATTCTTGGGAATGTTCTGCTGCTTGGAAACAGGCAGAATACATGCTGCGGAATGCAGCCTGTTGCCGATAATGAACAACGCTCCGTCATGCAGCGGCGTATTTTTGAAGAATATATTTTCTATCATCGGCGCAGAAATGGCGGCGTCAATGAATTCGCCGGTGTCCGTGTATTCCTTCAGTTCGTTATCAGCCGCCAGCACAATAAGAGCACCTGTTTTTGTCCTTGCCATGTGCTCGCACGCCATCACAATCTGGTCCACACTCTGTTCTTCCTGTTGTGTGCGGCGTGCCAAAGGATGCCAGTTGCTAAACCGTGCGCCGACACGGTAAAAGAAACCGCGGATTTCTTCTTGGAAAATGACTATCAGCGCAATGGCACCGACACTGATAATCCGGTCAAACAAGGCACCTGTCAGTTCAAGCTGGAAAACGTAACTTACTAAAAACCACGCAACTACGAACGCTAATATCCCCCAGAACAAGTTGGCGGCACCGGAACGCCGCAGCAACAGGAACATCTCGTACAGGATAAGTGCCACGAGCAGAATGTCAATAACGTCTTTTATGCCAAATTGAAATCCTATCATACTATTTTGCTTACTATTTTTATTACTGCTTTTGCTGCGGCAACGTCATGAACCCGCAAAATATCCGCTCCGTTTTGGAGTGCCAGCGTATGCGCAGCTGTTGTGGCGGCAAGTGTTATGTCGGAAGCCGGTGTTGTCTCCAAAGGCTTGTAGAACATGGACTTGCGTGACAAACCGACTAATATCGGCAGTTCCGCATGCTGCAAATCCGACAAGTGTGCCAACAGTTCGTAGTTTTGTGCTTCTGTTTTGTTGAAACCGAAGCCGGGATCAATAATAACATCCTTCACTCCCAATCGGTGCAAAACATCGCTTTGACGAACAAGATGTTCCAAAACAGCCACGGACACTGGCACGTCTTGCGGAAGCGGAGCACAATGCGTTAATATATAAGGTGTACCTGTCTCGGCAACGGTAGCGAACATTTCCGGATCGGTTCCGCCGGAAACGTCATTGATGATATCCACTCCGAACTTCTCAACCGCCTTTCGGGCAATCTCCGCCCGGAATGTATCAACCGACAAAACCGCTTCGGGATAATGCTCTTTTACAGCCCGCAGAGCAATCTCCAGCCGTCTCCATTCCTCTTCCGGCGGCACGGGAGTAGAGCCGGGACGGGTGGAACAGGCTCCTATATCAATGATATCCGCCCCTTCCGAAACAGCACGTGCAGTTACTGCCAATATCTCCGCTTCACTGATGTTCGAACACGAAAAAGCGAAACTGTCCGTTGTCGCATTCACTATCGCCATCACCTTCGGAGTTGCCAAAGACAGCAATTTCCCTCTGATATTTATCGTCATTTCAACCATGCACCGATGCCGGTTCTCACATTTAGCCTGCAAAAATACTACAAAATTCCCACATACACAACTTTTTTTGTGTTTTTATGGCAAAATGCGATTTTTATTGACTCATTATTTGCTCACGTAGGATAATGCCGGTCATTTTTTCGAGTCCCAGCTGGGACGCAACCGAGACGCTAACCTCAAGGTAAGGTCAAGGTTACCTCAAGGTGGAATTTTTGTGCAAAAATGCTGTAATTTGTCCAAAAAATTGTGCAATTTACCATAAAAATGACCGTTTTTTGCATAAAAATGCACTTTTTTGAATATTTTTTGCATAAAAATTGGCACGGATGACTTTTTTTTTGTAACTTTGCGGGCTCAATTGTGAAACTATATAGAAATATATATCAATATTGCGTAATATGAGAAACATAGCAAAGTATGCCATTCTGTTCGCAGCAGTCGTTTTGACCGCTTGCCACACGCGTGAATTGAACACCAAAGTGTCTAACACCACCGGTTGGAATTATTTTGACCAGCGGACCACCAATTTCGAAGCCCAAGAGGGTGTCGGAAATGTGAATCCCGTAGGGATGGTTGCCATCCAGGGTGGTACATTTACGATTGGTGAAAAGGATGAATTCCTGACAGCGCCGCGTAACAACTTCCATCGTACATTGACCGTTAGTTCCTTCTATATGGACAAGTACGAGATTACGACGCTGAACTGGAACGAGTACCTGCACTGGCTCGAAGTTGTATTCGGTGATGTTGCTCCGAACCTTGTGGACAGAGCAAAACCGGACCGCACCGTTTGGCGTGAGGACATGGCATACAACGACCCGTATGTAGAGAACTACTTTGACCATCCGGCATTCTCTTTCTACCCGATTGTCGGTGTAACTTGGGAACAGGCGATGGCGTACTGCAAATGGCGTACTGACCGTGTGAACGAGATGGCACTGATTAACGCCGGTGCTATCCAGATTCCCGACTTCGCATCCTTGCGTCCTACGGATGACGAAACCGTCAAGGACGAGTGGGAAACTGCTACCGGTTACCAGATGGAGTCTTTCACGATTGACAATCCCGAAGATCCGGGACAGGAGATTACCATGTACCGCCCTGGTTATGAGTATATCCGTGACAAATTTGTCTTCAACACCGAAAAATATCTGGAAGAGGATTCCTATGTTCCGGAATATGGCAGAAACCCGCGCCGTAACTCGTATGGTGAAAACCGCAAGGTCAGCCGTGCGGACGGTATTTTCGTAACGGGTTATCGTCTGCCGACCGAATCCGAGTGGGAGTTTGCCGCATATGCACCGGTAGCAGGCGAAGACGGTTTGACCATAGAAGGTAAGATATATCCATGGTCAGGTTATCATCCGCGTGACATGAGCAAAGCCAATGTAGGTTTGATGCAGGCGAACTTTGTCCGTGGTCGCGGCGACATGATGGGTGTGTCCGGCGCACTGAATGACGGCTATGTGATTACCGCTCCCGTAGATGCGTTCTCACCCAACGACTTCGGTCTTTATAATATGGCAGGTAACGTAAACGAATGGGTATTGGATGTATATCGCGAAACGTCCTATCAGGAGACTTCCGAATACAACTCCTTCCGTGGAAATATCTATATGCGTCCGAAGAAAAACGAAGACGGTTCATTCGTACTTGATTCCGTGGGCGGCTTTGAACTTGAGTTCACGGACGATGATGACCGTCGTGATTTCAAAGATGGTGACTTCGCTTCCACTATTGACACGGATTATCCGTATCCCGGTGATACCGTAGGAATCAAGAACCTTGAGGAAATAAAAGTTGACCCGACGGACATCCTTGCCCCGCAGATCACGCGCAATACGCGCGTATATAAAGGTGGCTCATGGCGTGACCGTATCTACTGGCTCAATCCTTCTACCCGCCGTTACATGGAGCAGGATAGAAGTTCCAGCACTATCGGTTTCCGTTGCGCAATGTCCACGCTGGGAGACCAGATTCCGAGCCAGTTCAGCCCGAAATAATAAACGCAGTAACCATTTGACAATTAGAATTTAGATTATATGAACTTTCCGAGTAATGTAAAATACACCAGCGAACACGAGTGGATCCGTGTCGAAGGTGATGAAGCGTATGTCGGTATTACAGACTACGCACAATCCGAATTAGGCGAAATTGTATTTGTGGACGTCGACACTGTCGGCGAGACCATCGCACAAGGCGAAGTATTCGGTTCCGTTGAAGCAGTAAAAACCGTCAGCGACCTGAATATGCCGGTTGAAGGCGAAGTGCTTGAGTTCAATGAAACGCTGAACGACCAGCCCGAACTGGTGAACAACGATCCGTACGGTGCAGGATGGATGATTAAAATCGCCGTCAAAGACATGGCACAGCTTGATAGTCTGATGGACGCAGCTGCATACGAAGCATCGCTGTAAACCTGAGATCAAACATAAAAAATAGAGCCGCGAGAATTCTCGCGGCTTGTTTTTGTCTATTGGTTTCCGGCAGTTAATATCTCTATATCTGAGGCGGTTAGAATCCGGAATAAACCACTTCAATATCCATCGGCTTGGCGGCATTTTCAGCACTGTATGTCTTTGTTGCCGAAACGGTCTGCTGCTGCTTGATGGAAATGACATACGTCGTATTGTTGCTGGTCGCCGTCATGACATCCACCGGCACCAGAACCATATCCAGCGTATCCGGATTATTCGAGTAACGCAACTGATTGGTCAGCAGCGCAGACATATCGTATGTGTAAAAATACTCGGTTTTACCGGATTTGTCGGTACCTCTGGAGAAATCCGCCAACAAGGCGCATGTATCTGTAGGCAGTTCGCGCTTGGTAAAGAATCGCTCCAACGCAGATTCTTTGATAAGCAACATCTGTGTTGCAGGACGGAACCACTTGTCGCGGGTACTCATATCGTCGGACATGTAATCCACATCTATTTTCACTTTGCCCATATTCACATACGGGCGTTTGCCGTCTATGCGGGAATTGATGCGCTCCTGTATCTTTGCCATCGGGAAACGCAGACGCGTATAGAGGTTCGCCGGTGAAGCGACATAGTTATAATCTGCATCCGCCTGCAATTTGGCGAACACATCATCCTGATCCTTATAATTGATGCAGTTGATTTGACGCACTTCCGAATTGGCATAAAAGGCTTTTACATCGTGAACGATTGTGTCTGAAACGCCTTTTTTGTATTTAAAGGTATAATACACCGACAGGTTGATATCCAACACATTCAATATCGTACCGCTGCCGAACTCCGAAACGATATAAAGTCCCTTGAACACGTCGTTAAATGCCTCTTGGGAATCAAAATCACGGATATCGAAGAGACGTTTGGTAAAATCGTCAGACATCCGGGCACGCACTACCGGATAATAGACACCCGCGCTTGACGAATAGACAGAATCCGTCTTGAGTGACGCCACTACCACTTTCTCATGCGCCAATAATTGCGGAGACGACGAGCTCACATACTGCTGCGGATCAATGTTTGTAGGATAGGAACGTGCATAATCGAATTCTCCCTGATCAATCTCATAGACAGTGATTCCCATCGGCGAGTTTCCGTCGCCGAACCATGAACGGTACGCCATGCACAAACAAACCGAATCAACCGTTGCCCCTTCCGGATAGACATATCCAATCGGGCAAGCGAATTGGGTCAGTATATCGGCATGAAGTGTCCCGTAACTGCTTGCCATTTCGCCTAACAGGAACGAATCCGGCATGGAAATAATGGAATCCACCTTCAGCAAATCCGACTTGATCGGAAAGGTATCAGCACAAACCCAAATCTGGTCTTCCTTCTCCAGAACAGAACCGCCCGCGGATTCTTTGTCGTCTTTGCAACCGGTAAAAGCGACAGCTAAAAGCAATAATAATATATATATAGGTCTAACGCGCATCCTCAATCATCGAATTGCATAAATTCCAATAATCAACGGTATTTTCTCCCTGATAAGGCATTATAGGTTTGCCGCTTGTCTGTACATAATTGAGCAAGCGCGGATTTACGACGGGAGTGGAAAGCGCAATCGCATCCGCATTGTCAATTGCCAGACGCATCAGTTCTTCGTAGCCAACCGGGAAGCCCGCAATACTGCGCACATCATTCGTACCGATACCCTCAATGAGCATTTTTTGTGCAAAGGTGGAACCGAAAGGCTGCTTGTATTCCTCGTTATCCAAAGAGAGAATGATTTTGCTCTTGGTAAAGAACGGCGTGTCGGCATAAGCTTTCTTGAGATACAGCGGTGCCAATGCAGACATCCAGCCGGAGCAATAGATAATGTCCGGCGTCCAGCGCAGTTTCTTGACGGTCTCAATCGCACCGCGCGCAAAAAAGATACACCGCTCGTCATTATCGGCATATTCTTTGCCGCTTTCATCCACTATGCCTTTGCGACGGCCGAAATAATCGTCATTGTCAATGAAATAGATTTGGATACGCGCCTGCTGGATGCTGGTCACCTTGATAAGCAGCGGATGGTCTGCATCTTCAATAATCATGTTCATTCCGGACAGACGGATTACCTCATGCAGTTGGTTCCGGCGCTCATTGATTTCGCCGAATTTGGGCATAAAGGTTCGTGTCTCATAGCCGTTTGCCTGAAAATACTCCGGCAGTTGGCGGTTAAGCAGTCGAATCGGGCTTTCATCTGCCAGATAAGGATAGATTTCCTGTGCAAGAAATAAAATGCGATTTGGCTCTTTCATAGGCGTTGATTTTTATGAGAATACAATTTCTCGGTGCAAAGATACAAAAAATATTTGATATTTCCATTATTTTTTTTTATTTTTTTTGCAATTTCCGCAATATTTTTGTAATTTTGCGCGTTTTTTTGGATTTTAAGGCTTAAAAATATGCAAATTATTGAAACTAAAGAAGAATTGCGGCGTCAGGTTGAAGCTTGCAAACGTCAAGGCAAAATGATTGGTTTGGTTCCCACGATGGGTGCCCTTCACCAAGGTCATGCATCATTGGTTCGTCGTGCCGTGAGCGAGAATGATGTATGTTTCGTTTCGGTTTTTGTAAACCCTACCCAATTCAACAACAAAGAGGATTTGGCAAAGTATCCCCGGAATCTGCAACGCGACGCGGAATTACTGGACTCATT
Organism: Paludibacteraceae bacterium; assembly: GCA_905234025.1. Lineage (GTDB taxonomy): Bacteria > Bacteroidota > Bacteroidia > Bacteroidales > Paludibacteraceae > Colicola. The sequence continues at coordinate 16,116 of CAJOFT010000016.1, forward strand.
AGGAGCGCATTTCATGTTCGCGCCGACGCCGGAAGAAATGTATTCGGCAGAAGAAATGAACACCACGTTCGCCTATGATTTTGAAGGTCTGGACAAAGTGATGGAAGGCAAAATGCGTCCCGGACACTTCAACGGTGTTGTGCAGGTGGTAAGCCGTTTGTTTTATCTGGTGCAGCCGAACCGCGCCTATTTCGGAGAAAAGGACTACCAGCAACTGGCGATTATTCATCAGATGGCGGAGCGCTCGGCACTAAAAGACACATTCGGAGATTTGAAGATTATCGGCTGCCCCATCGTCCGTCAGGCAGATGGTTTGGCATTATCCAGCCGGAATGAACGTCTTTCGGACAAGGAAAAGAAGATTGCAACAAACATTTACAGAATTCTGTCGGAGTCGGTGAAATCGGTAAAATCTGCTAAATCTGCAAGTGTGGAAGCCGTTCAACAGGAAGTGATTGATGCCATCAATGCCATTGAAGGTCTGGAAGTGGAATATTACGAAATTGTGGACCAATCAACATTGCTTCCTGCAAAAGACTTTTCTCATGCCATCGGCTGTGTAACAGTTTACTGCGGTCCTGTCCGGCTGATTGACAATATCAAATACTGACATAGAGGATGTTGGTTGTCGTCGACAAATATATTCCGTTTTTGGCAGAGGTTTTGTCTCCGTATGCAACGGTAGTTCCGTTGGAACCGTACGAAATAACCCCTGAAGCGGTGAAAGGTGCCGATGCACTGATTATCCGCACACGCACGGAAGCAAACCGCGAATTGCTGGAAGGCAGCAAGGTCCGATTTATCGCCACAGCCACGATTGGTTACGACCATATCGACACGGAATATTGTGAGCAAACGGGAATCCGGTGGGCTTCATGTCCAGGCTGCAACGCACAAGCGGTATGCGATTATGTAGAAGAAGCACTCGATTCCATCGGCGCGAAAAGCACCATCGGAGTAGTCGGTTACGGACATATCGGGACCTTGGTGGCAAGGATGGCAGAGCAAAAAGGCTTGCAAGTATTAGTCAATGACCCGCCCAAGAATACAGGCGTTAGTCTCGGTGAAATCGAGGAAAAATGTGATATCATTACCTTTCACACGCCACTGACTTATGCGCCGAATCCTTATCCGACTTATCATCTGTGTGATGCGGAATTTTTGAAGCATTGCAAGAAAGATGCCGTCATAATCAATGCCGCGCGGGGTGGGATTGTTGACGAAAAGGCTCTGTTGGAAAGCGGGCATCGCTGCGTAATAGATTGTTGGGAGAATGAACCCGATATAAACAGGGATTTAGAGCTCTCGCCGAATACATTGATAGCATCATTTCACATTGCAGGCTATTCGTGGGCAGGAAAAATGAACGCTTCCCGGATGTGTTTGGACGCTTTTTGCAAACATTTTGGCATTACTCCTTTGTCAATTGAAAAAAAAGCACTAACTTTGCAGCCTGAAACGGTTGGAGATTCCTCAAAAGGATGGTTAAACCGCGTATCAGAACAACTGAAAAGCCATCCGGAATCCTTTGAACAGTTACGTAAACAATATAAATTAAGATAATGGCAAACTTTCAAAAACTGACCTCTCGTGCAGAGGATTATTCAAAGTGGTACAACGAACTGGTTGTAAAAGCCGATTTGGCGGAACAGTCCGCCGTCCGCGGCTGCATGGTTATCAAGCCGTATGGTTATGCGATTTGGGAGACGATACAGCAAGAGTTGGACCGCCGTTTCAAAGAGCAGGGCGTTAAGAATGCGTATTTCCCGCTGCTTATTCCGAAGTCATTTCTCAGCCGCGAAGCGGAACATGTGGAAGGCTTTGCAAAAGAATGCGCCGTGGTGACGCACCACCGTCTGATGAACGACCCGAACGGCAAAGGCGTGGTCGTTGACCCGAACGCCAAATTAGAGGAAGAACTGATTATCCGTCCGACTTCGGAAACGATAATCTGGTCCACGTACAAGAACTGGATTTCTTCGTATCGTGATCTGCCGATTCTTTGCAACCAATGGTGTAACGTAATGCGTTGGGAGATGCGAACCCGTCTGTTCCTGCGTACCGCCGAGTTCCTGTGGCAAGAAGGACACACTGCACATGCCACAAAAGAAGAAGCGGAAGATTACGCCCGCCGTATGTTGGATGTATATGCCGACTTTGCGGAAAACGTAATGGCTATTCCGGTCATTAAAGGTGTCAAGTCTCCGAACGAGCGCTTTGCAGGCGCTTTGAACACATACTGCATTGAAGCGATGATGCAGGACGGCAAAGCATTGCAAGCCGGTACGTCGCACTTCCTCGGTCAGAACTTTGCGAAGTCGTTTGACGTACAGTTCCTCAGCAAAGAGAACAAATATGAATATGTCTGGGCAACTTCCTGGGGCGTATCTACCCGTCTGATGGGCGCCTTGATTATGACGCACTCCGATGACAACGGTCTTGTACTGCCGCCGCATCTGGCACCGATTCAGGTAGTGATTGTTCCTATTTTCAAGACAGAAGAGCAATTGAATGCCATCCTTGCGAAGATGAATCCCATTCTCGACAATCTCAAGAAAGCAGGTATCCGCATCAAAGTGGATACATCCGACAAAGCAACGCCGGGATTCAAGTTCGCCGATTATGAATTGAAAGGCGTACCTGTGCGTCTGGCAATGGGTGGTCGCGATTTAGAGAACAGCACGATAGAAGTAGCGCGCCGTGACACGCTGACCAAAGAGACCGTCAGTCTCGATGGAATCGAAGAAAAACTGCTGTCACTCTTGGAAGAGATTCAAAAGAACTGCTATACAAAAGCACTTAATTACCGTATCGGCAACACGCGCGAGTGCAACAGTTACGAAGAGTTCAAAGAGGAAATCAAGAAAGGCGGTTTCCTGCTTTGCCACTGGGACGGCACTCCCGAAACAGAGGAACGCATCAAGGAGGAAACGAAAGCAACCATCCGTTGCATTCCGCTGGAGGCACTGCCCGGTTACAAGGAAGAACCGGGTGTCTGCATGGTTACTGGCAAGCCGTCTGCGAAGCGCGTTGTATTCGCGATTGCATACTAAGGCACGGTTTTTGTAGTAGCAGTGTAACAAATGCGCAAACTGCTATTCATATTGTCCATACTGGCAGCGAGCATTAGTTTGCCCGCTGCCGCTGCATTGAGAGATTCAGTGGCGCTTGTCGTGCAGGGAAATGACACGTTCTTTTTGGCGTTTCTGCATGATGTGTATGTATATCCGCCCCTTGTTTTCAAGAACAAGAAACAGGAAAAGTTCTACTGGAAAACGGTGCGCGATGTCAAAAAGACCTTGCCATATGCCAAGATGATTACCAAGGACATGGCTTATGCCGATGCGGAATTAGCCAAACTGACAACCGACAAAGAACGCCGGAAGTGGTGGCGGCAATACGAAAAGCACCTATATAGGAAGTATGAGACGGCTTTCCGCAATATGTATGCCTCACAAGGTCGCATGCTGATGAAACTGATGGACCGCGAATCGGACAGAACAAGTTACGAGCTTATCAAGCAATACCGCGGAAAAGCCGCAGCGGATTTCTGGCAGTTTGTAGCCAAGCTGTTCAAGAACGATCTCAAAGAAGGTTACGACGGTGCAGACAAAGACCGCATCATCGAGCGTGTCATCACCCTCGTCGAAGCTGGGCAGCTATAGATGCTTAACAGTGAAGAATAAAAAATCGGATGCCGGGATTTTCCGACATCCGATTTCCTTATTGTACCCGTAGCACTCGGTACGTGATAAAATATAGAGAAACCTTATTTCATGACTTACACTTGAATAAAGTGGCTTATTTTCGGTGTGCTGGTCTGGTAGCAGCACAGACAGCGTTTTCGTTGCTCCGCGTTTCTCAACTTTTCACTAAGATTAGTTCTTCATGTACATTTTGCCGTGCAAATTTATTTTCATGATTTTTCCAACCTATAGGATACTACAAGGGGTTGGTGCTTTCTGCATAGTCAATAAGATTGGAGAGTACAGTATGAAACCGCCATTGCCCGATAGTCACCCAATTTTTGTCCGTAATAAAAATGGAGAAAAATTTTCCAAATGTAAAATTTACTTCATAATGGACTGCTGTCTGCGATGGTGCAATAGAATCCAAGTCGAATCGGAATTCGGCATTCTCCAACAATGAACCAGAATATGTAGCCCTTAAAGATGTACCATAGTTGATAGTTCCCAAATGGCGTTTAGGGAACATCTTACTGCCTAAAACATAAATATCTAATGTTAAATCTCCCTCGCGGGTAGTCGTATCATATTGTGTTTGTACGTACTGAATTACAACAGCATCCTTTCCATGGGCATTTCCATCACCATCAGTATTGAGAAATGCCCAAGTGAACAAATTATTCGGGTTTGTTTGGAACTCTAGGAAAAATTTATCGACTACCTGTTGCAATTGCTGTTTTGAGCAGTTACAAACAGTATCAACAACGACATGTCTATCTTGACGAATTGCATAAACAGGAGTAGTACAGAGTAAGGAGAATAAAAGTATAATTTCTAGTTTGTTTTTATTATTCATATCAAATTTGTTTATTATTTTGCAATTAGCAAACATCCGCCAATGACAAGACAGACGCCTAACCACTGCATCCAATTAACGGTTTCATGAAAAATGAACATTCCAGAAAGCATTCCCACCATAAAACCAATACTAGTCAATGGATAAATAACGGAAAAAGGAAAGCGGTTCAAAAGCCATAACCAATACAGGTTGGCAATAACAAGAAGAATCAGCCCGAGGATAAGCCATAGGTTTTTCAAAACACTCGTTATGCATTCTGCAGTCCAACAGAAAGAACCAATCTGTTGCATTCCCAATTTAAGGAATACCTGCCCAAAGACTAACATAGAAGTCTGTAGGAGCATTAATAATAATAGTTTTATCATTGTCTTATTCATTATTTCCATCTATATCCGATTCCTAATGAAAAACGCTGCGGGTATATGGCTGCATTTACATTTTTTAGACCGCCGTTATCAGAATAGTATGTAACAATATCAGAGATACTAACCTGATAGTTAAATAAAATCTGTATGCCCAAGGCTAATTCGTAGCCAATTGTTGCGGCCAATCCAGAATGATTATCGTGCAATTTGTACAAATGGCTATAGTCCACCTCTTCACCAGTTGAAATAGCGGACATTTTTTCCGCAGGATTGTTACTATAAGCGTTTATATTGGAGGCAAACGTAAAATGGGTAAACGGTCCGAATCCGAACTGCAGGTAACCTTGGTTAAGATTCCCAAACCGTCCCATGAAATATACAGGGATATCTAGTCCGAAAGACCATAACTGCTTTCGTATATGTACGCCTTTGACATAATTTTCTTCCGCAGTAAAGATCAGTCTTCCCTGAATGGCAAAGTGTTTGGTAACATGGAAATCCAGAAAACCACCGATATCTCCACCAAAACGCATATATGACGAAGTTATTTCGCCAGATGCAGTAATCAAGAAATTGGACAAATTGGCAGCACCAAAGATACCTCCAGTTACGATTTTAGGAAGCTTTTCCATGTCAATTGTATCCAAGTTTATCTCGGTATCCCATGCTTGTATTTTCTCGGGTATAACAATTAGCGAATTTTGCCCGTGAGCGTCCCTAGCACCACTCAACCATAATACTGCAATACACAATAATAAATATTCGTACCGTTTCATACCTAAAATTCAAATCTAACAGTTACTTTTACACCATTGCGTCCCCAAGCACCTAACTTTCGATGATGAATGCCGTCTGGAAGAAGATAATCGTTGTAGGTGATACGACGGACATAATCAATGCGGACAAACTTAAAAATATTTTCTAATCCGGCCGTTATTTCCATGTATGGTAATTTTCCGATGGGAGAACTGACATAACCGGAAACGTATTTCCCATTATTGTCATAGGTGGCGGAACTAGGAAAAATATATAGACCTTCGTTACCTGCAAGATAGGGATTGTTTTTTGCGGTCAATCCTCCATATATTCCAGCAAAAGATACCACGCCGCGAAGCTTGAGCCTATTGATTCCCGGAATGCGGTTCAATATCCATCCTTTAAAGAAGTAAGTGGCGTATATACCGACATAGACATCCATGATAAATTCCATTGGTTGCATCAGGTTAAAGGCATTTTTTCCAAGAAAAATGGAAGTCGATGTAGAAGGAAAATACAATTTGGTGAAGGGCACTTTATTCCAAATAGCACCTGTTTGCAATCTAACGTCAAGATGTCCGAAAGAAGACAACCAAAATCGTTTTTCTGCTGTAAGGTCTGTTCTGTTATAGAAAAATCCTTGTCCGCCAGTGAAACGGTCATCAAGATAGCCTATTTTATGGCTAATACTGATAACAGGTGCATCTTGTTCCAGCGTAAATGGGGTCTCTACTCCCTGCCTGTTTATTGGGAAATCAGAGCCGGGGGAATATCTTAATTCCCCTCCCCACTCATAGCAATTATAAAATTTTGCATTTTTTGTGAGTGCAATATGACCGTTTTCTATATATGCCATAATCCGGTTATACGCCATTGCACCGGCGGCTTCATTGTTTTCAAAATCAAAATAGGTTTTCAGCGTCAGTTTGTTAGGAAATTCTTTCATGTAATAAGCATGCGCATGAAACACATATTGAAAATACCGCATGACGATATTTCCAGTCGGTATAGACATCAAAATATTATCCCGTTCTACAATACCAGACATTTGTCCGGGTTCCTCTACATCATATTGCGCGTACAGCGAAATATAATGCCGCAATGGTTCAAAGGGCTGGTATTTCTTTTTGTGAAACGAATAAAGTAAAGTTGCATTATATTTTGGTCGCAAATCATCTGAACCAAAAGCGGCATAGCCCATAAAAAACAATTGGGGATGCAGATTGGCTGTTGTCATTCCGCCAATACGGAGCCTGACACCTTCTAACATATTCCATGAAATAGTAGTGTAAATCGGACCAAAATCCCATTTAGATTCTCCCCACCTGGTGGATGGAACTGTTGCTATATATTCGGAAGTCAACGCATCAACAGCCATAATAAGTGCATTGAATTTTGGAGTCTCCTTGAATTCCTGCAATAAGTCCATAACGGAAGATTCATAGAATGTCAGCGATTCTGGTCGCAAGGTTTCCCATAATGCCAGATCCGCCCGGATGGAAATAGTATCAGTCGGAGGCAATGTGTCAGACAAAGTCATGTTCGAAAATATCTTCTTGTCAATTTCCGATTCAAAATCAAAACTATTGTAAATCTTGGTTTGCCGTGCCAACAGAGTCTTCTTCCTATTAGCAATATAGAACTTTGCGAATGTGTTTGTTCGTTCGGGAAGCCAATGCCCTGAAGAGTCGCGTTTGTATGAATGTTCTATAGAAAAATCACTTACAAAATTCAAGTTGATATGAGGCGGGACATTGATGGCATATTTCTTTAATTTATAAGTGGAATCATTGACAATATACAAATGTCCTGTAAAAGAATAACTTTCAGAATTGACAGGAACAAATGCCAAGTCTATACATGACTCTCCGTCAATCATGATAGTATCCATAATATAATATTGATAATATGAAACAGCCAATGGCGTTGACAAAGGGGACACAAAACGGTTGAATAACAATTCCATATTATCATGGTTAATGTCTATTTCCGTAAAAATGGCTTCTATATTCTTTTGCAAAGCAGAAGTAGTAAGCAGGTCTTCCATACCAAAAATTCGTTTTCTGCCAAATATCCTCTTCTCTTTATGAGGGCTTTTCTGATAATATTCGTTAGCCACATTTTCCCGGATAGAAACTGTTAGAGAAGGGTATGTACCGGTTGTATCCACATATTTTTTTATAAAGTCACAACTATGCCAGAAACCTTTATCATAATTCGGAGTAAAATTGTCCAAAGCGAAAGAAGTTCGGGTATAAGTATTTGCAATGTAGTGTTTTTCATTTTTAGCTATGGCAGAATCTTTGTGGGAAATTACATTTCTGATCAGTTCTACAGCAGGATTGCCTTTTCGTTTGTATTGCTGTTTCCTTGTTTTGGGAGTCACCACGATGTCTTGTAAGTTGTAAACGTCCGGTTCCAATTTGATTTTGGCATTGTTTTTATATTGTCCTTTCCGCAAAGTCAGCATTTCCGTCTTATATCCCATCATTTGGAAATTGACGGTTGTATATTCTTCTGTAGTTGAGATATTAAAATAGCCGTCCATATCTGATGTCGTTCCTATATTGGTGGCAATTGTTCCATTGGAAGAGGATTTTATGAAATAAATCTGAACAAACGGAAGGGGGTCGCCGTTTTGGGCATCAACGACAATGCCCGAGATACCAGTCGGCTGCTGTGCAAAGACAAATGCAGACAATAAGAGTATAGTCAACAGAAAAATATATTTTTTATATGAAATATTTGGCATGGCGGTCTTGGATTTCTTTGTATCGCAGTAACACTTCATCTACCACATTTTCCCAGGAGCGGCTGATAGAGGAACTGGCATTGTCGCCTGCTCGTTGGACTATTTGCGGATGGTTAATAAGATATTTTATTCTTTTTGCATATTCGTGAACATCATTCGGTGATAAGAAACCATTTAACTGATCGGTTATTATTTCCGCTGCGGTAGAATCATCAAGCAATACAGACGGAGTATGCAAAGCAGCAGCCTCCCGAACAACCAGTGGGGCATTATCATATAAGGAAGGGAACAAAAATAAGTCTGCAGCGGCATAATACTTTTTCAATAACTCCCTCTCTCCAATATTGCCTACCATTGTTACTTTTTCCGTCAATCCGAGTTGTTCGACTTGGTGCTGGAACTTGTGTGCGGCATAACCAGTCCCTACCATAAACAAGTGAAATGGGCACTCTTGAATCAAATATAAGGCATCCAAAATAAAACCTATATTTTTCTCCCAAATATGCTGCCCGACAAATAACAATACCGTTTCATGCGGTTTTATATCCAGTTCTTCCCGCATTTCATATCGTATGCTTTCCACTTCTTTTGCCGGAGTAGCAAAATCATTCCCATTTTCCATTACTTCTACATGCCCTTTATACCCGTATTCGCGCAAAGTGGGTTCTACAGATGCTTGTGGAATCCAGACCTCATCTGCCTGTTCATAAAAAGCAACAATATTGCGAATAATATTGTCTACCATTCGTTTTGAACGAAAAACCCTCTCAAAATCCTGTCGATACTTGGAGTGGAAGGTTGCTATTAATGGTATTTTCTGCTTTCGTGCAATGTCAAGTGCCAATTTTCCTGATGAAAACGGACAATGTGCATGCACCAAATGAAACTGCATCTTCTTTAGTTTACGCCGAAATGACCAATCCATTTCAGGAATCCCGAATCTATACGGCTTGCGCATAGGAATGGGGAGCGAAGCATAACGCAAAACAGGATAAGGTGCAGAGTTGTCAAATTTTGAAGACAATGGTGCATATGGAGTAACAACACAAACTTCATTACCTTTATTAGTAAGCCATTGTGCATAATTTTGTGCCGTTAACGCCACCCCGTCCATAATCGGGGGATAGTTGTCATTGAAAATTCCGATCATACTCCAAAATCATTTTATACGCAAGATCATCCAAAAACATTTTGCCCATAGTTTAGCATCATGGTATTTTTTCAACAAGTATGGTTCTTGTTTTTCTGTTAATGTATATCGCAGTTCCACACCGTCATACACCAAATCAGCATAGGCATCTTCGTCAAGGCGATAAGTGAAATGTTCATAAACATCCTTAATTTTAGGATGTTGCTGAAGCATGGCAATAAATGTCCCTCGCCTGTTATAAGTAACGCCATTCAATGTTCCAACCCATTTTCGGGATGCTACATGACTGCGGAAAGCTTCATCGGATAGGCTTCGATATAACTCAATATCAAACTCCGATAGTAACACCCGATACGTTGTCTGGCGATATTCCCCCAGCATGTTTTGCTGTGTTTCAAACCGGACATTGTTGATTATCAACGGTTTAGCATCGTTCTGTTTTCGAGCATACATGTTGATAACAAAGTTACTTAATCCAAGTAACAGACAGATAAATAAGATATTGTGTCTCATACTTTATTTGTTTTTCCATATTAAGCAGGACACAAAAAAAGCGCGGAATTCGTACTCGTTGCACGTTCCGCTATCGAAGGCTGTCGCATTGCCCAAATTATCAAAACGAGCAACGCGAAGTCCACGCCGAATGTGATATATAGAATAACTGCAAGATATATGGTGCTGCAAACAGTTCGCCAAATACCCCAAAGAGACATAATGTTATCACATCCCACAGGACATCTACCGTTGCATTGCTTTGGATAATTAAGAGAGATTGCGACATTCTCGATAGCCAAAACACGCGTAAGTAAACGCCTTTTCTTATGTCAACGATTGCCACCCGATTAAGACATAAGCCCTCCGGCATGGAAATCGACGACAAAAGTACAACAAAAATCGCAACTGTGCAAATTTAGTTGCGATTTTTTGTGATTTTAAGCAATTTTCTTCTTTTTTACTCTACAGATAAGAGCAATGGGGAATTACATCCGATTGGGATGACAATTAGATTATTCTTTATCATAAGAGACATCAAACCCGATGCGGCGGCGTGGCGTTTCTTTTGGCTTGGCTTGCAATTCTGCCAATGACCTATTAATCAGTTCCAACTGCATGGCCGTTTCGTCGTTTACTTCGCGCTGCATCTCGTTAATGTCATTTTGGTCATGCATGACCTCTTCTATGTACATATTTAGCCGTTCTACTTTTTCATTCAGCAACTCAATCTTAGTTTCCGTTGCCGCCAACATCGTAATGGTTTGGCGCATTGCTACGAAAGCACGAGTAATTTGAACACTCATTGTAATTGCTATTTCACTACGGAGTAATGAGGCAAGCATAACTACTCCATGTTCAGTAAATGCATACGGTAAATGCTTAATATTCTGTCCCTTGCCTTTCAAGGTCACAAATTGTGATGTTGGAGAATCCGAATCCGATGTCGCCAATTGTGGTCTCAAAAGTTCAACTTCATCCCAGGTTAATTGGAACATAAAGTCCTCCGGAAAACGTGCAATAT
>CAJOFT010000017.1 GCA_905234025.1 Paludibacteraceae bacterium
GAAACTGCGGAGGTGAAAAAAGTTTCCGAGTTTCTTGCGGGAGTGAAATAAAAGCAGTACTTTTGCCGCGTTTTTTCGTCAGAGTCTATAATGAACATATGGAACAAGTGCGGGAACATATAATCGGAGCGGCGGCAGAGAAGATGCGCGCAGTGGGGATAAAAAGTATCTCCGTGGATGACATATGCCGGCAACTCGGGATCTCAAAGAAGACGTTCTACGTCTATTTCGAGACGAAAGAGGAACTGATTCGTGCACTGTTGCGCGAACATGAAGGCGGCATAGAAACAGCCGTACACAAACAGGCTGCCGGAAAGTCCATCCTGGAACTGATGCTCGGATTCATGGCAGTTGCAGGCAGCGTCAAAGACGTGCGGAAAGACCCGCCGTTGCTGCATGACCTGCAGAAATACTACCCACAATTGTTCCGCGAACACCTGGAGCATGTGCACGAAATATCCGTGCGGCTGCTGCAACAGTACCTCAAACAAGGTCTGGACGAGGGATTCTTCCGCGCAGACCTTGACATAGAGAAGACCGCACACGTGTTTGCGTTCCTGCACCAGGAACTGCTGAACATCCTGCCACAAGTGCCGGAAGAAAAGAAACAACAAGCGATGGAAAAAGTGACGTATGCGGTGGATATCCTGATGCGGGGAATTATCTCCGACGAGGGCAAACGGAAAGTGGTGGAAAGCCGAAGTGCGCAATGCCCTTAAAATGGTGTATGGTGTATGGTGTAAAGTGTAAAGTGTAAAGTGTACGGTGTACAATGTACAGTGTAAGGTGTAAAGTGTAAAGAAATTTATATATGAGAAAAGGATTATTTGTTGTATTGGGATTGATGATGGCGGCGATGCCGATGATGGCAGGCGACCATGTGATGCAGGCGACGAGAGGCGCGTCTTCGACGCGTAATGGTGACGCTTCGCTAAATGGTGCAAATGGTGAGAATGGTGCGAATGGTGAGACATTGACGCTGTCGCTGAAGGAAGCACAGGATTATGCGGTGGAAAAGAACAGAAGCATGAAGAATGCATCGTTAGCCGTGGAAGAAGCATACGCTCAACGGTGGCAAACCATCGCTGCCATGCTGCCACAAGCAGACGGAAGTTACAGCTACAGCAACTATTTGGGTTACAGCGCGACGTTGTCGATGATGGGAAACAACGTGAACATCGACATGCCGAACGTTGGCGCATTAGGCGTGACAGCTTCAATGGGCATCAACGGACAAGGAATAGTAGGCGTGCTGCTGAACAACATCGCCATCGAGATGAAGAAACTGTCAAAAGAACAGTCGGAGTCACAGTTGCGCGGAAGCGTAATGAGCAGTTATGTGAGCGTGTTGGCGCTGCAAAGCATTGCGGGACTGTTGGATTCGAGCTTAGTGAATATAGAAGGTCTGTCCGAAATGACGCAGAATGCCGTTGCAGCCGGTGCCGCCGAGCAAACAACCGCTGACCAGTTGCGTGTGCGCGTGAACAGTATAAAGAATAGCATCAACAGCCAGAAACGGAACATCGAACTGGCAAAGAGTTCGTTGAAAGTGCTGTTGGACGTGCCAGTGGAAACAGAGCTCGTGCTGACGGATTCAATTGACGCGATTCTTTCGCCGGAAAAGATGTTGGAACTGCTTGGTACGAACTTTGACATCCATAACAACCTGAACTACCAGATGTTGGAGAAAAGTACGGAACTGGCGAAAAAGAACGTCTGGATGGCAGGCTGGGCTTACGGACCTACCATCAGTTTGGGCTACAACTACTCGAACCAGCACTATTACGGCGAAGGCGGAATGCGTATGACTCCGCCGAATACCGTGCAGATAAGTGTGCGCATGCCGTTATGGAGCAGCGGCAAACGTGCTGCAGGCGTGGTGGAGAAGAAGATTGCGTACGAGGAAGCCAAGAACACGCTGTCCGAGACAGGTGACCAGTTAGGCATACAGTACCAACAGCTGTGCTTCAACCTGAACAACGCGTATGAGACCTATCTGAACGAGAAAGACAACATTGAAGTGGCGCAACGCGTATTTGCTTCTGCCACAGAAAAATACAAATACGGCGCCAGCAGTAACATGGAGCTGACAAACGCCAGCAATGACCTGATTACCGCACAATCAAGCTATGTGCAGGCAGTGCTGAATTTGGTGAATACACAAGTGGAACTTGAGAAATTTTTAAATAATTGATATGAAAAAAGTATTTATTTATGTAATGGCTGCGGTGGCAATGATGGCTTGCAGCAGCGAAACAACGACCACGGAACAGGAAGAACGCGTGGAACAAGTACGTACTACCGTACTGCATACCCAGGAAATCGAGCGGGAAATATCCGTCTCCACCAACCTGCAAGGCTATCTGACAGTGAATGTGGCTCCATCGCTTACGGGTAAGATCGAGCATATATTCTGCGAAGTGGGTGACCGCGTAGCCAAAGGTCAGTCGATTGTGACAATGGACCAGACACAGTACAAGACCACGAAGATCTCGCTGGCAAACTTAGAGACGGAGAAAAACCGTATTGAGCAACTGCTGAAGACAGGAAGCGCGACACAACAACAGTACGACCAGATTGTGACACAATACAACTCAACAAAGGAACAGTTGGAGTTTCTGGAGGTAAACACGTACTGCAAAGCTCCGTTTGCAGGCGTTATTTTGGCGAAGAACTATGAGGACGGCGAGTTGTACAGCGGTCAGCCAATCCTGGTGCTGACACTGATGGACAAGCTCAAAGCATTAGTAGCTGTTCCGGAGATGTACTTTCCGAAGTTCAAACCCGGGATGAAGCTGACGCTGACCAGTGAGATTTATCCTGACCAAGTATTTCCGGCAACTGTGGAGGTGGTTTATCCGTCTATTGATGCGTCAAGCCACACGTTCCAAGTGAAGATCGTGATTCCGAACAGCAAGAACTTGCTGCGTCCGGGCATGTACGTTACAACGACCATCGGATTGGGCAAAGCAACAACAATTGTGGCACCGTATCAGGCTGTGGAGAAACTTGTCGGCGCCAACGACCGTTATGTGTTCATCAATGAGAACGGTCGTGCGAAACGTGTGAGCGTGGAACTCGGACAACGTTTTGACCAGAACATCGAGATTATTGCGCCGGATATTGTGGACGGCGTAGAGATGGTGACCGTCGGACAACACAAGCTTGTGGATGGTGTGAAGATTAATGTGGTGGAGTGAGTTTAACGTTTAGCGTTTAACGTTTAACGTTTAGAGTTTAGAGAGTTAAAAGTTTATAGTTTTATGGCAATTTATAAAACAGCGATTGAGAAGCCGGTAACGACCGCGTTGATATTCGTGGCGGTGATCGTTGTCGGTATATACAGTTTCGTCAAACTGCCGATTGACATGTTCCCGCAAATGGATCCGCCGTATATCACGGTGATGACGACCTATCCGGGTGCATCGGCAAGTGAAATGGAGACGAACGTGACGAAGTACATGGAGAATGCGCTGACGTCCGTTGACCACCTTAAGCATATCACGTCACAGAGTAAGGACAATATGTCCATAGTGATGCTGGAGTTGGAATGGGGCGCGAATATGGACGAGGCAGTGAATGATGTGCGTTCATACGTGGACATGACCAAGAGTAATCTGCCGGACAACTGCGGTACGCCGATGATCTTCAAGCTGTCAACGAGTGCTATGCCGGTGGCACAGTACTCGATTACGGCTGACGAGACCTATGCCGGTCTGGACAAGATCATGAACGACGAGGTTATTCCGCAGTTGAACCAAGTTGACGGAATAGGAAATATCTCGCTTTCGGGTGCTCCTGACCGTTATGTCTATATCAATATCGACCAACAGAAACTGGACGCCTATGGTCTGACCATTGAGCAAGTCGGAAACGTGGTTTCGGCAAACAATCTGAACCTGTCTTCGGGAACCATCAAGATGCCACAGGAGCAGTATCAGATGCAAGTGCGGTCGGAGTATATCGAGAGTTCGGAGATAGCAGACCTGATGGTGACGATGACGCCGCAAGGACAGCAGGTGTTCATCCGCGACATTGCGACGGTCAAGGACACGATAAAAGACCTCACGTTGGATGAGAAAACCAACGGACGTGAAGCCGTGCGACTGATTATTGCCAAGCAAACCGGCGCGAACACCGTGAAGATTTGTCACGAGGTGCGTGATGAGTTGGCGAAGATACAGAAACAGTTGCCGTCGGACGTGAAGATCGAGAAGATCTATGACCTGTCAGAGACCATTCAGAACTCGATTAACTCGCTGGAAGAGAGTGTGATGTACGCGCTGCTGTTCGTGGTGCTTGTAGTGCTGTTCTTCCTCGGGAAATGGCGTGCGACGATTATTATCGGAATCACTATTCCTATTGCGCTGATTGTGGCGTTTATCTATTTGGGTGTAGCGGATTCATCGCTGAACATCATCTCGCTGTGCTCACTGACGATAGCGATTGGTATGGTGGTGGATGACGCGATTGTGGTGCTGGAGAACATTACGCGGCACGTGGAACGCGGTGAAGACCCGCATGAGGCGGCTATTTATGCAACAAACGAAGTGTGGGTGTCCGTTATTGCGACGACGCTGGTGTTGGTGGCTGTGTTCGTGCCGCTGACGATGCTGAATGGCATGGCGGGAATTATGTTCCATGAACTTGGATGGATTGTGACGGTGGTATGCTGTACTTCGACGTTAGTGGCTATTTCGCTGACGCCGATGCTGTGCTCCAAACTGCTGAAAGCCAAGAAAGTGCATGTGGATGAGAACGGTGACCTCATAGATGACGAAGCAGGCAAGAAAGGCTGGTACGAAAAGACCGTTGTGCGCATGCTGGATGTTATTGACGGGTATTATGAGCGGTCGTTGGGATGGTGTCTCAACCATAAGACACTTACCATCCTCGCCATTTTTGCGATTTTCGGTTTGTCCCTTCTGCCGGTAATTACCGGTAAAATCGGTACGGACTTCATGCAGGAGCAAGATAACGGACGTCTGAGTGTTGTTGTCAAACTGCAACGCGGTACGCGTATTGAAGAGACATTGAAGACTGCACGCCAATTAGAGACGCGGTTCATGACACTTGTGCCGTGCATCGAGCTTATCAATACGTCTGCCGGTTCGAATGACGACGCCACCATTGCTGCGTTGTTCTCATCGACGATGAACAACAAGATTCAGATGACGGTGCGTTTGCCGAAGAAATGGCAACGCGACCAGACCGTTTGGGAAATCGCCGAAGTGCTGCGTCAGGAAATGGCACGTTATCCGGAGATTGTGGAATACCAGTGTCAAGTTGCTTCAAACGGACCCGGAAGCGGTGGCGGTAACACGGTCAATGTGGAGATTTATGGTTATGACTTCGACAAGACTTCGCAACTCGCCGAGCAGACACGCCGTCTGTGCATGGCGTTGCCCGGTGCACGTGACGTCAACATCAGCCGTGAGGATGACCGTCCTGATATCAAAATTACGGTTGATAAAGAGAAAGCTTCGCGTCTGGGATTGAGTTCGGCAACGATATCGACGTATTTGCGTAACCGTGTAGCCGGAATGAACTGCGGCTATCTCAAGGATGACGGTTCAGAACACGATATTGTTGTGCGTTTGCAGGAAGAAGACAGAAATTCTATTTCTGACGTGATGGATCTGACCATTCCAACGCCGACAGGTCAAAAAGTCAAACTGAGTGAAGTGGCTTCTATCGGCGAATATTGGGCGCCGCCTACGATTGAGCGTAAGAGCCGTCAACGTATTGTTACGGTCAAGGTGACACCGTATAACACCTCTCTCGGTGAACTCGCCGGAGAAATCGAGGAGAAAGTACTGCCGGAACTGGACCTGCCTGCGGGTTATTCGACGCATCTTGCAGGTAACTATGAAGACCAACAGGAGACGTTCAGCGACATGATTCTGCTGATGGCATTGATTATTCTGCTTGTGTATATCACGATGGCGTCACAGTTTGAGAGTTTGAGCAAACCTGCAATTATCATGCTGACGATTATACCGGCATTTACGGGTGTTATTCTCGCGCTGTGGCTGACTCACCGTTCGCTTGATATGGTCGGCGCACTCGGAGTAGTATTGCTTGTCGGAATCGTGGTGAAGAACGGTATCGTGTTGGTGGATTATATCAACCTGATGCGTGAACGCGGTTATGAGCTGAACAAGGCAATTGTGATGTCGGGCAGAAGCCGTATACGTCCTATTCTGATGACGGCATTCACGACCATACTGGGAATGGTGCCAATGGCTGTGTCGAACGGTGAAGGTGCCGAAATGTGGCAGCCGTTGGGTATCGTCGTTATCGGCGGTTTGACGGTGAGCACGTTCCTGACGCTTTATCTTGTGCCGGTGCTGTACGGTGGAATGTCCCGTCACGGCGAACGCGACAGACAGGAAGCGTTGCGCAAGAAATTTATATTCATGGACATTAAGGTCAAGAAGGAGGAAAAAGCATGAAAAGTGTGATGATAGTGTTCAACCAAGCGAATACGGAGCGTGTGGAATACATGTTGGATGTGCTTGGAATCAAGGGATTTACGTTCTTCGAGCAGGTGCAAGGACGCGGCACAAACGGCGGTGAGCCCCGCCGCGGTACACACGCCTGGCCGGAAATGAACTCTGCCGTGATTACAGTTGTGCCTGACGACAAAGTGGACGCACTGCTTGAATCCGTGCAGAAACTTGACCTACGGAATCCTGAAATCGGTGTCAAGGCTTTCTCGTGGAATATTGAGCAGATGGTATAGGGAGATTTGAGGAATTGAAAATTGGTGTTTTTGATAGTGGTTATGGCGGACTGACCATATTGGAGAAGATTCGCGAGCAGTTGCCTGAGTACGATTATTTGTACTTGGGCGACAATGCCCGTGCGCCATACGGGACGCGGTCGTTCGAGGTGATTTACGAATACACGTTGCAGGCTGTGCGGTGGCTTGAAAGCCAGGGCTGCAGGCTGATTATTCTTGCGTGCAATACTGCATCGGCAAAAGCTTTGCGAACCATTCAGCAGCGAGATATTGACCCCGCCAAACTGCGTGTGTTAGGCGTAATACGTCCGACAGTGGAGGCTGTTCCCGCACTGACACGGACAGGTCATGTGGGCATACTTGCCACTCCGGCAACAGTGTCATCGGAGTCATATGTGTTGGAACTGGCAAAGACAAGTGACCAATTGGTTGTTACACAGCAGGCTTGTCCGATGTGGGTGCCACTGATTGAAGCGGGTGAGCATCTGAATGACGGTGCGGATTACTTTGTGGACAAGTATTTAAGCGAGCTGTTTGCCAAAGACCCGCAAATTGACAATGTGATTCTCGGCTGCACCCATTATCCTCTACTTCTGCCAAAAATTCAAGCGTGGTTCAAGAAACCTGTACAAATCATTGCCCAAGGTGGTATTGTGGCGGAGAAGTTGGCGGATTACCTGCAACGTCATCCGGAGATTGCGGCAGATTTGTCACAAGGCGGAACATGCCAATATATTACCACCGAATCAACAAAGAAGTTCCGCGATAATGCATCGCTGTTCTTGAGCGAGGCGATTACCGCGAAACATATTGAGTTACAATAAGTTGCTCTACTTCCGAATCTGGAAGGGGAAACTACCGATCATGTTGCCGTCCACAAAGAAATCGGCATTATAGAAGCCTTGCACCGGCTCGGCAGAAAGGCTGACATACATTGTGCCGGAGATTTCCTCGCCAGCATATTCAAATGCGTGGAAAGCAGAACAAGGGATGTCTGCACTTTCGAAGAAGAAGGTGTAGCCTTTGTCTTCGTTCAGCAGTTCTCCGTTGGGGTTCACCACGCGCAGAAACATCGTCTTGTTGCCGCGCTCACAGGTGATATTCTTGGAGATGGTATAATCGAACTGGAACTTCTCCATCTGGCTCAAGACACGGGTCTTGCGGTCGCGTTTATTGAGCGGCGTTACTTCGAAGTTCGTGATTTCAAGCATGGACGCACGCTTGACGACTTCTGTGAGCTGGGTCTTTTCCTCTTGGAGTTGCTGATTTTGTGAGGAAGCCTCCTGATATTTTTGCGTCAGTTGCTTGTTCTCCGTTGTCAACTGGGCATTCGTGCGGTTGAGAGAATCTATCTGTTGGACATACTCCACCATCACAGCACGTACGGTTGCGAGTTCTTTCTTGAGTTCCGCAATACGACGGGCGTTCGTTGCACGTGTTACACGCAGTTCCTCAAGAAGGTCTTGTACGCGCTGTTGCTCCTGTGAAAGGAGATCTTGCAGCGAGTCGTTCTTGATGTCAAGGTTCTGATAACCGTCGAACTGAATAGCAAGGTCTTCGTATTCCTCCTGGAGTTGTTCTTTTTCATACTCCATCTGTTCGACCATTTCTTTTACCTCGGCACGCTGACGGAGATGAATGAAAAGCAGTACAGCTATAGCTACTGCCAAAACGGAAATGATTATAATTGTTACTTTTTTATTCATTGCAAATATGGAATTATTCGTTCAAGTTGATTACTGCGCGATCCTTTGACAAGGATGTGGCAGGCGGTTAAAGGATGGTCTTTCAAATAAGCAGCAAGGTCATCCACCGTTTCGTAGATGGGGAATGGTGCTGTTGTGGTATGCCACTCATTACCAACGAGATAAACCTTGTCGGCTTTACGCTCCAAAAGCATGTTTACGATGTTCTGGTGCTCCAGTTTGGTGTAGTCGCCGAGTTCACGCATCGAGCCCAATATATAGACCGCTTCGCTGTTGGAACGGAAAGCATTTATCGCTGCCTGCATAGACGTCGGGTTGGCGTTGTAGGCATCAATGACGAGGTCATTATGCTCTGTCTTCATCGCCTGCGAACGGTTGTTGGTCGGGACATACGCTCTTACAGCCGCTTCGCCGTCCTCACGGGAAATGCCGAAGTACTCTCCTACACAGAGAGCTGCCTGAATATTCTCGGAGTTATAATCGCCGACGAGGTGCGTGCCGCTGAGCATCGGACCAGATGGGTATGAGACCACTTCGCTGTGAGAAGTTAGACCGCTGACGCTGTGAGACCGCTGCGCTGTGATATACATTTGTTTCAGGTGAGGATTGTCAGCATTTTGGAAGATGGTCCCGTGATGCTCGGCAAGATAATCGTATAACTCACCTTTGGTACGCATAACGCCCTCAAAGGAGCCAAATCCCTGCAGATGTGCGCGACCGACGTTGGTAATAAGACCGAAATCCGGTTCAGCAACATCCACCAGTTCCTTAATGTCCCCAGGATGTGAAGCCCCCATTTCGACAATGGCAAAGTCATGTGCTTTGGTCAGGCGCAGCAGCGTCAAGGGCACACCAAGCGAATTGTTGTAATTGCCTTCGGTATAAAGCACATTGTACTTGGTACGAAGCACCGCCGCCGTCAGTTCTTTGGTTGTTGTTTTGCCGTTTGTACCGGTAATGGCGAGAATCTGTTTTCCCCACTGGCGGCGCCAAGCATGAGCAAGGTCTTGCAGTTCAGCCAGTGCGTTCTCGCCTTTGATGACATACTCCGCGCCGTCTTTGATAGCCTGATCCACATAATCATTGCCGTCAAAGTGCTCACCTTTGAGCGCCACAAACACACAGCCGCGTGTTACCTTGCGGCTGTCGGTTGTGACGGTAATAGTAGTTTTATTTTTTATTAGGAAGCTCCAGTCCATAGCCTTTCTTCTTGTCCTCAATCTTCAAAGCGAACGACAGCAAGAACGCCAGTACGCCAAATGAAGCGAACACAATCATCGGAACGAGATAGCCGTTGGTTGCTACGCGAAGTTTGCCGATAAGCAGCGGTACAAGGCAAAGTCCGATATTCTGCACCCAGAAAATGAGGCAGTATGCCGATCCAAGTACTTTCTCGTCAATAATCTTCGGCACACTGGGCCACATAGATGCCGGCACAAGCGAGAAGCTGACGCCGAGTACCAAAATAGTAACAAGTGCGAGCGTTTTTGACGGATAAGCCGGCAGTACGAATGCAAAGACGCTGTGGCACGCAATCATAATCAGCGAACCGAGCAACATCATGGAAGCGCCTTTACCCTTGTTGTCAATGAACGCGCCGAGGAACGGTGTCAGTACCATTGCGAGGATCGGGAACCATTTGAACAAACCTGCCGCTTCGTCATTCGGGATATTGAGTGTTTCTTCGAGGAAGTTGGTCGCAAAGCGCTGGAAGGGGAAGATAGCCGAATAGTACAATACGCAGAGCAGTGCTACAATCCAGAACATCTTCGAGCGGAAAATCATGCCGAGGTCAGCAATACGGAACTCGTCTTCGGGGTCTTTCTGCTCGGTTGCTTCGCCAATAGCGATAAGTTGTTTGTCGTACTTCGCATCCATTACCGTGAATACCAAGTAATTGAGCAAACCTACCACGAGCAGCAGTCCTGAGAACAGGAAAGGCGCCGTAACAGAGTTCATGCCGTCCACAGCAAATGCCTCACTAATCATCGGCGAGAAGAGCATAGCAGCAAACACGCCAATACGGGCAATTGACATCTCCAAGCCCATAGCAAGCGCCATTTCTTTACCCTTGAACCACTTGGCAAGCACTTTCGAGACGGTTGTTCCCGCCATTTCGCAGCCGCAGCCGAAAATCATGAATCCGAACATTGCCATCTTGGCACTACCGGGCATTGAGGTCCACCACGAGTTGAGCCAGGCCATGTCGTTGGCACCGAACCATTCGGAAATACCTATATACTTGATTGCAGCACCAATAACCATCAATGATGCGGACAAGGTACCTGTAAAACGCACTCCCATCTTGTCAAGAATAATTCCTGCAAGAATGAGGAATCCGAATACGTTAAGCAAATATTCACCGGCAGCATATGTGCCAAATACTCCTTGGTTCCATCCAAGATGCGGTGTTTTCTCCAATAGAGAAGCCAGCGGAGAAAGTATATCCACGAACATATACGCGAAGAACATCATGGATGCTACCAATACGAGCACCGTCCAACGCGCAACCGCTGAATCAGCTAATGTCTTTTGCAGTTTTTCCATATTTCTTTTGTTTTTTGAGCCACTCGGCTTTACGTTTCTCGTAATCTTCGTAGTGGCGCTCTAAATAACCGTCCTCCATATTTACGAATTGACGATTTACGATTTTACGATTTACTTGATACCGAGTTCTTTGCGGACGGCGGGAGAGCAGTCCACAGCGTTGTCAGAGATATAGACCATTGCAGCGGAATCAAAGATATAGGTGTAGCCTTCCCGCTCACCGACAGCCTTGATAGCCTTGGTCAGTTTCTCATGTACAGGTGCCAACAGCTCCTGCTGTTTCTTTTGGATGTCCTGTTCAGCAGTGGAATAGAAGGTTTGAATACGTCCCTGCATTTCCTGCAACTCCTGCTGACGCACCTGTTTGATACCATCAGGCATGGTTGATTCATTCTGCTGGTAGTCCTGGAACTTCTTTTGCAGTTCCTCCTGCATCATTGTCAGTTGGTTTTCATACTGGGCTTGAATCGTGTCCATCTGTGCCTTTACTTTGTTTACTTCAGGCATCTGTTGGAATAACTCGGTCGTGTTCACATGACCATACTTTTGTGCGCTAACGAGCATCGGCAGAGCCAGCGCAAGAATAACAAAAATCTTTTTCATACTATTGAAAATTTAATATCATTATGTTCTACTACAATTATCGTGCCGAACTATCTTGCACCCAGTTTCTGGAGCACCTGGTCGGATATATCCAGTTTGGAGGACATGTAGATCAGAGAGGGATCCGAGGAACGGTCTTTGACGATGTCAATGCGTTTCTCATTGACGATTTCCTGAATCGCGGCATATACCTCGTCCTGAATCGGTTTGATGAGTGCTTCGCGCTTCTTGAAGAGTTCGCCGTCCTGTCCGAAATACTTGCGTTTGAGTTCCAGCACTTCGTTCTCTTTGGCTACAATTTCCTCCTCACGGCGGCGTTTCATTTCGTCCGAGAGAAAGATTTGCTCCGTCTGGTAATTGGTAGCCAACACACGCGCTTCCTGCTGTGCGGCATCAATTTCTTTCTGCCAGCGTTTGGAAATCATTGACAACTGCTCGTTGGCAGATTCATAAGAGGGAAGGTTTTTGAGCACATACTGCATGTCAATATACGCCACCGAATTATGGTTCGGTGCTCCCCAAAGCGGCATTGTCACCGCTGCAAACATTATCAATAAATATTTCTTCATAATCGCTATTTGTGCTTTACGAGTTTACAATTCCTGTCCCAGTACGAAGTGGAACTGGCTACCACCGTATTGTTTGCTTCCATTGATTTCGTCAAAGCCCCAGCCCCAGTCAACACCCAAGAGACCGAACATCGGGAGGAAGATGCGGACACCCACACCGGCACTCCGTTTGAGGTCGAATGGGTTATAGTCCTTGATGTCTGCAAAGCAGTTACCTGCTTCCACAAATCCAAGTGCCCAGATATTTGCATTCTGTTGCAGGGTAATCGGGTAACGCAGTTCCATCGTGAACTTGTTATATACATAACCCATATTTCGTCCCGTTGCGGGATCATAAGGCGTCAGTGAACCGGAGGTGTAGCCGCGCATTCCGACATAATCGGTCGCGTACGTTGTGTAGCCGGACATTCCGTCACCACCCATATAGAAGGTTTCAAACGGGGACTTTGCGTATTTGTTGTAGTGTCCGACATACCCAAATTCAGCACGGGTCATTAGCACCAGTTTGCTGTCCCGGGTAAGCGGTGTGAACACTTTGCCAGTGAATTTCCACTTGTGGTACTCAATGAGATGGTATTTCTCCGAAGCTGTCATCTGCGAATAATCCTCTTTGGAGAACAGTGAGTACGGCGGTGTAATCTTCAGGCTGATAGAGAACTGCGAACCACGGCGCGTATAAATCGGGTTATCAATACTCGAACGCGACAGAGAGAGCATCAATGCGAAGTTGTGACTGAAGCCGTCTGAAATAAGCAGATATGGCCAGTCCTTCATCATGTACAACTGATAACTCAACTCGCCATAGAAGGAGAAGTAGTCATCTGGCCAACGGAGACGCTTACCGTAACCGACACTTACACCGAACGTCCGCAAGTACTTGTCGGGATCCGCTTCGGATTCCTGCAACTGCTGGTAGTAGTTCGAGTTGCCGGAATAGTAATAGTAGTTTGAGTAGGTGTTATAGAGGTTCTGGTATGCCTGATAGTAACGGTTCGAATAACCGGTTTGCGAAGCGAAATAGACACTGGCACTCAGCGAGTTAGGACGCTTACCGCCCAACCAGGGTTCCAGGAAAGATATACTTGCGGAGGTATAATACACACCGTTTGTGCGGGCATTTATCGAGAAGGTCTGTCCTTCGCCTTGCGGAACAATACGATAAGCCTTCTTGTTGAAGAGGTTCTGTATCGCGAAGTTCGTGAACTTCAGTCCCAAACTACCCACCAGACCTGTGGCTCCCCATCCGAGCGAGAACTCAATCTGGTCGGAGGACTTGGTCTCCAGTTGGTAGGTTATATCCACTGTTCCGTCTTCGGGATTAGGCTGAATATCGGGGACGAGTTTCTCCGGATCGAAGTGTCCCATCTGCGCCAATTCACGCAAGGAGCGCATGATATCGGACTGGCTGTAGAGTTGTCCGGGCTTGGTGTATAATTCGCGGCGTACAACGTGCTCGTAAACGCGTGTGTTTCCGACGATATTTATGCGGTTGATTGTTGCCGGTTTGCCTTCGTACATACGCATTTCGAAATCAATGGAATCCCCTGCCACCGCCACTTCCACCGGCTCGACGTTGAAGAAGAGATAGCCTCTGTCCGTGTAAAGTTTCGCCACGGCGTCATCGTCCGAAGTGAGTCGTTCGTTGAGGAGTTTGAGGTTGTAAGTGTCGCCTTTCTTGACACCCAAAACCGCGTTCAGGTACTCGTAGGGATAAACGGTGTTACCGACCCACGAAATATTACGGACGTAGTATTTTTCGCCCTCGCTGATGGTCATATAGACATCGACACGGGTCGAGTCGTCCGGATTCGGGACTACGCTGTCCGCCACGATATAGGCGTCACGGTAACCGACTTCGTTGTATTTCTCGATAACGGCTTTTTTGTCGTTTTCGTATTCGTTGGTCACGAATTTCTTGGTGCGGAAGAGGTTGATGATGTGGTTGTCGTTGGTTTTTTTCATCGCCTTGTTAATCTGTGTGTGCGTCAAGGCTTCGTTACCGGTGATATAAATCTTTCCGACCTTCGTTTTGACCTTCTTGTCCACATTCACGACCACTTTGACGTAGCCGGGTTTGTCACGGTCTTCCAGTTCCCAGACTTTCACTTCCGCATTGTGGAAACCTTTGTCTGCGAGGAATTTCTTGATGACGGTTTTTGCACGGTCACGCAAGTTCGGCGTCATCTGTGCGCCTTTGGAAATACCGACTTTCACCTCCACATCCTCGCGTTCGCTCTTTTTGAGGCCATTGTAGGTTACTTCCGAGACACGCGGACGAGGCGTGAGTGCTATTTCGAGCCAAATCTTCTTGTCAACAATTTTCGTCGCTTTTATCTTGACATCGGAGAACAGACCTTGTTTCCAGAAGCGTTTGAGCGCTTTGGTAATCTGGTCGCCCGGGACATCAATCTTGTCACCGACAGCGAGTCCGGAGAATCCGATAATGACAAAGTCCTCGTAGTTATCCGCGCCGGAAACGCTTATTCCTGCGATTTCGTAAGTCTGGCGGCTCATGGAATATTCGATTTCGGGTGCAGGACCTGCTGATGTTTCCGTCGGCTGCATAGCAGTACTGTCAGCCACGACCAAACTATCCGGCACGGCAAACGGGTCAAACGTAGCGACCGAATCCACCGCCACGGAATCCATTGCCAGCGTGTCCGCCACAGCAATGCTGTCCGCCGTTTGTGCCCAAGCCCCGAGGCTCAATACAGCCAGGCATAATATGCTCATTATTCTGCACATACACAAAAATAGCGCGCAAAGGTACTGCTTTTTTTTTATATACGCAAAAAAAAGTGCATTTTTTGTGCACTTTCTTCTTTCTCATAGTTGTTTCAGCGTCGTCTCGGCTTAATCTAACGTGAATCTATCGTGAATCTATCGTCGTTGCTTTAGTGAAATCATCAGCGGAGCTGTTCGGATGTTTTTCCGAAACGACGTTCACGGTGCTGGTAATCAATGATGGCTTTGTAGAACTCCTCCACCGTAAATTCTGGCCACAAGCAATCGGTGAAATACAACTCCGCATATGCCAACTGCCACAGCAGGAAGTTGCTTATCCGCAGTTCGCCGCTTGTCCGAATCAGCAGATCAGGGTCAGGCATGCCTTTCGTTGTCATCAAATCGGAGACCAGTTCCTCGTTTATGTCTTCTGCCTCCAGTTGCCCCGCTTTGGCAAGCGAAACTGCCTGTTTGACGGCATTGACGATTTCCCAACGTGCCGAATAACTGAGCGCAATCACCAGATTAAGCCCCGTGTTGGCAGCCGTCTGTTCCATGCAGGCGAGGAACTTGTCGTGCGCACCTTTTGGCAGACGTTCCAAATCGCCAATTGTGAGCAGGCGGACGTTGTTTTTCATCAGTGTCGGCGTCTCTTTGGCAATCGTGTCCACCAACAAAGTCATCAACGCATCCACTTCTTCCTTCGGACGGTTCCAGTTCTCGGTAGAGAACGTGTAAAGCGTGAGGTACTGCAAGCCCAGTTCTGCGGCTGCTTCGGTGATGTTATGCACCACCTGCACACCCTGTTTGTGACCAAACATGCGCGCCAAACCCTGGCGCTTCGCCCAACGACCGTTGCCGTCCATAATGATTGCCACATGACGCGGCATCCGTTCCTTTGATATATTTTCCTTATTACTCATACATTTAATAATCATAACAGAAAGGACAAACCTTTTTCTCGCGTGCAAATTCGAATACAATACCCAGCGTCAGCTGTCCTGTGAGGTCGAAATTCAGTATATTGCTGCCGTTCAAATCGTGCGTATTTCCCCATTCGACCACTCCTTCGAGGTCATCTGCGAAATAGAGGTTGTGCTGCCAAGCAAGCTGCAGCTGCCACCTGTCGGCAAACTTCCATTTGGCGCCGAAACCGAAAGGAAAGTAAGCTGCCGGTGTCTGGTACTTCAAGCCGTACATGCCACAGCCTATTCCGGTAAAGATATACGGCGTGATCGGCTTCACACGCTTGTCGTACTGCTCGACGCCGAAACGGAAGAAGTTAAATTCCGCCACAATGTCGATGTTAATCATCTTGTCCTGCCAAAGTCCTGCGGATTCGTCCTCGGTAATAGGTCCGGCAATGCGGTGATGAATACCTTTGAGCTGCAATGCCCAACGTTTGTTGAACTTATAGCGCAAATGACCTCCGTAGGCTTCGCGCACGTGATTAAATATATGTGTCGTCGCATCACCTACATAATAGCCGCAGCCTGCCTGAAGACCGATTTCCAGCTGGTAGCGTTTCTCCTGCGCATTAGCCATTAGCGGCAGCAAAAAAGCGACCACTACGCACAGGACATAAATAATATGTACCTTCTTTTCCATCAAAAAAGCGCACAAAAGTACAACAAAAATTACATATGTGCAAATTTTTCTTGCAGTTTATTTGCATAATCGTTAAAAAAGCAGTACTTTTGCAGCGGAAAAACGTGTGCATATGAGGGAAATTCCGGAAAAGATAAAAAAGTGGGTGCTGAACAAATATGTTATAACCATCCTCGTGTTCGCGGCAGTAATGATTTTTGTCGGTGAGCAAAGTTACCGTGTGCGGCTGCACAAAGCCCGTCAAATCAGTGAATTGGAAGAACAGCGTGATACTTATCAACGCGCTATCGAAGAGGCGAGACATGACCTGCAAGTGCTGCAAACGACGGACAGTTTAGAGAAGTTCGCGCGGGAGAAATATCTTATGCATGCGGAAAATGAAGATGTTTATCTGGTGGATGAGTGATGGTGTACGGTGTAAAGTGTACGGTGTAAGGTGTACGGTGTAAGGTGTAAGGTGTACGGTGTAAGGTGTACGGTGTATGACGGACAAGCTGGTCAAGCAACATAGAATATTAGGTGTGGACCCGGGAACGCTGTTTATGGGTTATGCGCTGCTGGACACGGAAGGCAACAAAGTGTCTTTGGTGGATTTCGGTGTGTTGGACGTGCACAAGTTTGACGGTCAGTACCCGCGGTTGCAGAAAGAGTTCTTCTTCCTGCAAGAGTTAATCGACAAATACCATCCGACCGAATTAGCGATTGAGACGCAGTTCGTGGACAAGAACCCGCAGACAATGATCAAGATCGTTCATGCACAAGGCGTCGCCATTGCGGCAGCACTATCCAGAGACATTCCCGTGAACGAATATTCGCCGATGAAAATAAAGATGGCGATTACAGGCAACGGACACTCGTCAAAAGAACAAGTTGCCGGAATGCTGCAACGTTTTCTGAAGATTCCTGACGAAAAAATGCCCAAGAAATTAGACGCGACAGACGCATTAGGCATCGCCTACTGCCATTTTCTGCAATTAGGGCTGCCGCTAAAGGACGAACACGGTGCCAAAGACTGGACGACGTTCGCGAAGCAGAAAGGACTGACGGACAAGAAGTTAACTGGTCCGGCACAGCAGTTGCTGGCGGCGGTGAGGAAGAAGTAGGGTG
This sequence comes from Paludibacteraceae bacterium, assembly GCA_905234025.1. Taxonomy (GTDB): domain Bacteria; phylum Bacteroidota; class Bacteroidia; order Bacteroidales; family Paludibacteraceae; genus Colicola. The sequence continues at coordinate 17,610 of CAJOFT010000017.1, forward strand.
TACGGTGTAAGGTGTACAGTGTATGGTGTATGGTGTACGGTGTACAGTGTACAGTGTATGGTGTATAGTGTACGGTTTTAAGATTGTTCGGTGCGGGGTTTGAGGATTTTCCAGTACATCACAGGCAGAATAGTTAAAGTCAGGGGCAAGGTGAATATTGTTCCGAAGCAAATAACTACGCCCATCGGCATCCAAAGTCCCGTGTGGGAAATAATCATCGGCAATACACCCAATGCCGTAGTAGCACTGGTGAGGAAGACAGGACGCATACGACGCAGTCCTGCCTTGAATGCGGCGTCTTTGTAAGTCAGGTGTTTGTAACGGCGGAGTTCGTCCGCATATTCGTACATGATGATGGCATTGCGGACGATGATTCCGATGAGACTGACGATTCCCAAGACGGCAGTGATGGAGATGTCCAGTCCGAAAAGCCACAAGCCGAGCATAGCGCCAAAGACGCACAGCGATGCACTGGAAAGCGCCAGCAACGCCACAGACAGACGTCCGAAGTGATACAAGAGCAGAAGCAGCATTACCGCCAGTGCGGCCACAATGCTCCAAAGGATTTGCGGCACCATTTGTCCGTTGAGGGATGTCAGACCGCCATATGTGATGGTTACGCCTTCGGGCAAGTCGGGAAGGTTCTTGGCAATCCACTGCTTGACGCGTTTCTCGGCATCAACCTGACTTATTCTGCCGCGCAAATCAGCTCCGACGGTGATTGTCCGCACGGCATTGCGCCGTTCAATGAGCGCGTGGTGCCAGTCAGGTTCCAGTGTCGCCACCTGCCGCAGCGGCACCCACACACCGGGCACGGAAGTCGGAATGAGCAATGCCGAGAGTTGGTCAATGGACATATGGTGTGCTCCGGCAGTGTAAAGGACAACCGGCACGGCATAACTGCCTTCGTAAAGCGTGGTGAGCGTTGCTCCGTTGGTCGCCTGGTTTAGATAGAGAGATAGCGTTGTCTGGGTGATTCCCAAGCGCGTAGCCTCGTCCGGACGGAGAACAATGCGCGTGGAGGCAGTCATTGCGTCGTAGTCCGTGTGCGCCCATTGCAGGTAAGGCTGCTGTGCCATGAACATCCGCAGACTGTCCGCCAACGGCGTTATTTTATCCCAATCATCGCCTTGCAGACGCACTTCCAACGGATTTTTCACCAACTGGTAATCCAACTGTTTGAAGCGGGCGTAAGCATTCGGGAACCAGTTCTCGTAGCGCGGCGCAAGTTCTTCGAGCACATGTGCCGTTGCAGCCGTAGATTTGGTATTTACAATCAGTTGGGCATAATTCGGGCGCGCCATATTCGGCTGATACGTGGCATGGAAACGCGGTGAAGCCTGTCCCACAAACGACGTGACTGACACAATGCGCGGGTCTTGCCGCAGCATACGTGACAAGGAATCCGCAACCGCAGCACTTTGCTCCAAACCGTTGCCTTCGCTCAAATGAATCTCCACGGCAAAGCACTCGCGCTCGGCTTTTGGAAGCAGCTGCATGTTCAGGCGCGTAAGCAGGAACAATCCCGTTGCCAACGCCAAAGCCAACAGAACATACACCCACACCGGATGCCCGAAACAGACAGAGAGCACCCGTCTGTAGCCGTTCTGCATCCATCCGAAGAAGCGGTTCTGAATCCGTTCGACCGCATTCAGTTCGTCCTCACGGCGCAGCCGCACAAAGCGGAACGCCATATACGGCGTAACCCATGTGGCGTAGAATATACTGGCAGTCAAGGCGTAAAGAACAGCCCACGGAAAGAGCTGCACGAACTCACCCAGCGCACCTTCGATGATGTGCGTCATGGGAAAGAACATACCCGAAATGGCACAAGTGGCAAGCGCCATAGGGACAAACAGATGCGAAGTACTTACCGCTGCGGAATACCACCGCGAGTGTTTTTTCTCCAGAAGATTGCTGTAGCCGTCAATGACAATGACGGAGTCATCCACAATCATTCCGAGGACGAAAATCAGTGCGCCGAGCGTGACAGTGTTCAGTTCTATGCCGGTCACAAACATCAGTCCTATACATATCGCTATACACACCGGCACGCCTGTACTAGCAACCAATGCCGTGCGCAGCGGGAAGAGCAGCAGCATCACCAGAATCACGACAAGGATAGCAATCACAATGTCCCGCAGGAAACTGAAAACGGAGTCGTTGACAACCTTCGGCTGATCCGTGATACGATGGAAACGCACGTCCGGCGGCAAGGTGCGCGTCACTTCCGCCAACACTTCAACCACGCGCTGACCGAACGCCACAATATTATGCTTCGGCACCATTTCCATATTGATAATCAGACAGCTTGCCCCGTTGAATTCGATATACTTTGCAGGCTCCTGATAACGTCGTTCAACCGTTGCTATATCACGCAAACGGACCGTTGCACCGGAGGCAGGATCGTTCCATACAATCTGCTCCTGCAACTCATACTCGGACTGATAGGGAATAACCACTTGCAAAGCATTGTTGCTCTGTGCAGCACCGCCGACAGTACGCAGTCCCTGTAGTGCCATTTGCGCTTGCAAGAGATGTTCGTTGATACCGTATGCCGCCAGGCGTTCGGGGTCAATTGTGACGGCAATTTCCTCTGTCTGCTGTCCGAGGATACGCAGTTTGCCCATTTCCGGAATAGCGCGCAGCGGTGCACAGACCTGCTTGGCGTACTGCTCCAGTTCACGCGGACTGCGCTGCGGACTTTCCACCGCGAGAAGCAAGGAAGATGTGTTTCCGAAATCGTCAATAACCAACGTCTGCACCACGCCTGCGGGCAGTTGTGTTTTCTGCAACAATGGCAGTCCTGCACGGATACGTGTCCATGCAGCAGCATTGTCCGCCACGGAGTTGCGAATCATCACATAGACATAAACAATGCCGTCTTCCGTGGTACTGTAGGTCTGGTCTTTGCTGACTTCTTCGAAGGAGTTGATATATTCCTCCAGCGGAACGGTTACCTGTTCCTCAACCTCCTGTGCCGTTGCTCCCGGATAAACCGCCACGACAAGTCCCTGCCTGATGGTGAACTGCGGAAACTCATCCTTGTTGAGTTGCGGCAGCGACCATATGCCGAACGCCGTAAGCATAAGGAAAACGGTCATAACGATGCCGTTATGCCGCATTGCCCATTGTATGTGGTCGCGTTTGTGCATCAGTATATGGTTACTTCACACCCTTCATAGAGTTTCTGGAACCCTTCTACCACCACCGTGTCCCCTGCATTGAGACCGGCAGTGACACTTATGCCGTTTGCCTGATAGCCGCCGACATCCACCATCACCCGTGTAGCACGGTTATTGCGCACTACCCACACAGACGCACCGCTTTGTAGCAGGTGGACACAGGCGGCAGGTACAACGATATGTTCCCCGCCTTGCTGCTCCAATGTCACGGTAGCCACCATGCCCGGCATTAGTCCGTGCGTGTCTCCCAGAATTGTTGCGTGGACGGTATATGTATGCGCCACAGGATTGGCTTTGAGGTTCTTTTCGCAGATACGGACCGTATAGGTACCGTCCGTTGCGGCACAGTTCATCCGTCCGGTTTGTCCGATGGCAATGCCGCCTATTTCCGCTTCCGGCACGGCAAACGCCACTTTGTAGGAGGACACATCCAACAGCGTCAGTACGCGTCCACCCGGCTGCACGGACTGTCCGACCTCGACTTCCACTCCGCTGACAGTGCCTTCCACCGGCGAGTGCAGCACACACTCTGCGACCAATTTGCGCGCAATGGCAGCTGCTGACCGTGCTTCGGCAAGTTTGCTTTCGACCTCGACCAACTGGCGGTCTGTAGTCACACCGCTTGCGTGAATCTGTTTGAAGCGGTTGTAGCCGTCCTCTGCGTCACGGAGAGCCGCTTCCGCCGCACGGAGCGTACTCACAGCCTGCGTACTATCCACGCACAGCAACTTCTGTCCTTTCCGGATATGGTCGCCTTCCTTACAGCAGATATCGGTCACGCGTCCTGTCACCTGCATGGCAAGCGGTGTCTCGCGCTCGGCAGCCACCGTGCCGACATAACGCACCTCACCTGCCACGGATGTTTGCCCTGCAACGAGTGTTCTGACGCCGACAGGCGGTAGCGGACGCTGCTTGTGAATGACTTTCGAACAGCTGGCAAGACTTAGTGCCGCGATTAATATGGTTATATATATTCTGCCCATGCTATTCTGTTTCGGTTATTGCGTTTGAGCCCGCAAAATTACTGCTTTTCTTTGATGTATGCAAAAAAATGTGTATAAAACCGGAACTTTTTGCTTAAATGAATACTTTGTGATGCAAAAACCGCAGGCTTTATGCCGACCGATCACCGACTGATGAGCGGGA
>CAJOFT010000018.1 GCA_905234025.1 Paludibacteraceae bacterium
CGGGGTGAGAATGTGCCGAGTACGTTGCCGTTGTTGTCCTCGATACGGGTTACGTACAACGGTTCCACACGGATGCCTTTGTTAGGGAATGTCGTGTATGCGTCAACCATTTCCTCCACGCTCACTTCGCAGGGACCAAGACACAGGCTCACAACCGGATCAAGTTGTCCTTTGATGCCGAAAGAACGCATCAGACGCACCAATTGTTCCGGCGTAAAGAGCGACATCAGATAGGCGGAAATCCAGTTGCTGGACTTTTCCAAACCCCATTGCAATGTTACGGAATCGCCGCGATTGGATGCATGCTCGTCACGCGGAGTCCACTCGTTTCCATTAGCGTCATAAAGCGTAATCTGGTCGTTTACAGCTTTGTCGCAGGGCCACATGCCTTCTTCCATTGCCAGCGTATATAAATACGGCTTGACGGTTGAGCCGACCTGACGGCGTCCGAGTGTAGCCATGTCATACTGGAAGTTTGCAAAGTTCGGTCCGCCCACATAAGCTTTTACATGTCCAGAGTGCGGATCCATTGACAGGAATCCGCAACGCAGGAAGTACTTCTGCCAGCGAATTGAATCGAGCGGTGTCATCGTTGTGTCAATCATGCCGTCATAAGAGAAAATCTGCATTTCCACCGGCGTGTTGAACGCTTCGGTTATTTCGGATTCCGTATGACCGGCTTTCTTCATGACGCGGTAGCGCTCACATTGTTTCATGGAACGCTTCATGATTCCCTGGATTTCATCTGGCTTGAGGTCGCGGGAGAATGGTGCATAACTCTTCATTCTCTTTTCTTTGAAGAATTTCTGCTGCATTTCCACCATATGCTCCGAAACTGCTTCTTCCGCGTACCGCTGCATACGCGAATCAATGGTGGTGTAAATGCGCAATCCGTCCTGATAAAGGTCAAAATTTGTGCCGTCCGGCTTTCTGTTTTTATTGCAGAAACCGTACAGCGGATTGTTTTCCCACTGTTCTTTGTCCAGTTGGTATTGCTGCTTGTTCCACTCCGAATAGTTGGATTCCACAGGCTCCTTTGCCGTGAGCACCTGACGCAGATACTCGCGTAAATAAGGTGCACTGCCTTGCTTGTGATCCACTGAACGATAATGCAGTGTCAGCGGAAGAGCCTTGAGCGAATCGCACTCTGTATCAGTAAGATAGCCGTATTTGCACATCTGGTTTAGCACCGTATTCCGGCGGTTCGTTGTGCGTTCGGGATGGCGGATAGGGTTGTATAGCGCCGGATTTTTACACATGCCGATAAGTGTGGCGGCTTCTTCGACTTTGACATCTGTTGGCGTTGTGGAGAAATAAACATGCGTCGCCGATTTGATACCTACGGCATTGTAAAGAAAGTCAAACTGGTTGAGGTACATCAGCAAAATCTCGTCTTTCGAATAGAGACGTTCCAATTTCGTGGCAATTACCCATTCGATAGGCTTTTGCATGGCGCGTTCAAAGATATTGTTTGCCCGCGGAGACCATAGCTGTTTTGCCAATTGCTGGGTCAGTGTGGAACCGCCGCCAGAACGACCAAGCAACACAATGGCGCGGAAGAGCGACTTGCTGTCAACGCCGGTGTGTTCGTAAAAACGGACATCTTCCGTTGAAACGAGTGCATCCACCAGAAAGGGAGACAAGTCTTTATATTCGACACCCACGCGGTTTTCTTTGCGATAATAGCGGCCAAGCGACACCAAATCACTTGTGAACACTTCGCTTGCGTACTTGTTCTTGGGGTTTTGCAGTTCCTCCAGTGGCGGCAGATAACCGACTTTGCCTTCACTGATGCACCAGAACAGCAGCACCAAAAACAAACATCCTGCGGCAAACAAACCCCAGAACCAGACAAAGAATTTCTTTTTGAACGACCATTTGCTCTGCTTACTCATACCTTGAATTATTTAGCGGCGACGGAACTGACTTTGTTGCACTTTGCGCATCAGTTTGGCGGTTTGCTCAAACTGTTTGAGGAAACGGTTTACTTCGACAATTGATGTGCCGCTGCCTTTGGCAATACGGTCTTTGCGCGAACCGTTCAAACACTGCGGATTGGCGCGTTCGTAAGGTGTCATGGAGTTCATTATCGCTTCAATCGGCTTGAATGCGTCATCGCTTATTTCAACGTTTTTCATCGCCTTGTCCATGCCGGGAATCATGCCCATCAGATCCTTCATCGAACCCATTTTCTTGATTTGCTGCAACTGTGAACGGAAATCGTTGAAATCGAACTGGTTATGCGCGATTTTCTTGGAAATGCGGCGTGCTTCCTGCTCGTCGTATTGTTCTTGAGCACGCTCCACAAGGCTCACCACGTCACCCATTCCGAGGATGCGGTCTGCCATGCGGGAAGGATGGAACACATCCAAAGCCTCCATTTTTTCGCCTGTACCGATAAACTTGATAGGCTTCTCAACCACCGAACGGATGGACAACGCAGCACCGCCACGCGCGTCACCGTCCAACTTCGTAAGAATGACACCGTCAAAATCCAAACGGTCGTTGAACTCTTTGGCGGTATTTACGGCGTCTTGACCGGTCATTGCATCCACCACGAAAAGCGTCTCTGACGGATTGATGGCATCTTTGATGGCTGCAATTTCCTGCATCATCTGTTCGTCAATGGCAAGACGACCTGCCGTATCCACGATCACCACGTCATAGCCGTAGGTTTTGGCTTCTTTGATGGCGGCTTCCGCTTTCTTTACCGGATTGGGCTCGTCCAAGCCTAAATAGGCTTTGGCATTGACCTGTTCTGCTAATACGCGCAATTGCTCAATGGCTGCCGGACGATATACATCGCACGCAACCAGCATCACACGTTTGTTCTTCTTTGTTTGCAGGAAATGTGCCAACTTGGCGGCGTGGGTGGTTTTACCGGAACCTTGCAGACCCGCCATCAGTATAACTGCCGGATTGCCTTTGAGGTTCAGCTCCACGCTTTCGGAACCCATCAGTTCAGCCAGTTCGTCGTGGGTGATTTTCACCATCAATTGTCCGGGACGAATGGCGGTAATCACATTTTGTCCAAGGGCTTTTTCCTTTACGCGGTCGGTGAATTGTTTGGCGGTTTTGTAGTTCACATCCGCCTCCAACAAGGCTTTGCGGATATCTTTGACGGTCTCCGCAATGTTAATCTCGGTAATACGACCCTCACCTTTGAGGATTTTGAAACTTCGTTCTAAACGTTCACTTAAATTATCAAACATATGGTCAAAATTTACGTTGTTTATACATTCAGCCTGCAAAAGTACTGCTTTTTTTTCATATACGCAAATAAAAATACATTTTATGCGAATTTGATCAATCCGGCTTATTAATATTTTGTCAAAAAAATATTAAATTACCTTAAAAAACAATGCCTTTATTTTTGCTTTTTGAGGGCAAAAAACCTAATCATTTGATTATCAGTAATTAGCAAAGAAAATACAAAAAAATGACCTCGAAATTTTGTCACGTCAAATAAAAGTAGTACCTTTGCCGTCGATTTTGACAAAAATCACGGATTTTCTGCTTAAAAACGGTATTTTCCGCACAGCAAAAACACTGTAACTTGTTGATAATCAGTTCGTACAATGGTTTTCGTTGCGAAAACGGGAGAATGTGCGAATTAGGACAGCACCAACGCTGCAAAATATATTCGCATAGCAAAACAACGACAATTTGACACCTTAATATAAATATATAATATGGAAACTTATATTATTAAAAGAGACGGCAAGAAAGAGCTATTTGCCATCGACAAAATCAAGAATGCGATTGCCAAATCGTTCCTCGCGGCGAACGCTTTTGCAACCGAAGAAATCTTAACAGGCGTATTAAGTCATTTACGTATCACAAACGGCATCAGTGTGGAGGAAATTCAGAACCAGGTGGAGGTCGCTTTGATGTCGGAAGGCTACTATCAAGTGGCGAAAAAGTACATGTTGTACCGTGCGCAACATTCCGAAGACCGCGAAACGCAGGCTCGTTTGGAGTTCTTGATGAGTTACTGTCAGGCGAAGAACGCTGCGGAAGGTAGCAAGTATGACGCCAATGCAAACGTGGAGAACAAAAACATTGCAACGCTCATCGGAGAACTGCCTAAACAGGGATTCATCCGTTTGAACCGCCGCTTGCTTACGGAACGCATCAAAGAGATGTTCGGACGCGAACTGGCGGATCGTTACATGTCGCTGCTTACTCAGCATTTCATCTACAAGAACGACGAAACCAACCTTGCGAACTACTGCGCATCAATTACCATGTATCCGTGGCTGCTGCAAGGAACAAAGGCATTGGGCGGCAATGCTATTGCACCGCACAACCTCAAATCTTTCTGCGGCGGATTCATCAACATGGTCTTCATCGTTTCTTCTATGTTGTCAGGTGCTTGTGCAACGCCGGAGTTTCTGATGTACATGAACTATTTTATCGGCTTGGAGTATGGCAAGGACTACTACAAACGCACCGACGAAATCGTTGACCTCAGCCTCAAAAAACGCACGATTGACAAAGTCATTACCGATTACTTCCAACAGGTGGTTTACTCCATCAACCAGCCTTCCGGCGCACGTAACTTCCAATCTGTATTCTGGAACATCAGTTACTACGACCGCTTCTACTTTGAATCCTTGTTCGGCAATTTTGTATTTCCGAACGGTGAGAAGCCTGATTGGGACGGTCTGAACTGGCTTCAGAAACGCTTCATGAAGTGGTTCAACAACGAACGTCTGCACGCAGTGCTCACTTTCCCGGTGGAAACAATGGCGTTGTTGGCTGAAAACGGCGACGTGAAAGACAAGGAATATGCCGATTTCACTGCTGAAATGTATGCCGAAGGACACTCATTCTTCACCTATTTGAGTGACAATGCCGATTCATTGTCTTCTTGCTGCCGCCTGCGCAACGAGATTACCGATAATGGCTTCAGTTATACGCTTGGAGCGGGTGGTGTAAGTACCGGTTCGAAATCCGTGCTCACCATCAACCTCAACCGCACCATCCAGTATGCCGTGCGCAACAACATTCCTTATCAGAATTATATCGAGGAGATTGTTGATCTCATGCACAAGGTGCAACTCGCATACAACGAAAACCTCAAAATCTTGCAGGAGCGCGGTATGTTGCCGTTGTTCGATGCAGGATTCATCAATATCGGCCGCCAATATTTGACCATCGGTGTCAACGGATTGGTGGAAGCCGCAGAATTCCTTGGCATCGAAATCAGCGACAACGAGCGTTATTCCGATTACGTGCAGGAAGTGCTTGGAATCATCGAAAAACTCAACAAAAAATACCGCACGAAGAACGTCATGTTCAACTGCGAAATGATTCCGGCGGAGAACGTGGGTGTCAAGCACGCAAAATGGGACAAGGAAGACGGTTATGTTGTGCCGCGTGATTGCTACAATAGCTATTTCTATATCGTTGAGGACAAGAACACAACCGTTCTGGATCGTTTCCGTCTGCACGGACGCAAGTACATCGAGCACCTGACCGGTGGTTCCGCATTGCACTGCAACTTGGACGAACATCTGTCGCGTGAACAGTATCGTCAGCTTCTGCGCGTGGCGGCAATTGAAGGCTGTAACTACTTCACGTTCAATATCCCGAACACTGTTTGCAACGATTGCGGTCACATTGACAAACGCTATCTGCACGAGTGTCCCGAGTGCCATTCCGAGAATGTGGATTACCTCACGCGTGTAATCGGTTACATGAAGCGCGTAAGCAATTTCTCGGCTGCACGGCAAAAGGAAGCGGCGCGTCGTCATTACGCTTCAAAAGAGCAGGTTCCGGCTTGCGAAAATGAAAGTCGCCTCGTTTGAAATAGTATTTCAGGAAGTGCCCGGTGAAGTAACGCTGGCTTTGAATATTTCCGGTTGTCCCAACAGGTGCAAGGGCTGTCACAGCCCGCATCTGTGGGAAGACACTGGAGAGGATTTGACGCAGGAACTTTTGGACACACTGGTGAACCGGTATTTTCCCGGTATCACCTGTGTTTGTTTTATGGGGGGAGACCAGAATCCGGATTACGTGGCTGCTTTGGCGAAGCATATTCATGACCGTTTTCCGCTCAAAACGGCATGGTACACTGGCTCCAATCTTCAAATTCCGGAATCTCAGGAATCTCCGGAATCTTCCAATCTTCAAATTTCCCAATCTTCAAATCTCCAATTTTTTGACTTTGTCAAAACCGGTCCTTACATCGAATCGCTTGGCGGCTTGAAGAGCCCGACAACCAACCAGCGATTTTTTCGCCGCGACGGACAAAACTGGATAGATGAAACGATTCTTTTCCAACGCAAATCTCACCCTGCCAGTATTGCGTGATTATTGCGTGATTATTGGGTGATTATTGCGTGATTGACCCGAGAGAAGCATGAGAGTAGCCCAAGAGAGGACTAAAATCGATACAATTTGCACACAAAACCGCATTGAAAAATAGTTGAACGTATGGAATTTTTGAGATTTCTTTTTATTGAACCGAGTATAATCCAGTCAATTGTTTTGCTCACGCTGACAATCTTTTTGGGTTTGTGGCTGGGCGAGCATGCCAAGATCAAAACCTTCACGTTAGGTATAACGTGGGTATTGTTTGTCGGCATCATCCTTTCGCACTTCGGCATGCGCATAATGCCTGAAGTGGCGGGCTTTGCGCGCGATTTCGGTCTCATATTGTTTGTCTATTCGATTGGTTTGCAGGTTGGTCCGTCGTTCTTCTCCTCATTTGGAAAAGGCGGACTCAAACTCAACGGATTTGCGGCGGGAATCGTCCTTACGGGCGTTTTGGTGACAGTGCTGATTACGCTCATTTCCAAAGAAGACCCGGCAACGATGGTTGGTGTCATGTCCGGCGCGATAACGAATACACCGTCTCTTGGTGCTGCCGAACAAACCTTCACGGACATTAGCGGCGAGGCACATTCTGCCATTGCGACGGGCTATGCGGTGGCATATCCGTTGGGCGTAGTAGGTATCATTTTCTCCATTCTGCTCATCAAATGGCTCTTCCGCATCAAAACGGACAAGGAAGCTTCTGAAGTCCGTAACAACAACGCAAAAAACAACAAGGAACCGCTCTTGTGCGATGTCCTCATTAACAATCCGCAGATTAAGGACATGACCATCCAGCATCTCCACCATATGCTGAATTTCCCGATGGTGGTGAGCCGTATAATCCGTCCAGACAAATCGGAAATAGTGCCGCAAAGCGACACAACCATCACTGTCGGAGACACGCTGCGTATCCTCACAGACATCGATCACATGGAGAACTTGGCACTTATCGGCGCGGCTTCCGAGCACAAAAAGACGGAAAAGGAACACCTCTCTTCCAATCTTGTTTCCCGCAAAGTTGTAGTGACGCGTCCCGAATGGAACGGCAAACAGATTCGCAGGCTTGGTGTCAACAACCAGTACCACGTGACCATTACCCGCATCAACCGTGCCGGTATAGACCTCATTGCAACGTCTGACCTGCGCTTGCAAATGGGTGACCGCATGACAGTTGTCGGCGACAAGGATGATGTACAGCGCGTGGCGGATTTGTTTGGTAACGAAATGAAAAAACTCGACGCACCGAATCTGATTCCAATCTTCTTTGGTATTGTACTTGGCGTGATTGTCGGAACATTGCCGATAACCATTCCCGGCTTGTCAAGTCCCTTCAAACTTGGCTTGGCGGGAGGCGCTTTGATTGTGGCGATTCTCATCGGGCGTTTCGGTCCTTCGTACCACATGATAACGTATGCCACTACCAGCGCCAACAGAATGTTGCGTGAGATAGGTCTGGCATTGTTCCTTGCATCGGTCGGATTGGGCGCAGGTGCAGGATTCATGGATACGCTCACCAACGGCGGTTGGGTATGGATTCTCTATGGCATCATCATCACTATAACGCCATTGCTCATTATGGGCTTTATTGCCCGCAAATGGGGAAAACTGGACTACTTCACGCTGATGGGATTGATGGCAGGAAGCACCACGGATCCGCCTGCTTTGGCTTTTGCTTCCGAGACTTCCGATGGCTTGGATAATGCTAATGTGGCGTATGCAACGGTTTACCCGCTGACAATGTTCCTGCGTGTTATGGTGGCGCAGTTGTTGATAATCTTCTTCTGTGCATAGTGAAAACGGACGGAATGAAACGAAGTATTGTCATATGGCTGTTGGCAGTAGCTGTTCTGCCTTTGTTTGCAGAGGAAGGAGAGACGGAAAAGAAGAAACTCGACATGGATTACCGGGTTTCGTTCCGTGGCGGTGTGATGACCAACGACCTCTTCGGCAACGAAAAACTCAAAGAGTTCTGCCCGTATGTCAATCCGACACTTGGAGGAGAGTTTGCTATTGCCTTTCATCCTGATTGGCAGGCATTGCACGAGTGGAACGATGCCTCTGTTGGCGTGGCACTATCGGCATATTACTTGGGCAATGATGACAAATTGGGCTATGCCATTGCGCCTTATACCTTTCTGGATGTGCCTTTTGTACGCTTGCCGCATTTCATCTTGGGCTTGCGGCTGGGCTTTGGTGTTGCGTTTTTGACCAAAACCTATTTCAATACTGCTGATCAGGATAAGTTGTATGAATCGCTGAAAGCCTCGCAGGGCAATCAGTGTATTGGCAGCGTCTTCAACTTCCATTTTCCGGAAGCCATCTACTTGGAATTCCCGATAAAAGCAGGGTGGAGTATTACAGCAGGCGGCGGATGGTATCATTTCTCCAACGGTAGCACAATTCAGCCGAACACGGGTTATAACATCTTCTGCGCAGAAGTCGGCACACGTTATACGCCTACCACTAATGCTGAACCGCGCAAATGTTGGGCAGGCAATCCGGACAGCCGCAAAAAGAAATGGGAATTGGAACTTGCTTGGGCAGGTGCCGCGCGGCAGGTTTATTACAAGGACAAACAAACCTTCTTTGGCTTTACTTTGCAGGCGGCGGCTTATTGGCGGGCACATAATGTGTTCCGTCTCGGCGGAGGATTGGACTTGTTCTATGACAACTCCTACAAACCGCGCGAGACAAGTTTCGGCAAAACGAACCTGAAAGCTGCGCGGGAGAACGGTGCCGATTGTTGGCGGCTGGGGATCAGCGTACAGCCCGAACTGGTAGTGGGCAAACTGACTTGCGGTTTCCATCTTGGAATGTACCTTATAGATGGTGTCAAAGCGTTGGAAGTGGGCACAGAGACAGAACAGCAAAAATATCTTACCGACGCACAGCGCGCCGAATATGCTGCTACAGGCCGTGTCTCAAAAGGACTTGTTTATCCTTATGACCTCGGCAATGCCGGTCAGGGCGGACATCCGGACGGCTGGTTATATACGCAGCTTGTCTTGCGTTACCACTTGCCGTGGCATTTGTTCATTCAAGGCAACATGAAAACCCACATCTCCAAAGTTGAATTCATCTGCCTCGGTCTCGGCGCATACTTGTAATATAAGGAGATGTATATCCACCTGGATTGTAATAATTTCTTCGTGAGCTGCGAATTGGTTTCACGTCCCGAATTGAAGGGAACACCTGTTGTCGTTGCTAATGACAACGGCAATAACGGCGGTATCATTCTTGCGCTCAATCCCGAAGCAAAAGCAATAGGACTCAAACGCGGCAATCCGCTCTTTCAGGTAACGCAGATTATTTCCCAAAACCATGTAACAGTAATCGATGTTCATCACCACTTTTACCACGAAGTCTCGCATCATATCATGGACGAAGTGCGCAAGACGGAAATGGTGCTTGACTTTGTGCAATACAGCGTGGACGAGTTCTTCGGATTCATGCCGGAAGATAATCCCTCTCAGTTGCGCGTATATTTGCAGACGCTCAAAGACCTTATATTACGCGAAACGGGTATTCCTGTCAGTTGCGGTGCTGGACAGACTTACACACTCGCCAAAACCGCTACGTGGTTTGCCAAACATTATCCCGGATACAAAGGCATTTGTATCATGCCAGCCGACAAACGCGAACAGGCACTTGCCAATGTGCCGGTAAAAGATGTCTGGGGAATCGGACGCCGGAGTATCAAGACGATAGAACAGCAAGGCATCAAAACGGCATTGGATTATACGCAGCAATCCGAAGCATGGGTGCATCGCATGTTTGGCATTATCGGTGTGCGTACATGGAAAGAACTGAACGGTACGCCTGCGGTCGTATTGACAAGCCGCGAACGGCAGAAATCAATCATGTACAGCCGCACATTCGCACACATGACAGAAAGCAAAAACGTACTGATGCGCGAACTGAGTAATTACGCCTCTGCCGCTACACGCAAACTGCGCGAACAGGGCTCGATTTGTCAGACGGTAAGCATTTTTCTTGCAACCAACCGCCATCGGACGGATTGGCCGCAATACAACAATGACCAAACCATCCGTCTGAACACGGCAACGGACGATTCGATGCAGATTATCAGTGCCGTCCGAAGACTGCTGGATGAGTTGTTCCGCCCGCATTACCAGTACAAACAGGCAGGCGTCATATTGGGACAACTGCAAAACGCAGACGGAGTACAGTTAGACCTGTTTGCACCGAATCAGGCACGGGACAACGCACGTAAGAAGCGGCTTATGCAGGCAATGGATGATATCAACAAACGCTTCGGAAGCAATCAGATTCATTTTGCAGTACAAGGCACGGACGCAGATAAATCCGAGCAACCCGCCGGATTCATGCGTCCGCATAAGATTGACGATATTGATTAACAGACAAAAAAAAGAGACGGTCAAACCGTCTCTTTTCTTATCGCTCACCTCACGGGTTACTTAACTTCCTCAAAATCAACATCTTCAGCAGAAGTATTGTCGGAAGAACCGTTGTTCGTTGGACCTTGTTGCGGACCAGCTTGGGCACCGCCTTGCGCGTTTGCTGCGTTGTACATCTCCTGTGATGCGGCCTGGAAGGCGGTCATCAACTCGTTGTTGTAACGCTCGCAAGCATCGGCATCCTTTTTCTCATAAGCCTCTTTGAGGTTCTTGAGCGCTGCCTCAATCGGAGCCTTCTTGTCAGCCGGAATCTTGTCGCCAAGTTCTGCCAACTGTTTCTCGGTCTGGAAGATGGTCGCATCCGCTTTGTTCAGTTTGTCAGCTGTCTCTTTTGCCTTCTTGTCGGCTTCGGCGTTGGCTTCGGCTTCTGCCTTCATGCGCTTGATTTCGTCATCGCTGAGACCGCTGGATGCCTCAATACGGATCTTCTGTTCCTTACCGGTGGCTTTATCCTTTGCAGTAACGTTCAGAATACCGTTCGCGTCAATATCAAAGGTCACTTCGATTTGCGGTTCGCCACGTCTTGCGGGCATGATACCGTCCAAGTGGAAGATACCGATTTGCTTGTTCTGTGCAGCCATCGGACGCTCGCCTTGCAGCACTTTGATTTCTACGCTCGGCTGGTTATCCATGGCAGTGGTGAACACTTCCTGTTTCTTGGTCGGGATGGTGGTGTTTGCCTCAATCATGCGGGTCATTACGCCACCCATGGTCTCGATACCAAGACTCAGCGGGGTAACATCAAGGAGCAATACATCCTTTACTTCACCGGTCAGAACACCGCCTTGGATGGCAGCACCGACAGCCACTACTTCGTCGGGGTTAACGCCCTTTGAAGGCACTTTGCCGAAGAATTTCTCTACTGCCTGCTGGATAGCCGGAATACGGGTTGAACCGCCGACGAGAATCACTTCGTCAATATCGCTTGTGCTCAGTCCGGCGCTTTGCAATGCTGTACGGCACGGAGCAATGGTGCGTTGGATCAGGTCGTCAATCAGTTGCTCGAACTTTGCACGTGTCAGCGTCTTTACCAAGTGTGCCGGAACGCCGTTTACGGGCATGATATACGGCAGGTTGATTTCAGTGCTGGTCGTGTTCGAAAGCTCAATCTTTGCTTTCTCGGCAGCCTCTTTCAGACGTTGCATAGCCATCGGGTCTTTCGACAGGTCTGCACCGCCGTTCTCATTCTTGAACTCTTGTACGAGCCACTCGATAATACGATGGTCGAAATCATCACCGCCGAGGTGGGTGTCACCGTCAGTGGCTTTTACTTCGAACACACCGTCACCGAGTTCCAGAACGGATACATCGTGCGTACCGCCACCGCAGTCGAATACGACAATCTTCATATCCTTGTTGGACTTATCCAAGCCGTATGCAAGGGCTGCAGCTGTCGGCTCGTTCACGATACGGCGTACGTTCAGACCTGCAATTTCGCCGGCTTCTTTAGTTGCCTGACGTTGGCTGTCGTTGAAATATGCCGGAACAGTAATAACGGCATCCGTTACCTCTGTGCCAAGATAATCTTCGGCAGTCTTTTTCATCTTTTGCAGGATGATCGCACTGATTTCCTGAGGCGTGTAAAGACGTCCGTCAATATCCACACGCGGAGTATTGTTGTCGCCTTTTACTACTTTATAAGGAACGCGTGCGATTTCGTTCGCAAGACGGTCATAGGTCTCACCCATGAAACGTTTGATAGAGTTCACGGTCTTAGTCGGGTTCGTGATAGCCTGACGCTTGGCGGGGTCACCCACTTTACGCTCGCCGCCATCGATGAAGCCTACTACAGACGGAGTGGTGCGTTTACCTTCGGAGTTGGTAATAACGATAGGCTCATTGCCTTCCATAACTGCGACGCAGGAGTTTGTTGTTCCCAGGTCAATTCCAATAATCTTACTCATAGTTGTATGTTTTTAATGTTAATATTCAATCAACGATTCGCTCTTCATAAGACAAATCTTGTGCCAAATGCTTTTTTCTGCCAAAAACAACTATTTTCGCGGCAAAAAACACTATTTTACTGACAAAATGGCAGACAAAAAGACAGAAAGCTGCAAGAAAATGCAGAAATATTTGCGTATTCGGTGAAAAAGCAGTACCTTTGCACGCGAAAAAATAAGGAAATAACCTTATGTACTTGTTTTATACACCAGATATAATCGGCGAGAAAGAAGAAATCGGCAGAACGTACAGTTTGAACGAGGAGGAATCCGGACATTGCGTGCGCGTGTTGCGTTATTCTATAGGTGACGAGATCTTGCTCACCAACGGTCAGGGAATGACATATACTGCCCGTATCACCAATCCGCATCCCAAGCATTGCGAATTTGAAGTACTGACAGCCGAACGGCAGAAGCCGCATCATGAGGCATATATCCATATCGCCATTGCGCCGACAAAGAACATTGAGCGGCTGGAGTGGGCGATAGAAAAATGCACGGAAATAGGTGTGGATGAGATTACGCCGTTGCTATGCCGCTTCTCGGAGCGTAAGCAGTTGCGCACGGATCGGCTGCAAAAAATCCTGTTGAGTGCCGCCAAACAATCCTTGACACCATATCTTCCGAAGTTGAACGAACTGACGCCATATGACAATTTTGTCAAAACGGCAAAAGAAGAGACAAAATTCATCGCGCATTGCTACAAAGACGACAAAAAAGAACTGAAGAACGAACTGCAACGCGGCAAAAGCGTACTGGTGCTGATTGGTCCCGAAGGGGATTTTTCGGAACAGGAGGTGCAAGAAGCGCTGCAATTGGGATTTGTGCCTGTCAGTCTCGGCAACAGTCGTTTACGTACGGAAACAGCCGCAATTGTGGCATGTCATACTGCTGTTTTAATGAATGAATAAGTTAATCGAAATAGACCAATCGTGGCTGCTTGCCATAAACGGTGCCCATACACCGTGGCTTGACCAACTCTTCTGGTGGATCAGTCAGGCATGGATATGGATTCCGTTGTATGCGCTGTTGATCGGTCTGCTGATTTGGCAGTTCGGCTGGAAAAAAGGCTTGCTGTGTACGCTCGCTTTGATTGCGGCGGTCGGTTTGAGCGATTACATATCATCCGGCATAATCAAGCATCTTGTCTGTCGTCCGCGTCCGACGCACGAACCTGCTTTGGCGGGATTGGTGCATATCGTGAACGGCTATACCGGCGGGCAATTTGGTTTTGTCAGTTCGCATGCCGCAAACACTTCTGCTTTGGCGGTATTGTTTGCGTTGATATGGCAACAAAAAAACAACCATGGATGGTGGTTGTTGGCGTATGTAGTGCTGAATTGTTATAGCCGGATGTATCTCGGGGTACATTATCCGGGTGATATACTGGGCGGATTGCTTGTTGGAACGGCTATGGCGTTGGTTGTGTACGCTGTGTATCGCCGGGTTGACTGTAAATTACATGCGGATGACGGGGACGCTGTTCAACTTGGTGGTTCATGAAACGTTTGAACTGGTCAGGCGTGAGGATGGACTGAAGTTCCTTGGTCATTGCCTGCAAACGCTCCAAATCCTCTGCGCGGGTATTGCTGACAGCTCTGAAACGCGCATATTTGAGGTGCATGCGATAAAGCGTATCCAGTTGCGCACTATCGGTCAAACCCAATTCGCGTGAAAGCATCAGATTCTGCTTGCGGGCGATTTCCTCAGGAGTACGTTGTGGCGCATCTTCCTGCGGTGGTTGGGCAAAACCAAGCGAACAAACACTTGCCAAAGCAAATATGACAAATTGGCGTTTCATACTGAAAAAATAGCAACAAAAAACGTGCCAAACTTATGCGTTTTGAAACATTTATAGCACAAAGATTGTATTTTTCACAGAAAGGCGAAAACCGTTCGTCGCGACCTGCTGTCCGTGTGGCGTTGGCAGGCATCATTATCGGCGTAGCGGTTATGATTGTTACGGTCTGCGTAGTGGTCGGATTCAAACGTACGGTAACGGAGAAAGTCGTTGGTTTCGCAGCGCATTTGCGGGTGGTGAATTTCGACAACAACAATACTTTTGAAATGCAGCCGGTAGCTGTTTCTGATTCTCTGTTGGACGCACTTGCCGCCTTGCCGCATATAGATGGCGTAAATATCTTTGCCACCAAGCCGGGAATCATCAAAACCGACGATGCATTTCAGGGCGTTGTGTTCAAGGGCACAACATATTGGGACTTTTTTGCGCGAAACCTGACAGCTGGTGTTTTGCCGGAGGCAGAGAACGAAATCATCATTTCGCAGAATCTGTGTAACCTGCTTTCTGTCAAGATGGGCGATGCCTTGCTGTGCTATTTTGTGGGCGACAAAGTA
Source organism: Paludibacteraceae bacterium (assembly GCA_905234025.1). Taxonomy (GTDB): domain Bacteria; phylum Bacteroidota; class Bacteroidia; order Bacteroidales; family Paludibacteraceae; genus Colicola. The sequence goes on from CAJOFT010000018.1 coordinate 15,062, forward strand.
CGGGCGCGGAAGTTCATCGTTTCAGGCGTGTACAGCACTGGATTCGGCGAATTTGACGAACGGTTTATTTTGGGGCAGGTGGATGTCGTGCGCCGGTTGAACGGCTGGAGCGATAATCAGGCTTCCGGCATTGAGTTGCGGGTGGACAACATGCGTAACCTGAACGAAGCCGCGGACAATGTCTTCTTTGCAACCGCCAACCGTTTTGATGCCGATGGAAACGCATATTATATGGAGACTTTGGAGCAACTCAATCCGCAAGTGTTCTCATGGTTGGATTTGTTGGATATGAATGTAGTTGTGATTATTCTGCTGATGCTGGCAGTGTCGGGCTTCAATATCATTTCGGGATTGATAATTCTGATACTGGATTCGATTCAGATGATTGGCGTAGTCAAAGCGCTTGGCGCCACCAACAGACAGGTGCGCCGCATATTCATCACACAGGGCACAATGCTTATCGGCAAAGGAATGGTGTGGGGGAATATAATCGGTCTTGCGTTGTGCGCAATAGAATATTGGTGCCATTTGATACCGCTTGACGCTGCCACGTATTACGTGAACTACGTGCCAATTGCTTTCCCAATCGGCTGGCTGCTGTTGCTCAATATTGGAACAATCCTTGTCTCGGTATTGATTTTACTGGCGCCATCAGCAATCGTGACCAAAATCAGTCCCGCAAAAGTAATGCACTTCGAATAATGTATTTATGAAATTCCGCACAGAAATAGAAATCCCGAAATCTCCGTGGCAGATAGGCTACAAGGACAAAATTGCCTTGTTGGGTTCATGCTTTTCGGACAATATCGCCCGCAAACTGGAGCAATATTCGTTTCAGGTTCTGCGTCCAACTTCTAACAACGTCAGTGGTCTCACATCCAACAGCGTAGCGGTCACTTTATATAATCCGGTGTCGATTGCGCGTCACATGTCCGATGAAATCGTGCAAAATGCAGATGTTTTCATCATTACTTTTGGCACGGCGTGGGTCTATATCGACAAAAAAACACAACAAGTAGTGGATAATTGTGAAAAACGTCCTGCTTCGGACTTTATCCGCCAACGCCTGAGTGTCGGTGAAATCGTGGAAATATGGCAACCGGTTATAGAAAAGCACGCAGATAAACGTTTTATTTTTACTGTTTCTCCCATCCGCCATCTAAAAGACGGCTTGCATGAAAACAACTTAAGCAAATCCATCTTGCTTCTGGCAATAGAACAATTGTCTAATATCCAACTTCCAACAGCGCAGCGGTCAAACCTCCAATATTTCCCGTCTTATGAACTATTGTTGGACGATCTCCGCGATTACCGTTTCTACGCAGATGATTTGATGCATCCGGCTTCTGCAGCGGTGGAATATATTTGGGAGCGTTTTGTGGCAACGTATATGTCGGAATCCACGCAAGCCGAAATGAAGGACTTGTTTGCTTTGTGGCTGAACCGCAATCATCGTTCCTTGCATCCTGGCTCGCCGGAGGATTTACAATTCAAAGCGCGTACGGAAGAACAGTTTCGCACCCTGAAATCCAAATATCCGTGGATATAAATTCCGTATTCGTGGATGTAGTTCTTTTTTCTGTGGATATAATTTTCGTATCCCTCAACTCAAGCAGCCAAAGTCCTTACATTGTCCTTACATAGTCCTTACATTGTCCCTACATTGACATAAGAGAACTACAATAGAACTACAATGGAAAACAGACCTATGAATACAGAAAACCGACCACTGATTTTCTATGTTCATTGCCGCCGGATAATATCCGGCATTTGGATTCTTCATGATTATTCCGGCTATTAGCCGGTTGTTCCTTTCGCGCGTATATTTACGCGCGGGTTATTTGTCAGTTGATGTTTACTCCTCGCGGTTAATCCCGCGAGTAATTCTCCGCTATAAACATGTTTTATTCAGGTCACGGTGCACAGCGGTGTCATAAAACCGTTTTAGTACTATTGTACTTCCTGTCCTTGTACTGTATAAGTTTTGCCGTCGCGGAGGATTACGACTTGCCCATTACGGAAAACCTTTGGACTTGTAGATGGGAGGCTGTTCATACCCTCAATTCTTTCTATATGAGAGCCAATGGGCAGAATTGGATTAAATTCCTTCCATTGATCAACTGCTTTATACGCTTCTACGCTTTCCGCCGGGACGTATAAAGGGATTTTGGATGTAACTACTTGATAAAATATATTCTGTCCCAAACTTGGAGGCGTGGTAGCTAAACAAGAAATAGTATTCATTTTATCACACTTCGTGAAAGCATTCCGATCAATAGTTTTCACATCACTTCCAATTGTTACAGATGTTAAACTCATGCAATAATTGAAAGCAAATTCTCCAATGCTTGAAACACTATTGGAAATTGCGATGGATGATAAATTAAGACATGAACCGAAAGTATTGGCTTCAATGGCTTTAAGATTTCCCGAAAGAGTTACAGAAAGCATTTGGGAACATGCATGGAACGCCCAAGAGCCAATGTTGGTAACACTATTCGGAATTTCGACAGAAGTCAAACCACAAAAATCAAAGGCATGTTTTTCAATCGTCACAACACCATTAGGGATAGATACAGACGCTAATTTAACGGAGCCCATAAAGGCTTCCTCTCCAATAGATGTAACACTATTGGGAATTGAATAAGATGTAGCCTTCTTGCCTTCGGGATATCGCAAAAGAACAGATTTGTCTTTATTGAACAAAACGCCATCAATTGAACAATAATTAGGATTGTCTTCTGCAACAGTAATAGTTGTCAATGCACTGCAATCAGTAAATGCAGATTGTCCAATGTTTGTGACACTATTGGGAATTTCAATACTGGTTAATGCTGAAGACCTATAAAAGGCTTCCTTCTCAACTTGATTTACAGCTACCGGAATTGTATATGATGTTGCTGTACTGCCTGTCGGGTATTGTATAAGAATAGATTTATTCTTGTTGAATAATACCCCATTATGAGAACTATAATTAGTGTTATCCTCAGATACATTAATGGCGGTTAAACTTGTACATCTATTAAAGGCGAACTCTCCGATGCTTGTGACGCTACTGGGGATATCTGCAACAAGCAAATTAGAACAATGAGAAAAGGCCTCTTTTCCAATTGTCTTAACATTACTACCGATTATCACGGATTTAATATTTTCGCAGCCGGAGAAGGCATAATCTCCTATACTTGTCACATTATCAGGAATAGATATTGACGAAAGTTTATAGCACGAGGCAAATGCTACATCTCCGATTCTTGTGACGCTGTTAGGTATTGTAACCGTACGCAATTCATGACAATAAAAGAACGCATTATTTCCGATACTTACAAGTCCTTCCGGTAAGGAAACATATGCAATACAGGATTGATAATTCTGCCATGGACTACCAATGTCAACCAGCCAATCGTACATTTCGCCATAGCCTTCAATGGTAAGCGTACTATCTGTTGCATTAAGCGACCATGTAAGATTGTCGCCGCAAGTGCCGTTAAAATCAGCTGCCGGCAAAGCCGTGCTAACCATGAATGCAAATACTAAAAGGAGAAAATGTGTTTTCATACTATTATTGTTTTATAAAGTTATCACTTTTAACGGAGTAATCAAAAGCATCTGTCAGCGACAGTGGTTATTGTTCCTCTTTTCTTTCAAACGGCAATTCTTGAGCTGTGGTCTCTTCTACAGGATGGATATAATCCGCTGCCTTTGCTGAAGATATAACGGAATGTCCAAGGCGGCTTTCAATATCTGCACGCGCATTACGGGCGACATCCCCTCCTTCTTTCGCTGTCTTACGCGTTTGCGCCATGCCTTTCGAATTGCGCTCACGGGAAATCTCCGTTGCCGTCACTTCGGCTAACGTATTAAGAGCCAACTCGATATTGGTCATATTATCGCGCAGGTTTTCCTTGGTCAGACCTTTGTGACGTTTGTATTCTCCGGTGGTCATTCCCGCTCCATGCTTGCGTAAGTACATTTGTCAGAATGGCAAAGTCCTTTTGTTCGTGTATTCCTGCACGATGCCATTCGTCAGTTAACTCCTTGCGCATTTCAATAGAACGCATGCGCTCGTTAATCCATTTGTCCGAATAGCCTTGCCGGCGATAATCCTCTACAGCCATCTGGAACGTCAACTCAGGATCAATCATCTGGTCTATACGCGTCTGTCCCAATTCAGCCAGCCATTGCTTTACCGGCTCAGCTTTCTTTGATGGAATGGACTGAATAATGCGGAAAATACCCTGTAAATCAGCCACATCGGTTAGTCGCTTTTTGCCGTCAGCAGCAGGTAATTTCAAAGCGTTACAATTTGTAACGGTTTCATTTCCTTCGTCTCGTAGACGCTTCTTTAGGACTCTCCAGTATATTTGTGGATTGTCACTTGCCGTTAACACTTGTACTATATCCACTACAGAGAAATAATACTTCTCCTGCTCCTCGTCCCAAACGATGCGGACTTGTTTTCCTTCAAATAACTTAATTATTGATTCATTAGCCACATTATATAATGTTTGGCGTATAATGCTTTAATTTATATGTCTTGCGCAGTTAGCTGCGCAAGGAGGGGGACAATTTGTCCCCCTAGTTGGAACCCAACTTTTGTGAACTACCACGCAAAGAGTGGATGCTGCAGCATTTCTCTGTTGACTTCCTCGCGGACTTTGGCAATATTGGCTTCTGATTCAGGATTGCGCAATACTTCGTCAATCAAATCAACAATCCACGGCATTTTGTCTTCTTTCAGCCCGCGGGTTGTGATAGCCGGTGTACCGAAACGCAGCCCGCTGGTTTGGAACGCACTGCGGCTGTCAAACGGCACCATATTCTTGTTGGTGGTTATATCGGCAGCAACAAGTGCTTTTTCTGCGACCTTGCCGGTCAAATCGGGATATTTCGTGCGCAAATCCACTAACATCGAGTGGTTGTCCGTGCCGCCGGAGATAATCTTGTAGCCCTTATCAACAAACGCCTGTGCCATAATCGCGGCGTTTAATTTGACTTGCTGTTGGTAGGTTTTGAACTCCGGCTGTAAGGCTTCGCCGAATGCAACGGCTTTGGCGGCAATGACATGCTCCAGCGGACCGCCTTGTACGCCCGGAAAGACCGCAGAATCGAGTAGGGCGGACATCATCTTCACTTCGCCTTTCGGCGTTGTTTTGCCCCACGGATTCGGAAAATCTTTGCCCAACAATATGGCACCGCCACGCGGACCGCGCAAGGTCTTATGGGTGGTGGTGGTAACAATATGTGCATGCTTCAGCGGGTTTTCCAACAATCCTGCAGCAATCAAACCAGCCGGATGTGCCATATCTACCATAAAGATTGCGCCGATTTCATCGGCTACCTTGCGAATCCGTGCATAATCCCATTCGCGGCTGTAAGCGGATGCTCCGGCAATAATCAGTTTCGGGCGTTCGGCACGTGCAACTTGCTCCAACTGGTCATAATCCACACGACCGGTGTCTTCACGCACGTTATATTCCGTGGCGCGGAACATCAAACCTGAGAAATTGACAGGCGAACCGTGCGAGAGGTGTCCGCCGTGGCTGAGATTGAGTCCGAGGAATGTGTCACCGGCTTGCAGACAAGCCATGAACACCGCCATATTCGCTTGTGCGCCGGAGTGGGGTTGTACGTTCACCCATTCGGCGTTATAGAGTGCTTTGAGGCGCGTGCGGGCTTCTTCTTCCACAATATCCACAACCTCGCAACCGCCGTAATAGCGTTTGCCGGGATAGCCTTCGGCATACTTGTTGGTGAGCACGCTGCCCATAGCTTCCATAACAGCGTCCGATACAAAGTTCTCTGACGCAATGAGTTCGATTCCTTTGGTTTGACGTTCCCGCTCGCGGCGGATAAGGTCAAAAATAACGTTGTCTTTCATAATATTGGGGTGTTTATTTTATTCCAATCAGTTTGTGCGTTTGCAGGCTCAATCGCCAATACGGATGCGCAAGGATATAATCCACCGTTTCTTTGATATTGGCGGTTTCACCGTTGTCCAGCGGCTGTAGAAACCAGTGTGGGGCTTGTATTTCCTTGCGCCAAAGTTCAGGATTCGTAGTGCCGTCAAAGATTACTTTCACTTCATCGGCATATTTCAGCCGCAGAAATGAATTCAGTTTTGGGGAACATGTTATCCAATCAATGCCTTCCGGTATATCGCGTGTGCCGTTTGTCTCAATAGCAATGAACGCTTTTATGGCATGCAAAGCCTGTATCAGTTCATCATCCGTTTGCAGCGCCGGTTCACCGCCGGTCAGTACAACCACAGGATTTTTGTCCTTGCCTTGCCATAAAGAAGTGACTTTTTTCTCGATTTCATCGGCTGTCATGAGGTCGCCGGACAGATGGTTGGTATCGCACCATGAGCAGGCAAGATTGCAGCCGCTGAAACGCACAAAGACCGCCGGTTCGCCGGTATAGTAGCCTTCGCCCTGAATAGAGTAGAAGATATCGTTTATTTTATAGGTTTTTGGCATATACTATTTCTCATAGATAGCAATGTTGCCTTCGGATTCTTGGACGGAAACCTTGTAGCAGTTCTGTACATGGTCGCAAATCCACTTGGCGATATTTTCCGCCGAGGGATTGACATCCAGGATATCATTGATATACTTGTGGTCAAAGGTGTCCTTGACAATACGCTTGATATGCGTGAAGTCCGTAACCATGCCGTCTGAGTTCAATGTCTCTGATTTGCAATAGACTACAATAATCCAGTTATGTCCGTGCAGGACTTCACATTTGCTTTCGTAGGACAGCATAAGATTATGGGCTGCCGAAATCTCTATGGTTTTTTGTACGTAATACATAACAACTTAACGTTTCCTATTTAACACTTTAACGACAATCGTAGATTGTCTTATCTTCAATTCCTGCTTCGCGGAGGGCTTCTATGCGCTCGCGGCATGTGCCGCATACACCGCAATGGTACTCTCCGCCTTTATAGCAACTCCATGTCTCGGAATAATCAATGCCGAGTGCTTTGCCGTGCGCCGCAATTTCAGCTTTGGAAATGTTCGTGTATGGTGTCAGCAGCCGCACGCCGTTCCATGTGCCTGCGCATGCCGCCTGATTCATTGCTGCTACAAATTCAGGTCTGCAATCCGGATAAATGGTGTGGTCGCCGCTGTGGTTGGCAAGCATGACATATTGCAAACCGTTGTTTTCTGCAATCCCGATAGCCACAGAAAGCATAATGCCGTTGCGGAATGGCACGACCGTTGATTTCATGTTCTCGTCATTGTAATTGCCTTCAGGAACAGCATCTGCTCCCGCCAAAAGGGATGAACGGAATAACTGCTTGATAAACGGCAGCATCACCACTTTGTGTGGAATCCCGAGCCGTTCACAATGTAGTTTTGCACATGCCAATTCGTTGTCATTATGGTTGCTGCCATAGTGGAACGACACTGCCAAAGCAATCCGTTCGCGGTATTCATACAGCATCGTTGTCGAATCCAATCCGCCCGAAAGAACCAATATCGCGTCTTTTGCCATATTATTTCCTTTCTGCGAGTTGTCCGAACATCTGTGCCAATCGTTGTTGCTTGAGCGCCTCATGCTCTTTGTCTGCATAGTTGGCAAAGGGATAAATACTGATACCGCCGCGGGGACTGAAATACCCGATGACTTCGATGTATTTCGGATCCATAAGTTTGACAAGGTCATTCATGATGATGTTGATGCAATCCTCATGAAAATCACCGTGGTTGCGGAATGAAAAGAGGTACATCTTCAGCGATTTGGACTCCACCATCAGTTTCCTCGGAATATAGGAAATAATGATGTGTCCGAAGTCGGGTTGTCCGGTTTTCGGGCACAAGGACGTAAACTCGGGACAATCAAGCGTCACGAGATACTCGTTTTCTGGATGTAAATTGACAAACGCTTCCAGACGCTCTGGTGCGTACTGGTCGGGGTAGGTGTTGTGATGGTCACCTAATAGGGTAATACCCTTTAATTCTTGTTCTGTTCTCATTGTTTTCAGTTTTTTGTTTGAAGGAGGAAAAACAATAGCTCCTTGACAATATTTGTTTCAGACCGCAAAATTACTGCTTTTTTGCCATATGTGCAAATTATTTGTACCAAATTTGCAAAATATACAAACAAACGCACTCTTTCGGGTGCGTTTGTTCTGTATTTGGCATTGTGCCGGTCAATTACCACCAGGAAATAATGTTGTAGGTGGGTTGCTGATTTTCAGCGTAAGCAACGCCAACGTCACGCGCTGCCTTGATAGCGGCTTTCTGGAGATCTACGTCATCTTGCTGTTGCTTGAGGACGAAATCCCATTCGCGCTGGTCAAGGTCGTGGATGCGCGTTGAAATCGTGTTTGTCAGGACAATAGCCTCTGAATATGCACTGGACATCGGATTTATCATCGCCAGGAACGGAACGGCCTCTTGAGCTGCTTCATAATTCAATCCTGCGGACCATACGGCGCGGGCAGATGCCAACAGTTGTGCACCTTCCTTGTCAATACGCTCCTGATAAATCGGCTGAACAGCGTCCATGCACTTCGTATAGCATTCTTTGCATACATCTGGAACTGACATCAGTTTGAAGATGGCTGCATCATAGTCCTGCTGTTTTGCCAATGCCTGTGCTTCGGAAATGATGAAATC
>CAJOFT010000019.1 GCA_905234025.1 Paludibacteraceae bacterium
TGAGGAACTGATTTCGACCATAAGGTGAAGCGACCATCATAGCATCTTCACCTATTAGTGCAGCCGTGAATATATCATCATCTTTGCTGTATTTCGTATAACCATTATAGCAGTAAACAGCGCGAGTTGCGCCACTTCCGCCAGTTGTTCTGGCGAAAGTATAAAGATGTGTGTCGGAACTTGCACCCTGTGCGGAGAATGTGTGTCCTGTGTAGGCAGTTATGAAATTGCCGCAAGTAGAAGTTTCCCGCGATTGATTAAATAGAGCAGGATCGGCAGCATCATCCACCCACTTGTACACTTTCCAATAATTAGAAGGTCCAAAAGTTGTTTGTTCGAATTGACATCCCAACAGGATATTATCTTCCGTAAAAGTAATGTCATTAAGCAGTTTCGCATTAGCACCACTGACCGCACTAATCCCCGTTGTACTCAACTGCGTTGTTTTTACACCTGTATTGGCATTAACCACATGAATAGTATTATCACTGGTTAGAACATATAATTGGTCTTCTTTGACCAAGGCACGGCGAATCGTTTTGTCGTTGAGCCATGTTGCCGCAGAATGGTTGATGACAGTGTCATACAGCACTCCAAGCGGACTAACTACCACATCTTCCATTCCATCGCCCGAGCCGCTGCCAAGTTTAACATTGTTATACGTAATATTACCTGCTGTTACGGTTACGGTTCGCGAGTTCGAGGCATGTCCCACAGCTGCACATTGGACCGTATATGTTCCGGGCGCGATATCCCAAAAAGCGTAAAAACCGTTGTACTCATCATCACATACATAAGTTGCAATCACATTACCACTGCCGTCTTTCAGCTTCACCTTTGCGCCATTGAGGGGTGTATATTCGTCTTTTGTTCCGTCTTTTGCCTTTTGATAAAGCACCGTGGATGTCATTTTGGTTGTATTATCCCGCACGTCGCCACATATAACACCGGTAGAGGGGCGTGTCAGTGAAGACGAATAATAATCACAAAACGCCTGCAAGAAACGGTAAGCTTCCAATTTGCAATAATCATTGTTCAGCAAGCGGTGTGTTTCAGGCTTGTAGTCATGAAACTCTCCCTCACTCAAATATCCCGGAATAGTGAGGTATGAGGGTGAGATGACAGTATAGGTTGTATAGGACATCACACGTTTCGAAGTGCTTGTCCACGCGGTGAGCGGATTATCGGAAAGCCTTGTCCATGCCTGATCGGCGGCTGTTTTTGCTTCAGCATATTTGAACGACGAACCCCAATCGCTTGAACCGCTTGTACCTGTCAGCATCAACAAGAGATAGTTAACTGCCGTAGTTGTGGAGTTTCCGCCGGCATTAGAGTGAATAGAGAGGAAAAAGTCCGCTTTGCTGCTTGCTTCTTTCGCGATGGTTGATAACGGTCGGTCACCGACGGTATTAGAGATTGATTTGTCATCCCTGTAGCCGGAGCGGTTATCGGTACGCGACATATAGACCGTAGCACCTGCAGCCTGCAACATATCGCGCAGGTATAAGCCTTTTGTCAGATTCGCCTGCGATTCCCAAAAACCTTCGTGGTCGCCGGCGGCGTGGTTGATGGTAACTATATTCCGGTCATTCGAGTTATATCCGCCATGTCCGGGGTTAATATAAATCTTCGGTGCGACCGCGTGCAATGACACGGAATAAAAGACAAGCAGCAATATTGACAAATAGTGCTTATTCATATGTTTCGATTTTGGGTTCTCTATTCAATTATTATTTCACTTCCATTAGGTAAATTTTGCCCTTGTTTTCAAAGGCAATCTTCCCGTCTGATGAGGCATTTGGGTTAATCGGCATGGTCAGGTTCTGTGTTTGGAGAATCTGGAAGTCGGAGCCGTCAGGATGAATGGCTACAAGCCGTGAAGCTGTCATTTGATGACCGTCATCTTCGTCTTGCTGACCGATTATCCAGTTATTCCCCATCCAAGTCGGTGCACCGATATAATACCCTAAGTCCACGACGTTTTTGCCGTTTATGTCGCAAACGAAAGTATGGCAGCCGTCATTCACTGCCACATAAACAATATGTTGTTCGTCGGGCGAGATTTGTTCCCACAGGTAGATGTTTTTTCCGTTGGGGTTGAGCACCTTACGGACGTTTCCATCGTAGAGCACAAGGTCATCGTCTTCAATAGCCAGCACATACTCATGCTCTACCGTTCGAATGTCCGTCAGCAGCCGCTGGCTACGCATAGTTGTACGCTTAGCAATTTTCATCTTCCCACCCGCAAAGCGGAAGGGGAAACTCTCGCGTGCCGGTTGGTCAAGAACCTTGATTTTGCCCGTCTGCAGGTTTGCCACTTTAATAGTGCGGTAAGGCATATGATTGCGGTATTCGATGGTTTTATATGCAACCATTGTTCCGCCGTCAGAGAATAGGACATTTCCGTCAATATCGCTTTCGGAAGCAACTAATGTGCGTTGACCGGTGCTTAACTCAATGCGTGTCAGACCGGCCTCTCCGGCATCGCGTACTAACAGATAATCGCCTTTAGGAGACAACACTGGCTGCGTGCCTCCATCGGCAATCAGTTGCGGAGTGTTGGCAGTTAATTGTTGCCCATAAGCCGTCGGATAAACCAGACAAAGTCCCATAGCGAGGGCGATGAATAGGATTACGTTTTTCATGGTTTTGAATATTTGGTGTTACATTCGTTCCGGGAGTTCGATGCCGAGGAGGTTCATAGCGTGGAGGATTGTTTTGGCGACGGTGGCGGCAAGCGTCAGCCGCAAAGCCCGCACGGCTTCATCGGGTTCGTTGAGGATGGAATAGTCGTGGTAGAAGGAGTTGAAATCACAGGCGAGCGCGTAAGCATAGTTGCAAATGACAGCCGGTGAGAACTCGTCCCCCGCCTGCCGGACTACAGAGGGATAATCGCAAAGACGCTGGATTAACGCCAATTCTTTGGCGTTAAGACCGCTTGCGCTGTTGGACCGCTGCGCTGTTGGAAGTTGGACCGCTTTGCTGTTGGATTTGCGGAGGACGGACTGGATGCGTGCGTAGGTGTATTGGATGAAGGGTCCTGTATTGCCGTTGAAGTCGATTGATTCCTCGGGATTGAAGAGCATGTTCTTGCGCGGGTCAACTTTGAGAATGAAGTATTTGAGTGCACCGAGACCGACCATGCGGGCGACTTCGTCGCATTGGTCATTGGTCATTGGTGATTGGTTATTTGTTATTTGTGATTGGTCATTTTTTTGGAGATAGATCTGTTTGGCGTCAGCAATCATTTGCGCCATGAGGTCGTCCGCATCGACAACCGTTCCTTCGCGGGATTTCATTTTGCCGTTAGGCAGTTCGACCATGCCATAGGAGAAATGCACGAGTTCTTTTCCGAAGGGGAATCCGAGACGGTCAAGCAGGATAGACAGCACCTTGAAGTGGTACTCCTGCTCATTGCCGACGACATAGACCATCTTGTCAATGGGGAAGTCCTGATAACGTAGTTTGGCTGTTCCGATGTCCTGCGTCATGTAAACAGACGTTCCGTCCGCACGGAGCAGGAGTTTTTCATCCAAGCCGTCTTTGGTGAGGTCTGCCCATACAGAGCCGTCTTCCCGGCGGTAGAACTGCCCAGCAGCAAGTCCTTTCTCGACCTCGGATTTGCCTTCAAGGTAAGTATTGGATTCGTAGTAAATCTTGTCAAAGGAGACGCCCATCATACGGTAGGTTTCATCAAATCCGGCATAGACCCAGCTGTTCATTTTCGCCCACAGGTCGCGCACTTGTTTGTCACCCTGTTCCCATTTGAGGAGCATGGCTTGTGCTTCTTTCATCAGCGGCGCTTCCTTCTTGGCGTTTTCTTCGTCCATTCCGTTTGCCATGAGTTCTGCCACCTGCTTGCGGTATTCCTTGTCGAAACGCACGTAGTAATCGCCGATGAGGTGATCCCCTTTCTTGCCGGAGGATTCGGGAGTTTCGCCGTTACCGAACTTCAGCCATGCAAGCATGGATTTGCAGATATGAATGCCACGGTCGTTGACGATGTTCGTTTTGACCACTTTCCAGCCGTTCGCCTCCTGAATCTTCGCGATTGACCAGCCAAGCAGGTTGTTGCGCACATGTCCAAGATGGAGCGGTTTGTTGGTGTTCGGAGAGGAATATTCGACCATCATCAATTTATTTATGATTTTATCATTTACGATTTTATCATTTATTGGTTCGGAGACGATGGACTGGAGTTGTTCAAGCCAGAAGGAATCGGCAATCGTGAGGTTGAGGAAACCTTGCACGGCATTGAATTTATTTACGATTTTATCATTTACGATTTTATCATTTACCAGCCAGGCGCCGATTTCGGAGGCGACTTGTGCGGGTGCTTTGCGGGCAGCTTTGACAAACGGGAAGACAACCAGTGTGATGTTTCCCTCAAACTCAGGACGGGTCTTTTGAAGTTGGATCATTTTGTCATCCGCTTCCATTCCGTACAACTCTTTTACCGCAGATTTGACCTGCTGCGACAGGATATTTTCCAATTTACTCATTTTTTCATTTATTCATTTGGATGGGTTTGCATTTGTCTGCGAGGTAAGCTTGTTCCTCTTTGTTGAGTCTCGGTTGCGTCTCGGCTGCGACTCGGGCGTGGTATGCGTTAATCCAATCAATTTCGTTCTGCGTGAGCATGGAGAAATCCATTAGCCGTTTGTCGTAGAAACATAACGTAATCGTCTCAAATTCATAGTATGTCTCGCCGGTTGTGCGTTCGCTGACTTTGGCGGGAACGGCAATCACAAGGTTCTCCGTGCGGATACCGTATTCGCCGGTGCGGTAAATTCCCGGTTCGTCGGAGAACACATTACCTTCTTTGATTGGATTGGGATTGTTGTCCATGCGTATATTCGCGGGTCCTTCGTGGCAGCCCATAAAATGCCCCACTCCGTGACCAGTTCCGTGACCGTACGAAACGCCATCCTGCCACATGAACTGATGCGCGAGCACGTCCAACTGGTTGCCGCGCGTACCTTTCGGGAAGCGTGCTTTTGCCAAAGCGATATGCCCTTTCAGCACCAGTGTAAAGTCGCGTTTGACCTGTGCGGGAATAGCCTTCTCATCGCCAATCCAAATGGTTCGTGTGATGTCCGTCGTGCCGTCCAAATACTGTCCACCGGAATCCAAAAGCAGCACGCCATTGCCTTCTATCTTCGCGCAAGCATCCGATTCGGCATGATAGTGCACAATAGCGCCGTTGCCTTTCCAGCCGGCAATCGTGCAGAAACTCTCGTCCGTAAAGTTCTTGCCCATCGCACGGAACTCATGAAGTTTGTCAGCAAGAGTTATTTCTGTCTGCGGCGTTTTGAGCGCTTCGTTTTCAAGCCACATAAAGAACCGTGTCAGCGCCACGGCATCCACTTTCATCGCCTCGCGTTCGCCGTTCAGTTCGACCTCGTTCTTGACCGACATCATCACCTGCAACGGGCTCGGCGAAACGTTTACCTTGCGGGTAATCGCCGGATTGATAGCCTCGTACAGGGCTTCGTTCACGCGATTGCCATCGAAGAGCACGCCAGTTGCCTGCAAGCCGTTCATATAACTGAATACTTCTTCGTAACCGCGCAACGTGATTGATTTCGCCTTCAACTTCGCCGCATTGTCTGCATCCACTTTGCGCGGATCAACAAACAGCGTACATTTGTCCGCTTCGACCACCACGTACGCGATCACACACGGCGTATAATCCACATCCTTTCCGCGGATGTTCAGTAGCCAGCCAATCTCGTCCAGCTCCGCTACGACAGCCACATCGCAACGTTTCTCCGCCAGTGCTTCACGAACGCGGCGCAGTTTAGATTCCACGCTCTCTCCGGCATACTTGTCCTCATATTCATAAAGTGGTGTCAGCGGTATATCGGGTCTGTTTTCCGTCCAAATCGGACGAATCAAATCCACGGATTTCAGTTCCAATCCGCCATCCTCCAGTTCTTCACGCAGTTTTTTGAAACCGTTTACGGAGTACATTTCTGGATTGACGCCAATAGATTTACGATTTGGCGATTTACGATTTGGCGATTTATTTTCTTGCGATTTACGATTTGGCGATTTAGGATTGGTGATTTCTTTTTTGAGCCAATCTGCGATGGTCGGACAATCCACATCCGATTCGCGCATCAATTCCACGCTTGTTCCTTGCAGTTCCGCTTCGGCTTGCAGGTAGTAGCGGCTATCCGTCCACAACAACGCACGGTCAAGCGTCACTACTGCCGTTCCCGTTTCACCGAGGAAGCCGGTTATCCAACTCATCTCCATCCAATGCGGAGCCATATATTCCGATGCGTGTGGGTCGGTTCCGGGCACAATGTATGCCGCCAGACCATGTTCGCGCATCAAGCCTCGAAGGGCACCTAATCTCTCTAAAATTGTCATAATGATTCAAAATTTGGCTGCAAAAGTACAAAAAATCTTTCATAACTGCAAATATTTTAGAAAATATGATGAATTATTTGCATAATTCAAAAAAAAAGTGTACTTTTGCGGGTTGGAATGGTGTATGTAGCACCGCAAACCAAAAATCATGGCGGAAACGAACCTCATATTTCGCAGTTTTGCGAGTGGCAGTAGTGGCAATTGCTACTACCTCGGCACGAAGTATTCGGGCATTCTCATTGATGCCGGAATTTCTGCGCGCACCATTCAGAAACATCTCCGCGAAATGGATCTTGACTTCCGTAACATCATGGCGGTGCTTGTCACCCACGATCATGCAGACCATATCCGTGCTGTTGGTACGTTGGGCGAGAAGGTTCATCTTCCGATTTATGCCACGCCGCTCATTCACAGCGGGATTGACAAGAACTACGGTGTCAAGGAGAAGCTCAAGACCTCCCGCCGTTTCTTCGAAAAAGAGACCGAATGGGATCTTAACGGAATGATTATCAACACGTTCCCCATTGCCCATGATTCAACCGAGTGTATCGGCTATGTGATTGACTACATGGATCAGCGCTTCATGATTGCCACAGATTGCGGTTCGCCAAATGCCATCATGGCAGAGTGCATCCGCACCGCCAATCATATCGTCATCGAAGCCAATCACGACGAGCAGCTGCTTCTTAACGGTCTCTACCCCACTTATTTGAAGGAGCGCATCCTTTCCCCGAAAGGTCATCAGAGTAATACCACTTGCGCCGAACTGCTCCGCGACAACTACCATGACGGATTGAAAAACGTCTTCCTCTGCCACCTCAGCCAAGAGAACAACGACCCAGCCATAGCTTATGCTACGGTTCGTGACGCACTTGAAGAAGCCGGAGCAGTTATCGGCGAAGATGTCTTTGTCAAAACGCTTAACCGCACCGAGGCGAGTCCTGTTTATGAACTCACCGACGAGTGCATTAAAGAATAAACCTATGGAGCGATTAGTCATAATCCCTACCTACAACGAAAAGGAGAACATTGAGGCAATTATCCGTGCCGTGATGACGCTTCCTCTGGAATTTCATATTCTCATTATTGATGACGGTTCACCAGACGGTACCGCCGAGATTGTCAAAGGTCTCCAGAAAACAGAGTTCAAGGACAAACTCTTCCTCATTGAGCGTGCCGGCAAACAGGGTCTCGGCACCGCGTATATCTGCGGATTCAAATGGGCGATTGAGCACAAGTATGATTATATCTTTGAAATGGACGCGGATTTCTCTCACAATCCTCAGGATCTTCTCAAACTCTACGACGCCTGCGCCAACCAGGGTGCAGATGTCGCCATCGGCAGCCGTTATGTCAGCGGCGTGAATGTTGTCAACTGGCCTATGGGACGTGTTCTTATGTCTTATTTCGCATCCAAGTACGTCCGTATTGTATTAGGAATGAAGATTCATGACACTACTGCCGGCTTCAAATGCTACCGCCGCGAAGTGCTCGAAACCATCGAATTGGACAAAATCCGATTCAAAGGCTATGCTTTCCAGATTGAGATGAAGTTCACCGCCTATAAGTGCGGATTCAAGATTGTCGAAGTGCCGATTATCTTCATCAACCGTGTCCTCGGTACCAGCAAAATGTCCGGAGGAATATTCTCTGAAGCACTGCTCGGCGTGATACAACTCAAAATATCCTCTTGGACCCGCAAATACCCGATGAAAAAATTAGAAATCAATACAATCTCCTAAATCTACAGAAAAGATATGAAGTCACACCTTATATTATATATAGGTATCATTTCCGCCATCGTCCTCTCCGCCTGCGCAAGAAGCGGAGAATCATACGATGACACTCCCGAACCCGTCCGTTACGAATACGGATTGCCCATTGACTCGTTCCGCGTGGACACCGGTTTCGTCAAATCCGGTGAAACCCTCGGCGGCATTCTTGCCCGATTGGGTGCGGACCGCAAGCAACTTGCACAAATAGCAGTACTGCCCCGCTCCGAATTTGACGTACGTTCGTTGCGTCCAGGAAAGGAATATCTTGGGTTGCACCAAACCGACACAACAGGCATTGAGCATCTACATTATTGGATATACAAGGCTTCCTCACGGGAAGTAACAGTTCTCCATCTTACCGATTCCATGCATGCCGAGCACCATAAGAAACCGCTGCGTTATGAAGCGAAAAGTGCCTGCGTAGGCATCGAATCCAGCCTATGGAACGCTATGGTTGGAAATAACCTCCGACCTGATTTGGCACTTGAACTCAGCGAAATATACGCGTGGACCATTGACTTCTTCGGGCTACAGAAGGGCGATTCCGTCAGGGTTTACTTCGATGAGATTTACGTGGACTCCACATGCATCGGCATAGGGCAGATTTATGCTGCGAACTTCTATCACGCACGCAAATGGCAGGAGGCGTTCTACTTTGAGGCAGGCGAACTGCACACCTATTTTGACGGTGACGGCAAGAGCCTGCGCAAGTCTTTCCTCAAAGCACCTTTGAACTACAAGCGCATCTCCTCGCATTTCAGTTACGCCCGCAAACACCCGGTGTTCAAGATTGTCCGTCCGCATACAGGTGTCGATTATGCGGCTCCGACCGGTACGCCCGTGGTTTCCATCGGCGACGGAGTGGTCATTGAGAGAGCCTACAAGGGGCAAGCGGGTAACATGGTCAAAATCAAGCATAACTCCACATACACCACCGCTTACCTGCATCTCAGCAAGTATGGTAAGGGAATTGCTGTCGGCTCACACGTCAGCCAGGGGCAGATTATCGGCTATGTCGGTGCTACCGGCGCAGCTACAGGGCCTCATCTTGATTTCCGTGTATGGAAGAACGGCACGCCTGTGGATCCTCTCAAACTTGAGAGCCCCCCTGCAGACCCCGTGCCCGCCAAGTACCGTGCCGAGTTTGACAGCGTAGTCAACGTTATGCGCACGCACTTGTAAACCATGACGCCCCCCCGATTGCTATATATATGCGCCCTACTGATGCTTACGACCGCCTGCCAAAAGGCAAAGCACACACAGGAGTTTGACTTGGACGAGCCGTTTCGGGACGGAGATTTGGTTTTGCGGTGCGGATGGGGTGCGGAAAGCCGTCTGGTCACACACTTCAGCAGGGCAATGTACTCACACATCGGCATTTTGCTCTTTGACAGCCTCAAAAACACATGGATGGTCGTGCACGCCGTGCCAGGAGAAGCACCGCAAGGCGAACCCGAAAACCTCAAGTACGAACCCGCAACGGAGTTCTTTTCGCCTCTCAGGGCGCAATGCGGAGCATGGATGCGCATTGATTGTTCCGACGAACAGGCGGCACGCGCAACACGTTATTGTCTTGCCAAGCAACAGGAGAAAACGGTATTTGACCACGATTACCTTTTGCAGGACTCCACGCAGTTGTACTGCTGCGAATTAGTATGGCTCGCGTTCCTCCGCGAAGGAATGGACATCAGCGGCGGCAACCGGCACGCCGTACCGAGTTTCTGCAGTACTGAATATGAAGGGATTTTCCCATCCGATATAGAAAACGGTGATAAGACACTATTTGTTAACCCCCTAAAATTTAAATGTTATGAAAAAAATTAAGTTATTGGGCCTCGCCCTCATCACGCTGGCATTTGCTGCCTGCACATCCTCCAACACCCCCGAAGGTGCAACAAAGGACATGTTGACCCAACTCCAGAAAGGCAACTACGAGAAAATCGTTGACATGATGCACTTCTCGAAAGAACTTTCCAAAGAAGATAAAGCACAAATGGTCGCTCTCTTCCAGGGAAAAGTACAACCCGAAATCGAGAAGCACGAAGGTATTGCATCGTTCGAAATCGGTGAAGTTACCATGGCTGAAGACGGTGAGCACGCAAACGTTGCTTACACCATCAACTATGGCGACGGGACATCCAAACCCTCCAAGAACGAGGTCATCAAAGTTGATGGCAAATGGATGAACGACGCGGGAAAATAAATGTACTCCGAAAAACATCCTCCGTTTTATCACTGTTTTTGAAGGCTCCATCGCGAGCCTTCTTTATTGCCCCTGCTTTGCTTTTTCAGAACTTGAATAATATAAAGGCGACGTGTCATTATATCATGACACGTCGCCTTTGTATTATATGATGCTCTTTCCGCTACTATGGTGTCACCAGCGGCGGACAGGCATGCCACCACCTTGCATATGACCACTAGTATCCCCTAATCCCATCAAATATGCGGATTCAATAACTACTGTTCTTGTTTCGGGTATAATATAACGCGTCTTTTTCATCTTTCTGCTGTGTTTTATTGAATTTTAGTACCCGTTACGCTGTACATTGCGCCTTCCGGAGTGATGATATACAATTGGTTACCAATAAGCACTTTGCGTACACTCTTGCTGCTTGCGCCGGTTTCGTCAATACCCGTCGTTACCTGCGGTGTATTATGTACCTGAATCTGCAAGCCGTAGCCTTCGGTTGTTCCTTTCGCCAGATCGAATACATATGGAGCGGATGACAAATCCCAGATAACTTCACCGTTGTGCGTCAAGTAAAGCGTAGCGTCTTTTGGTCCGTTTTCAACAGACAGCGTATAAGCCTTTGCCTGCGGAGCAAAGAGACCGAGGTCACAAGAAGCCTTGTCGTCACTCATCTGCATTTCAATATCACAGAGATTCGTATTGTTGCGTACGCCCCACATCTGTGCAATCTTGGCTTCAGCAGGTGTACCCATCTTGAGCAGGTCGTGATCAATTGTGTATTCGCCGGTAGCATCTTCGTTCGCGGAAACCCACATACGGTCACATACTGTTTCTGAACCTTCAGCCGCCAAAGCAAGACGGAATTCTTCTGTCGCACGCGGTGTACGTTCAGGAGCGAGGAACCCGTAACCACTGGTAGCCGGTGACAATGTAATGGTCTGCTCGCCATTTACCTGCATAAAGAACGACGTACCTACTGCATATGTCAGCGAACCCGCTACACGCGATACATAAACATTGTTGGTGTGGTCATAGAGTTGCACTTTCTTGCCAGAAGGCATATCGTTCAACTGCGTATGATGCAAGGTTCCGTTACCCAAGCCGTTCCAACCGCTTGTCAGCGTTGAGCCTTCTGTATATTGGGCTTGGAAATCAGCAGAACCGGCCATATTAGCACCTTGTTTCTTCTTGAACAGGAATGTATTCTGGGTCACTTCATCATCGAAGGTGATGGTATAAACACGTCCAGGCAGCATTGTTCCGCGGAATACAGACCAGTCTTTCTTGCCTGCTGCACGGGCAGCTTCGCTGTGTTGCATAACGATGAAGTCTGTGCCAGCCACCAGAGGATGTTCCAAGTCGCCTTCACGGTATATACCGTCGGTTATATTCACCTCAAACGGAACGGTGAAATCGTACCAGCCGTATGTGATTTGACCAGAGGGATCAAAGCTTATCTGGAAGTAAGCATCACGACTCAGATACATGTTACCCTCATCGTCATTCAACTGACCTGAGGAAGCGTTTTTACCTTGTGCATTACCTAATGCGGCATCCAGAATAAAGTCGCGGACGATAAACGTACCAGTTCCTACATTCACTTTACCACCATCAGCCACGTGCAAGTCGCCGAAGTTTTCAAGCAGTTTGCTACTGCCCGAGCCAAGCGTGAGGCTGCCTGTTACCGTAACGGTGACTGTAACGCCTTCAGCGATAGTCATACTTCCGACTTTAACATCACCCGTAATCTCTACGTCTGAATTGATGAGAACAGCATCGTTTTTGCCCGGATTGCTTTGGTTCTCCGCCCAGTTGTCGTCAGAACCCCAAACATTACCGCCTTCTCCTTCACCGCCGTTGAAGACATATTTGATTCCCTCTGTCACTTTTGCTTTTACTGTGAGCGTCGTGGAAACGTTCGTCAGGTTGTCCGTGAGCGTAATCGTTGTGCTCCAAGCACCTAACGTAGTCGGCGTAACTGTAATCGGCAAGTCATAATGACCGTGACTTCCGCAAGTCAAATAAATGGTCTTCTCATTAATTGTATAGGTTTCATCCTCCACATTTGTTTTGGCAGCTTTGATCTCGCCCTTCACGTCGGAGTACTCGAAGCCGATTTGTGCTTGTCGTGCCTCACCTATTTCTATATCGCCCAAGTCAACTACTTCCTTCGTGGGACGGAGGTACTGCAACAGGCTGATTTTAATATCCTTGAAGTTATGGTAGCCCTGTCCATCTGTCAAGCGCACGAAACGGATAGCATCGGCATTCTCATCAAGCTGCAGATTCTCTACCGTACGCCAATCATAAGCACCTTTACTACCGTCTTTGCCTTCATTATCAAATGCCGAACCAGAGATGTCACTCCAAACACCATTTACACGCTGCTGTGCCTTGACAGTTCCACGGCACAACTTGATAGCCAAGGAACCGATACCTCCAGGAACGGTATATAACTCGCCGTTGTGTTTGTATGACAGTTTGTCGGGTTTTCCATTTGCGGCATTCAGCAGAATCGGAGCAGATGTAATCTCCGGCGTATTATAATTAGACAAGTCCATATCCATTGAGAACAATTGTACATTGTCAGCATGGTTCAATACATTCGGCGTTGTGCAACCTGTAGATGGTTCATGCACTTTCACGGTCAATGTAACGGGCAGTGATTCCTCATAGCCTGTTGCTTCGGGAACAACAGCCGTTACCGATGTTTCACCGTAGCCCTTAATAGTCATCTTGTTTCCCGCTACGGAAATCACGCTGTTATTCGGGCAAGAATATGTAATATACGGCGTACGCACTTCGCTATATGTCAGTGTTCCAGTTTCCATATCACGCAGGTACACCTTTGCATCCAAATCTACCACTTGATTCAATGCCAAGTCGCTCATGAGGTCTTGGTTCCATACAATCACCTGAATCTTTTTATCCGTTACATTTACGGTCTTCGATTCACTTACGGGGAACCAATAGTCATCACCTGCTTCCGAAGCTTTCAGCGTCGCAGTACCTACTCCGACCACTTCAAAGCCCAGACCTCCCCACGTAATTTTGATAACTTTGTCGTTGCTGGATTCATACATCACAGATTTCTCACTGGAAGCCTCAACTGCGATGTTCTTGTTATCCACGGTCAAGCCTACCGGCAGAGTCAGCGGGTCATCTGTAAAGCCGTTTTTCCATGTAAGGGTCTGGACTTTCTTGTCCGTCGTACCTGTTACCGTAAACGTGCGGTTCTGGTATTTGGTATAAATAGTTATCGTACCCGTGTGCGTGCCACGCGTCTCACTGCTGTACGTAATGGTGATTTCCGCCCTATTAAAGTCTTTGGAATGGTCAACACTAATCTCCGGCAGATTCACTGTAAAGTGAGAATCATTGGATACGATTTTCACCACGTCGTCGCACGTGCTATAGTTCATATAGAACTTTGCCGTTGTCGAACCACCAACGGTATTTTGCGGCATAGTCAGCGTCTCCACCAGATTACCATCCTCGTCTTCCGGCTTAATACTCGTTGTACGGGAAATCTTGATGTTCGTGTAGTATTTTGCATATGTAGCTCCCGTCGCAGCACCGAAACGGATATGTGAAACGCGTTCATTATCTTGCAAGCCCGGGAAGTTATAGGGACCATATGTCTCATATGAGGTAGAGAGGTCTATATCCTCTGCAATTGTGCGCCAATTCGCTCCATTATCGACGGAATACTGCACAAGGAAGTTACTTACAGCAGTCCATTTCTCTTTTTTAGCATCGAACCATATTTGCTTAACCGGTCCGCTGACAGCAATAGCGGGGTCAAAATGTCCGGAGAAATCAGTTATTTTCGTAGAGAAAGAGTGCTCTGAATTATCCTCAAACATATAGCAATCTACAGCAGATAATACGCGGACTTGCACTTTTGCATCAGCTTCACAAGCTTTATACTTATAGTTCTCTGCCTGCGAGAGATGCCATGTGGCATCATCCCTTGTATAGGAAGCGGTAATGGTATAATGCGTATTGTCGTTTTTCGTCAGCGTTGCAATCGTCTTGCCGCTTGTCTGGGAAATTTCAATCGGAGAATTTGTATAGTCGTTGTTGTTCGTTGTAAACTCAACAGGAACGACTTCGTCAAAATTCACTTTTTTTGTCCAACTGCCCCACGAGCATGTGAAGGCGTTGTCGTACTTGCTCACCGCCACCTCGAATGAAGCCTCTGCTGCGGAGCATTTATATGTTTCTTTCTGGTGCAAAGTAATTTTAGCCGTACCGGCATTGTAAGCGGTGATTTTCTTATCTGTCGGATTGAAAGTTACCAGATCAGTTCCTTTATTCTTCTCTGAATTGGTAAATTTCACATCATCAATCGTATAGTAGAAATCATTACTGCTGTTGTCGGTCGGTTTTTCAGCAGACGTGTTCGTATATTTATAATCGGCAATCTGCGTACCATCAACTTTCATATTATTGTATGCCGAGCCACTGAATGACGTGGTGTGTTTATTGATAGTAATGGTCTTTGTATCAAAACCGGCATAATAACTGGTGGCAGCCTTTTGAGTGAGTTTCAGTTGTACTTCACCAGCCTGTCCCAGACTCAAGTAGCGGTTGTCTTCTGAAATAGCCGGAGCCGTTGCGTCGCTATTGTTATTGCCGGACGGTGTGAATTTCTCTATCGAATAGGTAATTGCTCCGTCACTGGTACTTTTCCACAAATCCTGCAAATCCAATTCGGAATCATCCACCATGTAAGAATCTTTAATCTTGCATGTATACTCCGCATACGTAATCGCTTGTGCCTTACCTGTGAGCGAAATGGTTTGTGAAGCTGTCAGTTGCGAGGTTTGACCGTTCTTTGCCGTTACGACCAAAGACGCATTATATGTTCCTGTACCAACAGCTTTCGGTTCATAGTAAACGGTCAGGGTTTTGTGGTCTCCACTCAAAGTTGCCGAGAAAGGAGCGATGTCTATATCCGCCGTTTTTTCAAACGAAACCGCATTAGCATTGAAAGACAATGTCACCGTCTTGCTCATTTTCTCATCCACATTAACCGTGAACATTCCAAAGTCGAGGGAAGTCGGGTCAGCCGACAAGGTCGGTTTCAAATCCACATTTGCTATTACAGTTGCCGATTTATTGGAGCCGCCGGACTCTTTTGAGGTAAGTTTTACCGTACCTTTATTTTCTCCCTGCGGTGTAGCAGCGGTAGCCGTGAATTTGACTTTTAGAGTTGCCGTTGTTCCACTTACGGTTAGCGAATTTGACACATAACTCCAACCAGTACCTGTTACCGTCGGCGTATTAAAGTCAGAAGCCTTTGCTCCGCTTGTAACCGAAAAAGTAACCGATACCTCTGGTATAGAAGGCTCCGTTACCGAGATTGCTGCGGGATTTGTCGCCGAATTAACCTTTATCGCTCCAAATATTGCATAATACGGACCATCTGTTTTTGTCTCGCTATTCTTTCCTGACAAAGAAACAGATTTCGGATTAGAAGTATCTCCAGAAGCATCCGAGGATGTCTTTGACCATCCCTTAAAGGAGTACCCCGCCTTTGCACTTGCATACAAATAAAAGGTTTTGCTTACAGTTGTATAACCTGTCCATGAAGTACCAATAGATGTTCCTGTTTGTGTAGCATCGTCATTCGCCAAACTATAAGAACTCGGAGCTGATTTTTTTGAATTCACATAAACATAGCCTCCTGTACTTGGAGATGACTGTGCACTTACCGTCAAAGTCACGGTTCCTCCCCACGCGGTTGTATTCCATGCGCTGAGAGTGAAAATGATTAATAATAACAATGTTTGTTTTAAAGATGTTGTTGTTTTCATATCTTTTTTTTGTCTTAAGTTCTTGATTTTGTTAATTTCACGTTGGTTTTCCTTAATATTCGGTAATGTTTTGTGGTGTTTGTTACTCAAAATTGCCGATTTTTAAGATTTTATGTATCAATCGGCAATTATTTACGCCGAAAAACGGCGCAAAATTAATATAATTCCTCTGAATGTGCAAATTTTTGTGGGCAAAAAAGCATTATTAATAACAGCGGACAACTCTTTCGTAAAAAAACGCACATTTTATGTTATAAAACATATTTTGGGAAATTTTTAGTACAATAAGACAAATATTTGCAGTACTTTCGGACGCCGCCTTGCTCCGCTTATGCTCCGCAATTCCCCCGAAAGTCCGTTCGCACAGTTGTGCGAGTAGACAAATTTCTTTCTAAAACCCCTAAAATAGGTATATTTTACGAATTTATTGAAAAAAATTTGTCTGTTCCAAATATTTGTTGTACTTTTGCGGCGGATTTCGGTGGAAATCGCTACCCAACCCAAGCCGCGATGGTGGAATCGGTAGACACGAAGGACTTTAACGAAACATTTTAGTTTATGTCTAAACGGAAATGGACTGATCAGGATTTTGTGGAAGCAGTTCACACAAGTACTTCTTATGCCTAAGTGATTACAAAACTTCACTTGAAGGTAGCAGGCAGCAACTATGATACCATTAAACGCAAAAATCCAGGAGTTAAACCTCGACACTTCTCACATGACGGGACAAGCGTGGAACCAAGGAGCCCGATATACTCCACTCCGCGAAGCACAACCGTTAGAGAAAATTTTGGTGGAACACTCGACATTTGTAAATGCCAATCATCTACGCGAACGTTTGTTGCGTGAAGGTGTAAAGCCACATCAATGCGAATGTTGCGGGCGGACAGAATGGATGGGTCATCCAATTGCATTGGAGTTGCATCACATCAATGCCATTAGGGATGACCAACGGCTGGAAAATCTTCAGTTATTGTGTCCAAACTGCCATGCACGAACAACCAATTAACGAGGGAAAAACAAAGGTAAAGAGTGCTCAGGTCGAAAGGCTTGAAGTAGAAGTGGGCTAATTCGGCGAATGTGGCAGCCTTACAGAAATGCCAAGAACGCCGAGCTAAGTGGCAGCAATGCCTAAATGTGTAGAGACTATATACCCACAACCTACGTCCGCAAGGATATGGTTAAGACATAGTCCAAGCAATCGCTGTATGATCAACAGCGGATGTACGAAAATCCTTTGGCCAGTGATGGCTGTGTGGGTTCAAGTCCCACTCGCGGTACTGAAAACAAAAAAGCAAGACCATTGAGGTTTTGCTTTTTTTGATTTGTGCAAGTGAAGCGAAAGGAATATGAAGTGTCAAGACACTTTATTTGGAATTAAGGCGCGCCTTGAGTTCTGCGAGCTGATCCGAAAGGATCTTAATCTGATGACGCAACATGTACTGCGAGGTCGTCTCTGCCTGCGTTTTTTCGGCAGCTACTTCCGAAAGATGACGCAAATAGTCCTCGTACCACGGTTCAAACGGATGCTCGGTCTTCCATTGCAGTTGCAGAAGCGCGAACTTCCAGCCTTTCGAGTCCTTGTAAACGCGTCCGTCCGGCGTGCGCCTCATGGCGTCCTTCCAGTCTTTTTCAACCTGTTTCCGCGCCTGCGCGTCCTGCCAGAGTTCGCGGATCTGCTTATGCGCCCATACAAAAGATTCCGTGTGCCAAAGCTGTTGCGGGGAACGCTTCTGCTGGTAGTTTTCCTCACGTTGGCGGTACTTCTGGTCGCCAAAAGGCGTGACATAGAAATAACCCTTGTCGTGTTTGTGTGTTTTGCCGTGTAGTTTAACCAACGGCGTTTCTGTAGATACTTTTGACATATTGATAAAAATTTAGTTTTGTTGTCGGTTTTTATTCCAGATTTGACGTAGTGCCAATAAAGCCTCTGCAAAGTCCCTGCATGTCTCCTTTCACCTCTGTGCCACCTTTGTGGTTTGTTTGGCTGACTTATGGTCGACCTTTGGCTGACCTTTGGGCGACCTTTGGAAAAAGCAGGCTTAAAAGAGAGTGCAAAAGTACTACAAAAAAATGGAATATACAAGAAAAAATGACGGAAAATGAAAAAAAACACACCGGCATCAGATGCCGGGCTAATTAACGAAGAAAACGACCGGAGTTAGCCGGTCGAGCGGAGACAATAAAGGCGAGAGGGAACAGAAAAAGCGGGAACAGAAAAAGCGGGAACAGAAAAAGCGGGAACAGAAAAAGCGGCAACCGAAAGGATGCCGCTTTTTGAGGAGAGACGTCAAGAGTCAAGAGTCGAGAGCCGAGAGTCAAGAGACGCGGGCGCGGTCTGTGACCGAGACGTAAAGAGCCGCGTAGCCAATTACTCAGCTTTGGGTTCTTCGGCGGGAGCTGCTTCTGCTGCGGGAGCTTCGGCAGCAGCCTTCTTACCACCACGACGGGTAGCTTTCTTGGCAGCCTTCTTCGCCTCTTTGAGCATGTTCTCGTTGTAATCAACGAGCTCGATGATACACATCTCAGCTGCGTCACCAAGACGGAAACCAGTGCGGAGAATACGTGTGTAGCCACCGGGACGGTTGGCAATCTTCTCGCCTACGTTCTGGAAGAGCTCAGTTACAACTTCTTTCTGTTTGAGTTCGCTGAATACAAGACGACGGTTCGCCATCGTATCCTCTTTGGCACGTGTGAGCAGCGGCTCAACAAAAATACGGAGCGCTTTAGCCTTTGCGAGTGTGGTCGAAATGCGTTTGTGCATGATCAGCGAGCACGCCATATTGGACAACATAGCCCCACGGTGAGCGGCTTTTCTGCCAAGGTGATTGAATTTTTTATTATGACGCATAATAATGTTTAATGTTAAAAGTTTAATGTTTAATCATTTACGCGGTAGCGCGAAATATCCATACCGAACGCGAGTCCGTTGCGCTCCAGGAGTTCGTCCAGCTCGGTGAGAGACTTCTTACCGAAGTTACGGAACTTGAGGAGGTCGTTGCGGTGATACTTGACGAGTTCGCCAAGCGTATCCACCTCAGCCGCTTTCAAGCAGTTGAGAGCACGTACGGAGAGGTCCATATCCTGCAAGTGCTGGTTGAGGAGCTGACGCATGCGGAGGATTTCCTCATCGAGCTGCGTGTCGCGTTTCTTGGTTTCCTCTTCGAGTACGATGCGCTCGTCGGAGAACAACATGAAGTGGTAAATGAGAATCTTCGCAGCCTCGGTAAGGGCGTCCTTCGGCGAGATAGAGCCGTCGGTTTCGATATCGAGTGTGAGTTTCTCGTAGTCCGTACGTTGTTCCACACGATAAGCGTCAATGGCGTACTTAACAAGGCGGATCGGAGTATAGATACTATCAATAGCCAACGTACCAATAGGTTCGTTGTCACGGTGATTTTCATCAGCGGGCACATAACCTCTGCCCTTGTTGATGTTGATTTCAATCTCAAAGTCGGCGGTTTCGTCGAGTTCAGCGAGAAGGAGTTCGGGATTGAGAATCTCGAAGTTCTGGAGCACCTGATTGAGGTCGCCAGCGACGAATGCGTCCGCATTGTGCACGTGGAACTTGACCTGTTCGGAGGTAGCTTCAATACCTTCCTTGCGGAGGAAACGCACCTGTTTGAGGTTGAGGATAAGGTTGGTTACATCAGTGATGACACCGGGGATGGTCGCAAATTCATGATCAATACCA